>CAZJQR010000156.1:0-4296 GCA_964548345.1 uncultured Candidatus Bathyarchaeia archaeon | reverse complement strand
GAACTTCCCGCAGTTTCTTTATATAGGGGCTATAGTCTGTTCCGAGCAGCTAGCCCAAAGCCAGTCCAAGCACCAGTTTAATCTATTTATAGAGGGCGCGCGCGTGATTTTTTCACGCGCCAGAGGAACAGAACTGACCACAGTTAACTTTTAATCTCCTGTCACCGATTAATTTTTCTTGATTGCGACTTATCTTGAACGCAGAAATCATAGAAGGAAATTAACATGAAAAGAGCCAACGGTTCCCAGCAGGAAACCTCGAAAACTTTAAATCCAAATCATGAAGGGAATTAGCCAAATGCACAAGAAACTATTGATCCCAGGTCCAACAGAAGTAAGCCAAGCAATTCTCCGCGAGCAAACTCACCCTCTCATAGGCCACAGAGAAAAAGCGTTCTCCGAACTTTACGGGGGAATAACGGCGAAACTCGCCAAGTTCTTCGAGCTAACCGAAGACTGCAAACCCACAGTAACTACCAGTTCAGGCACCTTGTGGTTCGACATCGTCGGCAGAAGCATCGTGAAAGAAAAAGCCCTCGTATGCGTAAACGGAGCATTCTCCGAACGATTCGGCAAAACAATCCGAGCCTGCGGCAAAGAAGCCGACTTCATAGAAGTAGACTGGGGAAAAGCCGTCAAACCAGACATGATCGCGGAAAAACTCGACACTGGAGAATACGACACGCTGGCAGTCTGCCACAATGAATCCTCCACAGGAGTACGCACCCCAATCCACCAAATCGGGAAACTTTTGCGCAAAAACTACCCTGACACAATATTCGCCATCGACAGCGTCTCGGCTATGGCAGGCGACAAAACCTTACCTAAGGAAATCGGCTGCGACATCATCTTCGCCTCCACCCAAAAATGCTTTGCCCTCCCACCAGGACTTGCAGTCAGCCTCGTCACCACGCGAGCAATAGAAAGAGCAAAAGAAATATCCAACCGAGGCAGCTACACCGACTTGGTTACAATCTCCGAGTTTGAGAAAAAGCATCAAACGCCCTTCACTCCAAACATTTCGCTTCTTTACGCCTTGGACAAACGCATGGACCTGTTGCTTGAAGAAACCTACGACCACGTTTACCAGAGGCACAGAGAAATGGCAGAGTACACGCAACAGTGGGCGAAGAAACACTTCGCGTTGTTCCCTGAACCAGGATACGAATCCATAACCGTGACATGCGTCCAAAACACCGCTGGAAAAAACGTGCAGGAACTCAACCAGAAACTAGCGGAAAAAGGCTACCTGATCTCAAACGGCTACGGCAAACTAAAAGAAAAAACCTTCCGCATCGGACACATGGGCGAATGGAACCTAGCTGGCATCAAAAAGGTTCTGACCCTCATCAACCAAATATTGGAGCTAAAAGATTGACCTTCAAAATCCTAATCTGCGACAAAATCGCAGACGAAGGCATAAAGCTCATGGAAGAAAAAGGCTACCAAATCACAAAAGCCTGGAACACACCCAAACCTCAACTCCCAAAATTAACCAGCGAATACGACGCACTCATCGTACGATCCGCAACCAAAGTCAACGCAGACATACTCGCCAACGCAAAAAAACTCCGCGTAATCGGCAGAGCTGGCGAAGGCTTGGACAACATCAACCTGAAAAAGGCTAAAGAGCTGGGCATAAACGTGGTAAACACCCCACACGTATCTTACCTAAGCGTTGCCGAACTGACCATCGGCTACCTGCTGGCTCTCGCAAGAAACATAGTAGAAGGCACCACATCTCTCCGCCAAGGAAACTGGAAAAAAAACGAACTCATGGGCGTAGAAGTCAACGGAAAAACCCTCGGAGTAATCGGCTGCGGCTACATTGGAAAAACAGTTGAACGATTCGCAATATCCTTAGGCATGAAAGTTCTTGTGGTGGAAGAATGCGCCTTCGACCGCTTTATCCCTCTTGATGACATGTTTCCCCAAGCCGACTTCATAACCATCCACGTACCGCTTACACCCCACACCAAACACATGATATCCACAAAAGAGTTTAACATGATGAAAAGCGGTGTAATGATAATTGACTGCTCACGAGGTGGCGTGGTGGACCAGGAAGCGCTTTATCAAGCGTTGGTTTCAGGCAAAGTGAAGGCTGCAGCTGTAGATGTCTTCGAGGAGGAACCGCCGAAAAACAGCAAACTACTTACCCTAAAGAACGTGATTGCTACGCCTCACATCGGAGCCCAAACCCGAGAAGCCCAACTGAAAGCCAGCATCCAAATAGCCAAAAAAATAATCGAAACACTGGAAAAACCTGTGAGTTGAAACCGTTTGGCCGACATTAAACCCTTCAAAGCTATAAGGTACACCAAAAAAGCCGGTAACCCCGCGAATCTGATTACTCAGCCATATGACAAAATTGACCCAGCTCTGCAGAGAGCGTATTATGAAAAATCCGCCTACAATTATTGCCGTCTAATTCTGCCCACAGAGAACAACAAGTACGAAACAGCCCAGCAGCGAATCCAAAAATGGCTAAACGAAGGCATGCTGTCAAAGGATGAAGAACCTGCAATTTTTGTTTCCAGACAAAGCTTCAAGCTGAACGGAAAAACGTGCACCCGTACAGGATTAATCGCTGCCTTGCGCCTTTACCCTTACTATGAAAACACGGTTTTTCCGCATGAAGTCACCTATAAGGAACCGAAAACTGACCGATTAAACATGCTTCGTGCGGTTCAAAAAGACCTTGAACCCGTTTTTCTCATCTACTCAGATCCTGAGAACGGTACTGTCGATTTCTTCAGTGAAATCGCAGAGACGAAGCCCACAATAGAAGTTGAAGACTCCTTTGGTGTGAAGAACGCTATTTGGAGGGTAACTGATCCACAAAACCTCAAACTTGTGCAGCAAGCCATGGAAAATAAGAAACTCGTAATCACTGATGGACACCACAGGTATGAAAGCGCAGTAGCGTACAGAGACGAAATGCGCAAAAAAGGAAAATGGACAGAGGATTCAGCCTTTAACTTTCACATGTGCTACATGGTTCCCGTTCAAGACAAAGGTCTTGTCATTTTGCCTACTCACAGGCTTCTAAGAGAATGCAAGCTGACTAATGAGACTCTGCAGGCGCTTGCTGATTTCTTTACAGTTTCAGAAGTGGCTCCAACAGTTGAAGCTTTGGAAGGCTTCCT
The DNA here is from genome assembly GCA_964548345.1 of uncultured Candidatus Bathyarchaeia archaeon. GTDB lineage: Archaea > Thermoproteota > Bathyarchaeia > Bathyarchaeales > Bathycorpusculaceae > SG8-32-3. The sequence continues at coordinate 1,147 of CAZJQR010000156.1, read as the reverse complement.
GAAAACTCACAGTGAGGAACATGCTTTCTGCGTTTACGACGGGTCAAAAGCCTATAGCCTGCTGTTGAAAGATGAGAAAAAGGCTTCTGAGCTGGTGAATGCCAGTTGCCCAAAAGAAGCGTGTCTTCTAGACGTGGTGTTGCTGCGGGATGTAGTTTTCAAGCACGTCATGAAAGTGGGCAAGCTCAAAATGGATGAGAATATTCTCTACGCAGAATCGACAAGGAACGCGTTGAAAAAAGTTGACAGTGGACAAGCTAAGCTGGCTTTCTTGGTTAACCCGATAAACGCTGAAACGGTTTGGCAAATAGCTCAGAAAAACTGGAGGCTGCCCGAAAAATCCACGGATTTCTACCCGAAACCAGTTTCCGGCTTAACAATAATGGATATTTCTCCCGAAGAAAAACTTTGACACTCTTGCTGCTTTGCCTTATAATCAATGCGTTGTGGTGGCTGTTTGGCGCTTTCTTTCAGTAGTCACATACACGGCGACATCGGACTATTGTATTCTACGTTTGTTTTCGTTAGTGCCTACTATTTTATGAACTTGGTTTTGCGTCTCTTGAATTTTTTCTTGCAAGCGACGCTGCAAAAATGGTAGGTTTCGCCTTGATAGGTGATTTTGTATTTGGCCGTGTTTTCATCTAGGACCATGCCGCAAACTGGGTCTCTGTACATTTTCTTTCGTCTTAACCTCTTTGTAAGATTGGTGTTTTCCACCTATTATGGTTAATGGTTTAGCAGAAGCCTTGAATGGGGGAATCCTGCTCAAACTGCATTTCTTCAATGGTTGTCTTGGTTAAGGCTTTGATGTCGTTGAAGTACGACAGTTCACCATAACCCACAAGTGTTATGGCGGTTCCTTCCTGTCCCATTCTGGCGGTTCTGCCGATTCTGTGGAAGTAAACAGGTGCTTCCAGTGGCACGTCATAGTTTATTATGTGCGTTATTCCTTGAATGTCTAAGCCTCTTGCGGCAACGTCTGTTGCGACCAGCAGCTTCAGTTTTCCGTCTCGGAACAAATTGATTACACGGTCTCTTTGGGGTTGAGTGAAGCCTGCGTGTAGGGCTTGAACGTTGTATCCTTTTCGTCTCAGTTTTTCTGATAGGGCGCTTGTGCCTCTGCGTGTTTTGCAGAATATTATGG
>CAZJQR010000155.1:0-4412 GCA_964548345.1 uncultured Candidatus Bathyarchaeia archaeon | reverse complement strand
TTTCTTCGATGAACCTGGTGAACAAGCCGCCTTTCTCTATGGCTATGACCTTGTCGGCTCTGGTGCTTGCGAACTCGGAGGAAGTCAACGCTGGACCAATCAAGACTCCATCAGGATGCGATGACAGGTTCAGAGTTTTGCCTTCGTAGCCTGGAACCGTGTACTCTATTGTGAGGTCGCCGAACACCGCGGAGCGCTCTTCAGGGAAAATGTTGAAGTCTTCTCTGGAACGGCCAGTTGCTGTTTCCAAATCGGTGATTATATTGTTGGATTCCTGCTGATCTTTGAAAGTCATGTTGTAGGCTTGGGCGGAGTAGTAAACGTCTCTCAGGGTGGAGGTTTTACGGTGAGACGTGAGTTCGTTGGAGAACATGGCAGCCCACGCGAGCTGAGTGAAAGGTTTCACGTGGCGGATGTTTCTTGCGCTTCTGGTGACGCTTTTTTCTCCTAGGACGTACTGGCGGAGGTCTGGGTCGTAGTGAATGTTTTCCGTGGAGCGGCTGGGCATGGTGATTGAGGGGAATACGCCGTTGTCCAGTTGGTCGTAAATTTGTGTGCCTAACGTCTTTAGGCTGCCCATTACTTCGCTTTTCTTCTCGGCGATAACGCCTTTACTTTTCTTCGGTGTCATACTTCTGCACGCTCCTTATCAATTTTTGAATGTCAGGACGCTTCTCTTTTCCGGCAAGGGTCGTGGAAAACTCTGCTATGCGGGGCAGGTACTTGGAGAAAACGCTGAGCCGCCGTTTCTCCCTGTCCACGTGTTCGCGCTTGGACAAGAAACGCTGGAGTTGACGGCTGACCTCACGCAACGCGTTTGCCACTTCACGCCGCACCTCAGGTCGGTCAGCTATAAACTCTTTTCCAACCGTTTTGTAGGGCACTTTGGTGCTACAGATGTGCACTACGATGGCTATAGGCATGTCAGGTGAAACCTTGTACCTGCGCCAGTTCATAGCGTTTATCACCCTGTACGAAACGTCGCTTGCTTCATCATAAAGCAGCGGAATCTTGTTAGCGAAACGGTAGATGAAGAAGCTGCTTTTCCTTGGAACGTCCCCGCCGTAAGCTATGCCCATCTCGATGATGAACGGGTGACCCGCGTAAGTTGAGGGTTTACGCTGGTTAACAACAAGGTAATCGGGGTTCAGCTCCTTCATTATTCCAGCTTTCAAAAGCTCCTCGCCTAAGGGCGATAGGCAGCTGGCGTCTGGCGGCAAGAACTCTTTGAACTTCTTGAGGTGCTGCATCAGCTTAACAATTTCCTGGTGCGTAAGCTTTTTCGGGTTCTTAGACGGACTGAGAGTTAATGCCTGACCGCAACGGGAACAGTTTGGTCCTCCAGTCCAGTTTATCTCCTGATAACCGAGTTTGCCGTGTTTGCTGCAGGAAGTTACAGTCAAATCACTGAATACCAGAAACTTCTGGGCGGTTATGTCGCCGACTCGGTGAAAGTGGTATTTCAGAAACTCCTGCATGTTCTTGTACGGCGTCACGTGAATAAGCCGCTGAAGAAGCTCCACGTCAACGCCGTATGGATGCGGCTCCGTCTCTTTTGGCGGGTCAGGCATGTTTGTGGTGACTCGGGTGAACTTGTAGAGCCTGCCTTTAGGGTCCACAAAAGTCAAGTTCGCGTACGGGTTCACCATGGCTGTCTGTTTGAAGTACTCCAGAATCTTGGACCTAGCCCGCAGGTAGTCGCCTTCAAGGGTGAACTCCACGATTGTTCCGCGCCACTGCTCCTTGTTTATGAGCACTTTGCGGTCGAGGATTATGGGGCGGTTGCGCTGAATATCCATCATGAGCTTAAACGAGTAAATCTTGGCGGAGCCTGTGCTGGAAGTTACGTAGGCAGGCTGATGCGTCATTATCTGCCCGTACAGCACTGCCATTTTGCCGCCTAAACCGAAGGTTCCTCTCATCTGCTTCAGCCTGTACTTTGAACCGAAGAGGACTTGCCCGAAGGCTGAAGGGATAAACCGCGGGTGTATTCCTGAGCCGTTGTCTTCGACTCTTAGCTTGTAGATTTGCGTGTCTTTGCTTGCTTCTCCCTCGAAAGAGAGGCGCACGTAAATGTCTGGCGGTATCTTGAGGCTTTCAGCAGCATCCAGCGAGTTCTCCACGAGTTCCCTGATGGCGGCGAAGATGGCTCTGGACGGATTAGTGAAGCCAGCGATGTCCCGGTTACGGTAGAAAAAGTCGGATGCGCTGATTTCCTCGAAGGCTGCCTGTGCCACTCTTAACCTCCACCACTATGATCCTTTCTCATCATCATTCGCATACGTTATATTTATGCTCATTCTTTAAGTTAACTACACTTTTCGAGGAAAATTCTTGTTCGCTTGGGTTTGCTGATCTATTGTGCTGTTTATGCGTTGGAAGTTTCTGTAAATAAGGCAACTGTTATGCTTGGAGCAGTCTATAGCCCCCTTATATAAAGAAACTGCATAGAATTCTGCGAGACGCGCCGCGGTTTTTCTTTTTTTGTTGATTGTGTTAGTATTCTGGGTGGTGGTTGTGTTGTTTGGTGTTTTCCATGACGCGTTTTAAGCTTCTCCGGAGCTGCTTGAAGTCGATTGAGCTATCTATGATCTTTAGGATTTTGAGCGTGATAAGTGTTCTTTCGTCTTCGTTTTTACATAATCCGTTGAGGTATTCGTGCGAAGTGCTTTTCTTGTCTCAGCAGACAAGGAATGTGCTTCATGCGCGCGCTAAGCTGGCTGCTTTTGTCGCCACGGTTGCCGTGGTGAGTGCTGGCCTGCCGATTTACTTCAAGAAACGCAAAAGATAACGTATTGCAATTTCAGGTGTTCTTAATTTCGTTTATTTCTCCCTAACTCTCGTGTAGTAGTATTCACCGATTTGCTTCTGGAACTTGTCCATCTTTGAGTCTTCCTTGTTGACTCTGGGGCGCCTTGTGACTGAGTCTCTGCGGAAGGTGACATCCATCTCTTTCAGGAACACGTTCATTCCCTTACGCAGTGTTGTAGGCGGATTCGCCGTGCCGTTCACGCCGGGTTCTCCGCTGAAAACCATAAGCCTGTCAGCGATGAAGTCTTGAGTAACCACGTCATGCTCAACCACGAACGCAGGCACGTTTTGAGCTTCAATCACCCGTCTGATGGTGCGCGCCACGTTCAGCCTTTCCTCCACGTCCAAGTAGGCGCTGGGCTCGTCCAGCAGGAACAGGTCAGCCTTGCGGGATAGGCAGGCAGCAATCGCGACTTTCTGCAGTTCTCCACCGCTAAGCTCCATGACGTTTCTGTCCAAAAGCAAATTAATGCTTAAAGGTTGAAGAATTTCCGTCTTGTACCAGCTTGACGTAAAATTCTCTTTAGCCACGCCCATGAGGAGTTCTTGGACTGTGCCTTCATACTCTGCGGCTATGTACTGCGGTTTATAGCTTACAGTCAACTCGCCAAGCTTCTGCTTATCATCTGTTTCCTCTATTCCAGCCAGAATCTTCACGAACGTTGTCTTCCCAATCCCGTTGGGTCCGAGAATCCCGATGACCTCGCCACGCTTAATTTCTCCCGGCTCCACAACCAACTGGAACCCTTCAAACTTCTTCTCCAGACGATTCCACGTTAACAGTGTCTCACCAGCGCCTGCGCTGAGGCTGGGCGGCTTTTCGTGGAAAATTATGGATTCTTTGCGGAACAGGATGTTCTCGTCTGGAATGTAGCCCTGCAGGTAAATGTTTATGCCCGTTCTGACCCCGTGAACGTGCGAAACCACGCCGTAGACGCTTGGCTCGCCGTAAAACAGGCAGATTTGATCTGACAAGTAGTCGATGACGGCTAAGTCGTGCTCAGCCACGATTATCGTTTTCTGCTGCTCCTTAAGGCTTCGGATGGCTCTGGCAACCTGCAGCCTCTGCTTCACATCCAAGTAACTGGACGGCTCGTCGAAAAGGTACACGTCCGCCTCGCGGCTTAAGGCGGCAGCCACCGCCACGCGCTGGAGTTCCCCGCCGCTCAGCACGTCCAATCTGCGGTCCCAAATCTTCTTAAGCTCAAGCTCCTCCGCGAGTTCGCCTGATACGCCTCTTTCGTCCACCTTCTCCAACAGCTGGTTGACTTCGCCAGAAACGGCTTTCGGAATCTTATCCACGTACTGCGGCTTATGCGCGACCGTGAGGCTGTTTTCGCTCATTTTCTGGAAGTAGTCCTGAACTGTCGAGCCGCGGTAATGCTGAATTATCTCAGTCCACTCGGGCGGATTCTCAAAGTCGCCCAAATTGGGTTTGAACTCGCCTGACAACACCTTGAGGGTGGTGGTTTTGCCTATGCCGTTTTGCCCCAGCAAACCCAAAACGATTCCTGGCGAGGGCGTGGGCAGCCTGAAGAGTTTGAAGGCGTTGGGTCCGAAACGGTGGCTGCAGTCTTTCTCCAGCTCGTCTGGAAGGTTCA
>CAZJQR010000154.1:0-4485 GCA_964548345.1 uncultured Candidatus Bathyarchaeia archaeon | reverse complement strand
AACAGCCGTGCCCAACACATCGCTTCCACTCGGCAACAACATGTTTTCAAGGTTCGACTCGTTTTTGACTTTTCTTTTACCCATTTTTTGTAACACCTAGTCGGTCGAAATTTGATTGCGCCAATAATTCATCAATCAGAACAACCGGAGAAAAAGCAAAAGCACGCAACGCGTAACCGATATGACTCTTCCCCTGAGGATTCCGACCTTTATATATAAAGTAAATGGCACACTATATTAGTATGACTATTGAAAAACCACTTTTTCCATGTTATTTCACCAATTTTTGACACTTTTTCTTCCTATAAACCTTATTCACCACATTTCTGTCTTCCGCGGCATTAGTAATATGGCACTGTGGATTTTTGAATAAAAAGAAGATGAGTTCAAAGCCTTTTCAGAACAAATGTTCTTACCCGCTTATACTTGTTCAGATACTGGATAATTTTTTTTGATGCTCTGACTATTTGCTTGTCAAAAAACCTGGACACAACAAGTGCAACAATGAAGACGAAGACCCCTAAGAAAGCCGCCTGAACCGCGTCGATTGTGCCAAAATACAAGACCACGATAAAATAGATCACGGCGCTTATCAAAGACATAAGCACTGACCGAACCACAAAATACAGTCTTTGGGTCTGGACAGAGTCCACAAGAACGTTCATCATTGCTTCTCGTGTTTTCACAAATTGTGAGCCCGCATCGCCTGATTCTTCAGCAAGTATCATATCAAGGTTTTTTTGCATAGCTCGAATCAAATAATCTTCATCTAAACCTGTTTCAGACATTCCAGATTACGTCTCCTCTCAGAGCTATAAGATGAGCATTGAGAAATAAAACTAATTCCCAACAACAGCGTCAATAAGCCGCAGCCTTACCATTCATACGTGACTTCACTTGGTATAAGCTAACCCGACAACTCGTAAATCCGCAAAATGACGTGACAACGCTTTTATATCGTCTAGGAAAACTAATGAATGTAAATTTTACATTCCGCGGTCATGGAGTTGTAATATGAGAACTAGAGGCGAAGAAATACGTCGCAGGTTACCCAGGTTAGTGACGAATTTGATAATGGCAATTATTTTTTGGTTAGTAAGCGTGTTTATTCCGCCGACACTCTCAGGTCTAATTGTTCCAGGAATTAACATTGAAGCCTCTTTTCTCGTATGGGTTCTCACAATACTTGTTCTAGGTATCTTTCTGATACGCGCCTTGTCCGATGCCTTGGTATTAGGCGATGTATTAACAGATGTCCTAGTGAAAAGGTTGGGTGTCAAAGAAGAAAGGTCCCCTAAGCGGGCAGCAAGAGAAGTTGCTTACATAATAGTCATAGTGCTTATCGTCACAGCCGTATCCCCGCTTCTATCCACCATCCAAGATGTTGGATATTACCTGTCAACTGCCACGGTTTACATCGGGCTTGGTTTGATAATACTTTTCATCTATGACATTGGCAGAATAATTTACAAGATTATCGAAGAAAAAGCCGATTCGCTTGCTGACCACTTTGCCCCGAAGAAGCAGAAGGACAAGAGCAGTGGGTGAAAAATGGACACAATCGTCCTGATTTTGCTCCTCATCTACGTTCTGATAATTCTCATCTCAATCCTAGAACTCACTTCTCTGTCGGTTGCCGCGTTACTTGGCGCTTTGCTTGTGGCGTGGTTTGGAATCCAGTATGGCGCGTTCACTTACCAAGACGCTTTAGGCTTTGTAGATTTCAGGCTTCTCGGGCTTTTAATCGGCACCATGATTGTTGTAGAAGTAGCCAAAAGAGGCGGCTTGTTCAACGTTTTTGCGTTGTACGCCATAAAATTTTCTGGAGGCCATCCAGGCAGGCTTTTTGTTGCCATCTGTGTCGTTGCCGCTCTCGTTTCAATGTTTCTAAGCGACCCAACAGCGATGCTGCTTGTTGCCGCAGCCACCGTGACAATAACTAAACTCCTGAACTATAATCCAACGCCGTACTTCCTGTCCGCAGCTATCATGATAAACCTCGGCGGCACAAGCACGCTAATTGGTTCGGTAAGCAACATGATCATTGGAATCCAAGCAGGACTGACCTTCATGGATTTCCTACTTTTTCTAGGCGTGTGCGAATTAATATTATGGGTGTTGACTATTACAGCGCTCTACTTCGTTTTCAGGTCAAAACTAGGTGAGAAAAAAGAGTTGCCTGAATACAACCCGCGGGAAGGCATAAAAGACAAGAAAATTTTTTACCGGTCTGTCTTCGTTCTTGTTCTCTTAGTAATCCTCTTCTTGACTCTGGACACCATCGGCGTTGGACCCGAAGCCGTCGCGTTGGGTTGCGGTATTCTCGCTTTGTTAATAAGCAGGGTGGACCCAGCCGAAATCTTCAGGGAAATCGACTGGGAGACGGTTTTTTTCATCGCTGGGTTCATGTTTATCATCGGCGGGTTAGAAAGTACACATTTCCTGAGCGATATATCGACGCAGCTTTTTCAGTTTGCCGGAGGGAGCTCCCTTGTTGCGACCCAAATGACGCTGTGGTTTAGCGGATTAGCAAGCGTATTCGTCAGTAACATAGCAGTTGCGTTGACTTTCACGCCCATCATCGGCGCTCAGGTTGGTTTAGGGTTAAACCTGAACGCTGTATGGTCCGGCTTGATTTTAGGGACAAATCTTGGAGGCGCCACCACACCCTTCAGCGGTGCTGTGATGATGATGGCGATTGGCACGCTCAAGCGAGAAAAAATTTCGGTGAAATTCGGCGAGTTCGCAAAGATAGGCATAATCACATCGCTCATTCAGCTGAGCTTTTCCAGCATCTATCTTGTGCTCAGATTTGGATTATTAGGATAGTGAAGTAAAATGTGGAAAATTAGAAAGTGGTTCGAAAAGAAGTCCGCATCAAAGAAAGAATACGAAGAGGAAAAAAGAGAATTCGAAATGGCCATAGGAAAACCTTTCATAACTTTGAAAATCGAGCTGCCAGAAGGCTTCGAAGACCAGCGAAAACCGTTCTTAAATCTGGAAAGCGATGAGGAATTCATAGACGAAATTAAAGACCTTATCAAGAAGAACCTGCTGCTCAAACGAGAAACTGAAGAAACATCCTCTGTCGGCAACTAAAGTGTTCAGCCTCCAAACTAAGAAATATGTGAACTGCCAGAAAACACCAAAGGCGCGCGCTGCACATCTTGAGAAGACGTCAATCCATATGACGATTCTATATGGCGCCGGGAGTGGGATTCGAACCCCCACTACAGTGGAGATGTCACCCGCACAACCCCTTTTTTCTTTTGGTTAGTTCCATAGTATGGTACGGATTATGATAGTGACCAGGGGAATATGAGGTCTTAATTTGAAATCCCAGCGAGCCTGCTATTGAGACCTCTTCCTGGTTAAGATTAAAAAGAAGGAAGAAAAAACTAATTGCATCTTTTATTAATGGAGTAATAATATTTATAACCCCAAGAGGAGACGAAATGATAAGAGCCATATTATTTGATTTCGATGGTGTTCTAGTACCAATAGACCCTATAATAAAACAAGGAATAAAACAATCAATAATTGAAAAATATGGCTATTCTGCATCGGTAACCTTTGAAGAAGCTAAATTTTACGTTGAAAAAGCTATCAAAGAAAGCAAAACTGATGAGGCATATTTCAAGCTTGCGGATGTTGCAGTAAGAATAGGAACACACGACAAAGGTGCAATTAACGCTTTATTTCATAAATTAACTAGAAAACGAACACATAAACTGCATAAAAGCGTTATAGGGATGTTAAGTCGCCTCCACAAACAGGGAATAAAATTAGGAATTGTTACTCTTTCCAGCAAAGATAGAATAGAACAGACACTGAAAAATATGCAAATTAGAAAATACTTTTGTTCTGTTGAATCTGCAGCGGCTAAATTGAAGAAATCAAACCGCTCAGAGTGGAAAAAAGAAGCATTTATGAATTTTCTTAACAAATCTGGATTCAAACCTGAAGAGGTTTTGTCAGTTGGCGATTCATTCAGTATCGATCTGGAACCCGCAATAGAAATGGGAATGCGGACAGCAATGGTTATTGACAAGAAACACAAGGATATCAACGGGAAAAAATGCCTTGTAGATTATGAACTAACAAGGCGTATGTTACCTACAAAGATATTAGAAGTTGTTGAAAGGAAATAAATGAGACTCTAATGCTTAGTGGTTTTTTTTCCTTTCCAGTTTTTGCACTTTTCTTTACATATTCCTGTTTCACAAATTACCCAAGTGTCTCCATCTATCTCTAAGTCTTTGTCAGGAATATGGTCGTCAATGTATTCGCAGACAAAATCACTCATATCCATACTCTTGAGAACATTATTGACAGCGGCTTTAGATTTTCCTGAAGTTGGATAATCGCCCAAACCATAAATATTCTTGTATAATGTATTAGTCGTATCATGAAGGTTTTCAAGAGCTTTCTTAACTCTCTCGACATATAAGGTGTAATATTTAATCCTATCATAGTCTGTTTTGA
>CAZJQR010000153.1:0-4536 GCA_964548345.1 uncultured Candidatus Bathyarchaeia archaeon | reverse complement strand
ATTCCAGTTTTATTTAGGGGTCTTGGAAGGAATGAAGCAAAACCTACAGTTGTAACTAGCCGATGCGAAACTCTGTTCCGAAAATCAATGCCCTCGGAACATTCAACTATACACCCCTCAGTGAGTATTGAAGATGAACCAGCTGTTGAGGTGCTCAGATATTTCATGAGTAATGTATATGACGAACTAAATAATCTACATAACATCTTTGGTGATTATTTATCCGTAAAGTCTGAGAAAGGGAGTAAAACTCTTCGTACAATAATTATCAAACAATGTATGGCTGGTTCCGATGATTTAAGCAAACATGTTTATAAAATAGGAAATAGGATCCGAAAGGATTTTCCGAGTACATATGAGAAAATTGCAGAAACTAAAACATTATTGGAAGACCAAATCAAAACACTAAAAATTTGTTTTGGCGAGATATCAAAGGGTATCGCAGCAGCACAAGAAACATTGAACCTATTAGATAGCGAAGTCGAAAACCTATATGTGGAAACAATTAGGGGAATATTGAATAAGTATTCGAAGGAGAAAAAAGGGGGTTCCTAGTCATTGGACAAGCCTCAAGAAACTAATCGCATTATCTCGAAAGTTGAAAATGCTTCAAACGTCGACCAACTCTTAGAAATCCTTGAAAAGATAAAAACTTCAGCTGAAAGAAGAGCTGAAGAATACCAGAACCTCAAAAAATATGCTGAGGCAATTCGAGAGTACAGAATTGTATCAAAGGCCTATTTCCGTGCAGCTGACCTTCTAATCGATCAATCGAAGTTTCCTAGATATAGAAAGGCTCGAGGAACTCTATTAAGCTTATTTCGCACTGAAGCCCGGCGATGGGAAAAAAAACATGAAACTCTCTTGCAAGAAGCATTAGAAAAGTACAAAGAAGAAGTTCCTGCTTTAGAGAAGGAAAAACGTTATTACGAAATGCTTGAAAAACTGAAAAAAGCATTGGAGCTTGATCCCGGGAATGCTTTTATACTTAGCGATATTGGAGTGACGCTATATAAATTAGGTGATTTCCAAGGTGCTCTTGAAAAATTCGAAAAAGCAATTGAGGAAAAACCTGATTATGAACAAGCCTATCTTTTAAAAGGGCAGATGGCGTTTTATCTTAAGCAATATGAAATCGCCGAAGGCGCATATTCAACAGCATTGACGTTTAATAGGTCCGCTGATGCTTTGTGTGGTCTAGGAGTTAGTCTGGCTGAAAGGAAATCTGACTATAAACAAGCAAGAAAACTCTTGGAAGAAGCTCTCGAGTTTGAGCCAGACTCAACATTAATCAAAGCAAATCTCGCTGAAGTTATGTTCTTCTTGAAGGAATACACTGAATGTCAAGATTATGCTTCTTGGGTAAGGGACAACACTTCGGATATATACAACGGTTTTCTAATGCGTCTTCTATTGGTATTATCCAACTATCTGGCAGGTAAAACAAAAAGTGGCGTCAAAGCAGCAGAAGACATTATTAAGTATAGCGGAACAATCTCCAGATTTGACACAGAGGAAAGTTGGGATTTTTCCAAACTGAATGAAACAGTGAAAAAAAGTAACCTTACCCCAGAAGTAAAGAAAATTTTACTTTCTATTGCTAACATTCCAAAACTGAGCGAGAGTGAAATAGAGTATAGTTTAAGAAAAATAGAAGAAAACATTGCTCCAAAAGGTGTTCCTCAAACTATTCTTAGTAAAATTATAGGCAAAGTCCCCGCCGCCGAGAAAATTATAAGTGCTGTCAAAGAAGAACCAATTGACGAAAATGATATCCAAATAAGAAATACTGCAAACCCCGACCCCGATAAACTGGGGTATTATGATTGGGAAATCTTTCTTGATGTTCCTGAACATGTTCTCTCCAAAATAGTGCAAGTCAAGTATATTCTGCATCCAACATTCCCGGAGCGTGAAATCATTAAAGAGAATAGGGATGAATACTTTAAACTTGAAAGAAATGGATGGGGCGAATTTAACGTCAAAGTTATTATAACTTTAAAAGACGGACAAGAACTAACGAAGTATCATTGGCTGAAATTGGGCGCGCATTTAACGACTCTCCTTTTCCAATCAACAGACACAACGAGATTCCACTTACGAAAAGACTTCACCCCAGGACGTTCCGTTTCGTGGTTCGTATCTAGATATAAAAGTCTAATGCATCCTGGGCAAATCGTTCTCCTTTGGAACGCAAAAGGAAAAAGTTCATTGAACGTAAAGGGCCTATATGGGTGGGGCATTACGACTGGTGAACCAAAGCATGATAGTACAGGCAAGTTCCGCATTAATGTTGAGTATATAGAGCGTTGGATATCCAAACACGATGCTATCAATAATGTTCCCCCTGAGAATCAGAACGCTCCAGTTTCAGCGGGGAATGTTTTAGCGCTACCAAGTTGGAAAGGCCATCTCCTTGCAACTATGCCAATAGGAACAAATTTCTTGGTGACCCAAGATCAGCTAGATGAGCTGTTAAATCAAATTATTGATGTGCGATTTCCATCATCCCAGCTTCGACGAGCAGTAAACTCAAGTAAGTATAGGAATCAGATCGATCCAAGCGAGTTTAAACATAGCCTTCTATCTGAAGACTTCAGTCAAGATGAACGGTGAACCGCGCGCGGTATATTATATTGAAAATAAAAATAAATGGTATTTAATCGTAATCTCAAAATACACAGGAGATTAAGAAATCTGTGCGCACCAGCAGGGATATTATGCTCATAAGCCAAAAACAAGCATTTTTCAAGCCTTAGCAATAACCCAAGGATTCCGGGACTGAGCAGCTTTGCATCTTGTTTAAAATAATGCTGCAGAAAAACACTCTTGCCAACTTTACCTCGAACCAAATCAATCTGTTACGATAACAAGTCCTGTTTTCTCATTTTGGTCGCCTATACGAACTGAACTGTTTTGTTCCAAGCGCGCGCTACACTTTTAGAGCAGTGATTTGATTTTCTCGAAAATCGGCCGCTAGTTACTTAAACTGGTTTGGAAGAAGGGGAAAGTTTACTTCAAGTTAGGAGAATCCGTAGTTGGAAGAAGTGATAATGGAATCATTGTCACTATGGTTATGCTATAGTGGGCTCAACTTCCGTCTTCTGTATTCTTTCCACTAGTACTCTTGCATCGCTTTTCAAGAGTTCTGGAGAAAATAGCGCTTCCTTCTTGAAAGTTTCAAATGCTTTCATTATGGTATCTTTTTGATTGGTCGTTTTTAGAATTGTTCTTAGAGTGTCATATGCCTTGTAAACGTCTGGAATTTCCATCCAGTTGGGTCTATCGGGACGAGCTTTAACCGTTAAAACGAGGTAGGCACACTTTAGCTCCTCTCCGCCTCTGAACAATTTCCAATTTGGTCTAAGACTCAATGAGGAAAAGAAGTCATCTGTCTCTTCTTCAGCCACGATTACTAGATAGCCTTCCTTGCATAAGGAAGTCTTTATTCCAACTTCCAGCTTATTACCGTTTGAGTAACCAAGCAAGTGGTAGATAGCTGATTCTATAGGCTGAACAAAGGGTATTGCTTGGTTGATGACGCTAACACCTGCTGTATTCGAAATATTTTCAACAATTTTTAGAAAAGGAGCAAGCAAGTCGCTGGCAACTACAGAGAAGAGACCCATCTCTATGTTGATGTCACCGCCACGGTATGGAACATTTCCTAAGAGAGGAATGTCTGCTTGACGTACACGGCTCAGGCCTTGTGCATTAACGTTTTGTAGGTCGGTTGGAGTTGTTACTAAACTGAATTTCGCGCGTCCTCCTGAAAGCGAAGGCAATGAAATAAAGGAATGTACCGTGCCAAAATAAGTCTGAATCATTATTGCTTGATATGGTATATGAAGAGACTTCATTCTAATTTCAACATAACTCCCCTCGGGAACAAGCTCTTTTGGACTCCATGTTGGGTCTATTTTTTTCACTTCACTTAGTGGAAGCCATCCAAAAGTGAAGTCTTTTGCGCGTCTCCAGAGGAGATCTTTAATCTTTTGCGAGTTTTTTTCAACATCTTCAGTCCACTTTCTAGTCATATCCCCTAAAGATTTACTCCATGCTGCCATGTCCGTTTCAATATCCGACATTTATACCAAGCCTCTTGTTAGCTATTGTTTGTTTGAATATATTAGATTTTTTCACGCGCGCTTTACAACTCCATTAGGGTCCGTAACCGTAATTATTCCTTCCTTTTCTAAGTTAACCTTGAAAGTAGTTCGGCACAAGTAACCGTTGGGAAGTCTAAGTGCGCTTGCTACAGTCTACTTGTTTCATTGACTCCAGGAGGTTTAATCGTTGATATGTGGTCTCTGATTAGAACTCCGTCTGTACTCGACCTGATTGATTGGTTTGCCAGCTGGAAAGAAGCAAATTTTTTCTTCTGTTGCGTGTTGAGTGCTGTGTGTGATATGTGAGTGATATGTAAGTAGTTAAGAGAAAGAAAGAAGAAGAGTAGAAGTAAGTAGGAAAGTGTGTGTGTTTGGGATTGGGATTGGGATTGGGATTGGGATTGGGATTGGGATTGGGATTGGGATT
>CAZJQR010000152.1:0-4588 GCA_964548345.1 uncultured Candidatus Bathyarchaeia archaeon | reverse complement strand
GCGCTATGCCTTCAGACTTGATTGTTTTCAGCTTCACGTTTCCAACCTCCAAATATGTGTGTAGAATCTCTACAGTTTTTCGTAAAGTTATTATCCAAATAAACCTATTAGGAGAGTGGAAAATTCAATGAGCAGAGAACATATTAAACAGTGGAATTTCATAGGGTCGATTACTGAGAACTGGATTAAAACTTCTTACGCTAACGCTTCAACGCAAACGAAATGGAAATACAAAGACCGCATGAACATGTTTCTGGAATTTTTAGGCGTGACAGATGGAGAGTTCATAGAAGCGTACAAAAGAGCAAAAGACCGCCACGAATGGGCTAAACAAATGGGCTTGAAGGCAGTTGAATACTACAACAAAAGAGTTTCAGAAGGCTACGCCACAAACACTGTTCGAGCAGAAGTATCGAGTGTCAGAGCGTTTTGCCGTGACAATGCCACAACACTGCTTATACCACGAAGGAAAATAGCGAAAGCCAAAAGCGCAAAAGGTGAACACGAATTTAACCGTGAAGAGTTAGCAAAGATGTTCTATGTGGCTGATGTTCGTGGGAAAGCGATTTTAGCAACTGAGGTTAGTTTAGGCTTTAGCGTTAAAGACTTTTCAGAGTTGAAACGTGACTTCATACAATCCTTAGTGAATAAAGCAAAAGAGGAAAACATAGACTTTATCGGATTTGACTACGAAAGAGGAAAAACAGGCGTAGAATCGCGAAGTCACTTAACACCTGAAGCCGTCAACAGCCTAAAGGCATGGTTCGAATATGTAGGTCAGTACAGAACGGAAAAAGGGTTAGAAAAATCTGAATGGGTTTGGGCTAATGGCAACAATGGACACTTAGACCCTCAAACGCTTAACGACGTCATTAAAGACTTAGTGACGAAAGCGAACATAACCACGACTGGAAATGTGAGGTTTCACTTGTTGCGAAAGTTCTTAATGAATGCGTTGCACGATGCTGGATTCTCAAGTTGGGAGACAAAACGGATTTTAGGAAAAGAGATTCCGACAAGCGATTCAACATACTTGAGAGGATTAAGCCGTAAAGTCTCAGAGAAATTCCCGACGGTTTACGAATACATACGGCTAACTGGGTTCGAAAGCAAAAACCACACACGCATTGAAGAGTTAGAACAGAAGATTCAACAGATGGAGATAGCACAAGAACAGTTGATAATGCAAAATGAGGCACTGCTTAGAATGATTCAGTTAACGATTCCGCCTGAAGCAATGAGAAAAGCTATTATTGAAAGTGCTAAACGACTGCCGAACATGGATAGTGGAAAAATTAAGCAGTTGGAGCTATCACTGAAATCAACGCGGGCACTACCAGAAATGTTAGATCATTTGAACCGATTGAAACTTAGAAAAGTGGGTTGAAATCCACTTCCTTTTTTATCACATTGTTATAAGCCCTCTCCCCTCTTTTCTATTTCTGACTCGAGTTTTTACGTGGTTCGCGCGTGGCTTAAAATGCGTTGACAGCGTGCGCGAGAGGTTCTAAGCTCTACTCGCTAAAACAAGCCCAAAACTAACCGCATTAAAGCTTCTATAATCCATTGACATACATCGATGTATGTAGAAAAACTACAGTAATCCACTTATTTTGGCACACCACACCGAAACCGCGCGAACACGCGCTTTAACGCAAACAAGCCATAAGCATAGAGCTTTTGCCCCCCACCCCTCAAAAACCCCGAAAACCTCCCCTAAAACACCCCAATTTCATGTATAGGTAGTTCATGGATTAGTTCTCTAATGGGTTTTTGCGCCTCACTTTGAGCGGGAAATGCACAAAGGTTATATGAAAAATTATTCAAGTTAAGAATTGGGGGAACGCATTGAAGAGAGATGAAGCGATAGCTTTACTAAAAGAGGTCGCCGAAAATCACCGTTTCACTTTCAAGTGGATTTCTCTGGTAAATGGAAAATCTGGTTGTGAGATACACATTAAACCTGAGACGGGTGGCGCCCCAGCAATTTTAAAGCCGATTTTTGAGAAACGCGGTTTAGAATTGAAAGAAGTTGACGGACTGTTAGTCATTTATAGGGAGCACAGCGAATAATTAGAGTTTACCATAAATTATTAGGTAGCCCTTTGATTCACGGATTCCAAGTTTATACGTTTCAACGATTTCCCCAAGATGATTACGGTACTCTGCGTTAACTAAGTGTGCTTTGAAACGCAAAGTGTAGCCTTCGCCAATATTATTGAAGATGCAAACTTCTGGGCGCTTCGCTGAGTCTTTAACAGGAATTGCTGAGACAACTTTCAGCAGCTCTACAGCTTCATCAAGATTCATGGTTGTGATGTGTATATACACTTTATGCATTTAATCTGTTGTGGCTGTCAAGCGACAGCAACAAGTTTGCGCCTCGCTGTTGTCGTGATGGTTTCGCGTGGTGCAAGGGGGCAATGGTGCACTTCTATAACAATTTTCTATTTTGAAATTCGTGTTTCAGTTTCGTTTGTTCCGAAATTTCTTGTTCTTTAAGTTTTGAATTTTTAGTTGTGACTTTCTTCCCGAGCTTTTTATGGTTAGATAGGAAAGTAAACAATAGAAGTGAGAAAAGCAAAGAGAAAAGAGCCACTATAAGAGCATTTAAAGCGTATCTCCATGATCGCTCAAGAAAGTCGATACCGCCCATTGATAAAGCAATATATGCATTATATAAAATAGCGAGAGAACCAACAAAAGGGAGCGCTAAAACTGCTAATACTGCTTCTTTCTCTTTAGTAATTTCTTCAAGCAAATCTTTGAAAATTAATCCAATAGTGGTACCACTAAATCCTATGATTATACTTGTAACCGTGGCTATGCCATTAATCACGGTCGGTACTGTTAGCGCGCGCTTTTGTGGTAAGAGTTTTATCTTCACGTCACTTTCCGCCGTAAGATACGCCCCTACCATCCCGTTTTTCTTTTTGTTCTGCGTTTACAGTTTTTGCTTTCTCTGGGGTCACTGCTTTCTGATCGGTTTTTTGCGCGGGCGGTTCTTGCCCCTCTCCCATCGCGATTTTTCTCAAAGTTTGTTTTGTGTTGGCTGGTTGCTGTCGCTGGGCTTGCCGTTGGTTCCGCGTTTGCTCGTTTGCGCTGCGATGTTTTCAGGTGTTGGCATGGGGAAAACTTTGGCGTTTTTCGATGTTGCTATCGTGATTGCGTGAGGGATTGCGTTGTTTCCCTAAACGGCATCGGGATAAAGGGTATAGACTTTTAAACGGGGTTCTTTTTCCATGTGTGGCGTTTTGCTTGGCGGTTTAGGCTAATTCGACACGCTTCGAAGTTGTTTATATCTTATTTGTTGCTTAGATTACAGTATGGTATATGAAAAGAAAAAGTCAAGTCGAAAAGACAGGACTACCACAAAATGACAACACCAAACAAAAGCGAAATAATCGCAAAGGCTCAAGAGTTGTACGCACAAGACTGTTATCGTAGTGGAACACCACAATTAGCTGATTTAAACCCCGAAATTTCAGAATTGCGCGAAGGCGGTTATCTCTCAGCGGCACAAAGCGATTTAATGAGAAACTTAGAAACCAAAAACGCTGAGTGGGAAAATTACGATCCGACTGAAATTTTAGAGTTTGAAGTCAACGTCGATCAAGCGTTAAAAAATGGCACTTACACATGCGGAACACGCGGTTGTGGCAAATCAGATTTGAACATGATGCTGGCTGATGCGTTAATGAAGCGTAACGTCATTGTTTGCGCTTTCGACCCTTCTCGTGACTGGCTTAAGCGAAGCAGTATTCAGAAATACGTCACAGTTAGACCATATACTAACATTGAAATTCCACTTGAAAGCCAAATCTACGATTTGTCGATTCTAACATTGAAACAACAAAAAGAGTCCGTTGAACGGTTTAACCGTGCTATTTTTAACTATCAAATCGTAAACGCTTCACGTTGGTACTTCTGCATCTATGAAGAGGCACACCAATACTTTCCGCAAGGCGTTCTAAGAAGCAGTGAAATGCAGTACACGGTTCGGCTATTAACGCAAGGCAGAAATTTTAAGATTTCAATGGGCTTAGTAACGCAGTTTAGCGCAATGCTTGACAAGGATGCAATGAAGTTTATGGAGCAAAGGTTTTTCGGAGCTTCTAACGAACCGAATGATGCGGAGTATGTTTCAAAATTCTTTCCGAAAAAAGATAGAGATGCGATAACGGAAACTTTGAGAGATTTAAAGGCTGGACAGTTTCTTAATATGGAGCAACAGATATTTGAAATTCAGTCGTATGAAGGCTCAACTGATAAAACGGAGATCACCGCACCAACCGCTCAACCACTGCCAAAAATCGCGGAGCCGCAACCGCAAGCCGATTACGGAGCGTTGATTAAACCAGTGGTCATATGCTTTTTAGGGCTGTTGATACTTTTGATAGGTGGGCGTTAATGAATAAAAACCAAAACAAAACCCGAATTGCGAGGGTTCCAATATCGCTAAACCATGAATCAAATAGGATAGACTTTTCACGGAAAAGTGTAGCGAAACTACACCCATCCAAATAACTGTAACGTTTATAGAAGAGGCGGAACTGGGAAAAATGGGTTGCGGAAGCGGTTAAGCCGT
>CAZJQR010000151.1:0-4602 GCA_964548345.1 uncultured Candidatus Bathyarchaeia archaeon | reverse complement strand
TTCTCAAGAAATTTAGCAATCTGCTTATCTTGATTTCCATATCTATAAACAATCTTAGGCGGTTTTTTATTACGCTTAAACCCAATTCTTAACGTATATGTGCCTTTAATCAA
Organism: uncultured Candidatus Bathyarchaeia archaeon; assembly: GCA_964548345.1. GTDB lineage: Archaea > Thermoproteota > Bathyarchaeia > Bathyarchaeales > Bathycorpusculaceae > SG8-32-3. The sequence continues at coordinate 4,489 of CAZJQR010000151.1, read as the reverse complement.
CTGCAAAAGAAACCATGTAATCAATCCATTATCTTTAGTAAACAAACACAACCATGCAAGAATACTCTCTAATTCAACCTTAGAAACTACACCGTTAAAAACAGTATGATAACTCGGCGATTTATACGTATAAGCAACATCAGTAAAAACATCATTTCTAATCTTACGAGTTTTAACACTTGACTGCAAAATAATGAAGCCATCACCCAAAACAGGAAAACGCTTAACAAGTATCTTGCAAAAACGCTTGACTTCACATAAAAACCTCTCATCCCAATCAATCTTAACAATATCTGTATCCCAATCGCCCAAAACAACATTTGGGTAAGGATTCTTAGCCAAACGTGGAAAACACTGTTCAGGTGGATGTTGAACAGCCAAAGGCAACACTTCTTTAAGCTCCGCTTCTGAACCAGACAACTCCCATCTCTTACTTTTCTTGTCATGCGAACCATAAATGGCTACGTGCCTTTGATTTTTAGCTGTGGATGTGTGGTTTTTCATCCCAATAATCACCTCTCATTTCTTTAAGGATGAAACGATAGAGGTCTTTTCCTGAACCACGCTGAGTTTTAGAAATTAATTTTCCTTTATGCAATCCTGTGAGAGTTACCTGTTTTTTTCCGAGCGGTCTCAATCTTATTCTTTTGGCTCTCGCTTTCCATCTTGCCCGAGCATACTTTTTCGGAATATACTTGACAGTTTCAGCTTTTGGAGCTTGACCTTTAACCCTGCGAACCTCAACCAACAAGGTTTTTCTACGCAAACCCATGTGTCGCTCTCGAAGCTTCACCTGAATCTGATTAGCCGAATAGCCTTTCTTGACGTAGCTTTGGATTGCTTTCGTCTGTTGTTGGGTTAGGTGTTTCGGCAAGGCTCAAAATCTCCTATTCGTATTCTGGGCTTAAGCGAAATTGGCTATTTCCAGAAGGAACAAGAATGCCATGCTTTATCATTGGCTCAATGTAATTTTCCATCGCTGTTCTCTGCGAGACTCTTATATCCCAACATAGAAGACACGCATAATCCTTCAAACGTTTGCTGAAAAATAATGGATACTCTGATGAAGCCATTGAAGAATTATGGAAATGGTATGACGCATCAGAGAAAAAAGGAGTGGCAAGCTATTGAGTTGCTGTAGTTTTGCTTAGTCTTCCCACCTGTAGATTTTCTCCTTGTTCTTCAATCTCTCCAAGCTACAGCTAAAACATATCCCATTATGGCAACAAATCACTCCACCACAATCAGGACATTTCCACTCTTCCCTTTGCTTCTCCAAGAATTTTTCTATACCATGCTCCTTAATGAAATTCAGGTTGTCAATAAAGCTCATGTGGAAGAGAGTGCAATATCGCTTGTCAAGATGTTTCAGGTTCTCACAGGGAAAGTCTTTGCATTCATAACAGTATTCCACTTGCTTGTTCAGTAGTAAGTCGCATTTTTTCTTGAGAAAGGCACATTTCTTGTCTCTTGGACGACAACCCTTACAGTAAGGCATTCTGATGCCTTTGGCTTTGACATCATGTTGCAAGGCAAGGTATCCACTGCAAACAGCACAATTCATGCCACAAGGTGCGATTAGCTCTTTCCTCATATTATCAAACCCTTACCACTGAATGTTTAGGTTGCATTCTCATGTGCATTTTTGTTTTGTCGTCTGCTTCCTATGTATGACAATATTGAATTTCAACAAAGTTACCCTTTGTTTTCTTGCTATAGTCAAGAGGGATTAATTTGAAATCTGCATTGACCTCAGTTGGTGGTATTGACAATTCACTATTGTAAAAAAAGAGCAGAATATTCTTTATGTTCGCCCTTGAGGAAAATCCTTTACAGTGCTCTAATAACCTGCATAAGATAAACTCAAGATTTGTTGCAAGGATACACTGTTTTCCTTCTTGAACTTTAGGCAACTTCTTTCCTAAGACAAAGCTCTCTTTTTTGTTTTCCACAAACTCTTGCCATTTACCTGAATATTTCTTGCTCCAATGAGTAAGATACCAAGTGAAAACCTTGTGTCTTAAAATCTGCTCTTCTCTCAGGACAATTCCATTTTTCTTGTAGTTACTCAAGTTGTCCCATTTGCTTTCTATCAAGTAGATGTTTTCTTTTGTAGCGATTATTGCGTCAAATTCTCCAAATTCAGCACTATCCTTTCCTCCACTTCTTCCAAAGCTTGGACGATAAAAAATAAGACAGTCTGAAGGTGTTACGTGGTGTTCAAACCTTTCAAGGATTTCTTGAAGTTGTTCGTTAATAGCCCAAAGTGTTAGGAAGTCTTCTCCATAACCAAATAATTTGGACATTCTACATCACAGCATACTTGCAGTATTCAGAATAAAGGTTTTATGACTTTTGAGATTGGCTATTTTGCATACACTTGAGTATTGGATGCGAAAAATGGGTTAGCAACTTGGCGACTGAAAAAGAATGACAATTAATGCTAAGAAGAAAGTTGGAATGAAGTCTCTTGAATGACAATCGCTTTCAAGACAATGAGGAAGAAGAATAACGTAGAAACAATTTCTAAATATTTGGAAAAATATATGGATAAGAAATTCACTATGGCAACAGAGAATTTCATATATTATGGTGATGACTTCACGGTCAAACAAGTGATGGATGATGTTCAAACGACAAAATCTGAACTTAGCATCTTTGAACGTATTGAAATATGTGGTATTGAGAAAGAAGAAATTCAGAAGCGCGCGCGCTTTCGGATATACACATACCTCTAACTTTTTTTATCTGACTAGTTGACTAGTCACTGAAAAAAAAGTAAAAATAATAAGTAAGTGCTCGGGCGCGCATGTACCTATGTGCTAGTGAAAGTAGTTATAGTGCATGTTTCAATGGATTTCGCTTCAAAACCTGCCTTTTCTTGAATAGTGTGTTGAATAAATATAGTGGCTAATAATAGGGCGTATGAATTCTTAGGTCGCACAGCATAAAAAAGCAAAGCGTATAGTATTATTGGGTATCGCAGTTGGGTACACGCGCACACTCGTATGTTCTTTCTAGAGACAAATCAGGAATGGGAAGACTGAGCCCAAACGAAACGGTAGCTGGCTTACAGAGGTTTAAGCAGGTAGCGCGTCTGAAGCACAGGTTATCCCGCAGGGATTTCGACATGCTCTACAGGGCTATCTGGATAATTGGTCCAAGAATAAGATACACAAACCCCGACGGTTGGCGCTGATACGCGCAATGTGATAAACTGAATGGTGCTACAAGGCTTGTAGCAAAAGTGAACCTACACATGTAGAAAGATAACCTGGATAAGTAGTGAATCTTGTGGCAGCCGCGAAAGCTAATCGTTTTAAGCTTAGTCAGGTGGTGAAGGATCAGGCGTTGAACATTTTGCGGCTTCCAATTCAAGAATTTGCTGGTTTTTGCTTAGACTGACTTATTATGACGCTTTCAATTATCCATTAGAGGATTGGCTGGGCTCTGAACTGACAGAAAAACGGATACTGCAAAAAGAGTTTTTTCGACAAAACTGCATTGTCTGTCTAAATTCTGCAGTCTCTATTTTCCTCTTTTATTTTGCACTGTTCACAGAGGTTGGAAGCTGGTTCTTTAGCGGTCTTCTGGTAGATGTACATAGGATACTGAGTGCAGTTCTTGCACCAATGCCACTTGTCCATTCTGCTTCCCCTAACATACTCAACCATTCAAATCACCTTACTTCTGTCTACAGCTAACGATGTTTCAAGGGCGAGACAGTAGACACATGATAGTCACACCCGTTTTTTGGGTATCTCGGAATTAGCTATACTATTTTGTGCTCGTCTAAAGTCTGAGGAAATCAACAGTTAATTGCTGTTGCGAGTTGGGTGCGTCTTGGCTGACGGCGATCCAAGCCGAAATCGCGTTGTCACCAGGGACTATTGTGTATGTTTGGTTGCTGACCTGCACGTACGATTGCTGGTAACTCGTGTCGCTAAGCGTGATGACGAGCGATACAAAATAGTTGATGTCGGCTGAGTTTGATATGGTGATGTTTATGGTGGCGTTCTGACCTGGGTGAAAGTGAATTTCCGTTGGAAACTCTGTAACTGAGAGGGGTTCGTCAACGGTGAAGGGAACTGTTTTGCTGTTCCAAATGTAGTATGATGCCGCGAATGCTAAGGGACATGCTATTATAGCTATTAGAAGCAGAACTGCGGAGAACTGGTATCTCCCGACGGTCACGTACCGCATTATGAATCCCCAATTAGTATTACACGTATCGAATAATTAAATATTACGATTTACGAAATACCCATTCTGGCGAATAGACATCCGAGTTCAAATAACGAATTCAATTAGTTTGTGTTCCTGGGTTTCTGGGTTTCTGACTAGACAAAACCAAGTAAACCCTTTATCTTTTTAAAGGCACTGCGTGCTGCGCTCCCGCTTTCGCGGTTCGCTCCGCTCACGCGCGCGCGCTTAGAATACCTTGTAATCAAGTCATTGTTGCTTTTCGTTTTTGCTAATTAAATAATAT
>CAZJQR010000150.1:0-4670 GCA_964548345.1 uncultured Candidatus Bathyarchaeia archaeon | reverse complement strand
CTCTATGTCGCGTGCGCTTAACTAAACACTTTTCTAATGAAAAAAGGGGGATTGTGCGGGTGACATCTCCACCTAACTGGGGGTTCGAATCCCATCCCAGCTTTTCAGTATATATCTCCAGCTTCTGAAGACTTTAGTTATAGGCAGTACACCTTATCTGATAGTTATGTTTTTTAGTCTCGTTTTTTTCTTCTCGTTGTCATGCCTGTAATAGAGACTTGTGGGTTAACGAAGAATTACGGGAAGATAACCGCAGTGGACGATCTCAGAATCAGCATCGAGGAGGGCGAAATCTTCGGTCTACTGGGACCCAACGGCGCAGGAAAAACCACTATCATAAAGATGCTCGCCACGTTGCTGGAGCCCACTTCCGGAACCGCCACAGTGAACGGTTTCGACATCAAAAAGCAGCCCGCCAGAGTCCGGGAATCCATAGGCATAATTTTTCAGGAACCAAGCAGCGACGAACTCCTGACAGGCTACGAGAACATCAAACTCTATGCCATGATTTACGGCCTGCCCAAGAACCAGATCCAAACAAGAAGCGCCGAGGCGCTCAAGCTCGTGGAGCTCACAGACCGCAAAGACGACTTGGTGAAACATTACTCCGGAGGCATGCGACGCAGACTGGAAATCGCTAGAAGCCTCATCCACAGACCCAAAGTCCTCTTCCTCGATGAACCCACGCTGGGATTGGACCCCAGGGGACGAGAAAACATGTGGAACTATATACTCAAACTCGTCAAAGAGCTGAAAATGACCGTCTTTCTAACCACGCATTACATGGAGGAAGCGGATACTCTGGCTAACCGCATAGGCATCATAGACCGTGGAAAAATCGCTATCCTAGACTCACCCAAAGCCCTAAAACGCATAGTCGGCGGCGACCTCGTCACCATAAAAGCCAAAGCCCTCAAAATAGAGGAAATCCGAAAACTCAGCTACGTAACAGACGTCACCCAGGAAAACAACGAAACTAAAATCATAATCGAAAACGTCTCCGAAAACCTCCAGCATCTCCTCACCGCCTTGGGCAAAATCGACTCCGTGCAAGTCAGAAACACCACGTTAAACGACGTTTTCCTACGCTTTACTGGCAGACAAATCCAAGAAGAAGGCGAAAGCAACTGGTTCGACAAAATCGTACAGGAGAGCACCGAAAAAGCATGAACCTTTCAGGCGTATATGCGATTTGGCTAAGAGAAATGCTCACCTTCTTCAGAGAGAAACCCCGCATCGTCTCCGCCGTCATAAACCCCATATTCTGGCTGCTCACCTTCGGCGTCGGTCTCGGCGCCACAGTAAACATCGCAGGCGTAAACTACGAACAATACATCTTCCCCGGCATCCTCATGCAGACTTTCCTGTTCAGCTCAATATTCTACGGCGCCTACCTCGTCTGGGACAGAAGAATCGACCTCCTCAAAGCTGTATTGGTAACCCCGCTGAACAGATCTTCGATATTCCTGGGTAAAGTACTGGGTGGAGTCACCTTCTCACTAATAGAAGCCGCCATAATCTTGGCCTTCGGCGTCGTCATCAACATAAACTACACCCTGACCTCAATCCCTCTCATACTAATAACTGTCATAATCGCCGCTGCAGGCCTAACCGCAGTAGGCCTCATCATAGGCAGCCTCATGACCAGCCCCGAAGGCTTCCAACTCATAACAACCTTCGTTATCTTCCCACTCTTTTTCCTGAGCGGAGCACTTTTCCCGCTAAACAACCTGCCCTCTTACCTCACAACGTTAACCATCACTAACCCGCTGACCTACATAGTGGACTCGCTCAGAAGCCTCCTCGTCGGAATGCAATACTTCGGCACGCTAGAAAACGTACTCGTCATGGTCAGCTTTGCCGCAGTAGCCAACTTCATAGGAATACTAGCCTTCAGAAGAATGCGCGCATAGCGCGATATTTTGAAGGATCATTTTGATTAAATTACTATGGCAAGAAAAAAAGGGGATTGCGCGGGTGATATCTCCACTTGGTCTTGGGTTCAAACAAACCCGGGTCCACTGCTCAGCGGGTTCTTAATCGAGTAAGTTCCTCTTGAAGAATGAGGGTTTGCTGAGGCTCTGAACGGGCAGAAAATTAAAGGAGAATAGAAAAGTGCAATTTGCTTGAATGCTACTGCAATTGCTTTTCGCGTTCAGACTCCTTTTCAGCCCCTCTATATTTTTGATTTATGATTGTAACTGGCTAAACTAAAAAAGGGAAAGTAGGTTTGTGCGGTTTAGTTTGGTCTTAGCGTTTTCGAAGCATTAACACTATGACAGCGCCGACTACTGCTATTGCAACGATTATGCCAACTATTCCGGGAACCAGATACAGGTCAGCAGTTGATGTTGAGCTCGGCGTTGGCTCTGGAGTAGCAGCAGGTGCTTCTTCCACGCCGACAGCGGTTTGTGCGAAAGATCCGTAGTAAGCACCGGAACCGTCGAACGAAGCGATGATCGTGTATTCGCCTGGAACCTCCGGAGTGAAAGACAACTTGAAAAAGCCATCTGCATCACTCGTAGCTCTGCCGACTTCGTAGCTGTTGCTGTTAGGGTCAACCACGCTCACAACCACCTCAACGCCAGTAGCATCCGTCGGACGCTCAAACTGAGCATACACGTACTTCATCCACTCGCCCATGCTATCGTCAGAAACAGCGGGAACACCACCTGGAAAACGCATTGCTACAACTGAATCCGCAGTACCCGGCGAAACGTCAGTCACCATGCCCTCCACCAGTACGCTACTGCCATGCACCGAAACCTTCGGAGACGCCGCAACCGTAGTAGCGCTTGGACCCTTGCCAACAGCGTATATGCGATTGTCGTAAGTGTTGAACATCACCATCGTGCTATCCGCAATCATCGGATCTCCACCCCAAACAGTCGCACGCAAAAGACCATCCACACGGAAGATCACCTCTCCCGTCGTAGCATTAAGACACACAAACGGCGCACCACGAGGCAACGGACTGTTACCAGAGTGCTCAGTGTGCAGCAAATAGATCTTACCGTCAGAAATGAAACCGAACTCGATAGGCCAGTTGTTCTGACCCCACATTAGTTCCGTGTACGGTTGCGACATCTCATAAGTCCACAACGTCTCACCCGTCTGAACATCGACGCATTGTAGTGCTCCGGCCACGGTGCCTAGGTAGAGCTTGCCATAGGCGATCATGCCCCTCTCGCCAGAAGGACCACCCATGAACAAGTCCATGTAACCCCGTGACTCGGTAGGACCCCACAAGTATTTTCCAGTGTCCATGCTGAAGCCAAAGAACGCTCTGATCTCTTTTGCACGTATGGTGAAAACTTTGTCTTCCAAGCTCGCGGTAGCGGAACTCAGTGATAAGTCGCCTGCCGGTGGCTGCCAACTTTCTTTGAACATCACCTGTCCTTCTTGCCCGTGTTTCAAGTTCAAGCCCCATATTACGACTGGAGGCCCCCCCTGTGGGTTTGTGCCAGAAATCGAAGAACCAACTATTCTATCTTCAGGAAAAACGTAGTTGGCGCTTCCCGGCAAGTCCGTTGGTATCGAAACGTTCCAATCTATGCCCAAGGTAGTTGAGCTGGCTGGAAACGTTTCAATCCACTCCATACTAGCGTTGTATGGCGTTGAGCAGTCAATGGTTAATCCTTGAGGTCTCCAGCGTTGCGCCCAGTAAAACGCGCTCGAATACGTGTTAAAGTCCTCAGCATGCAAGTAAATGTTCAGATACGTCATATATTCCGCACTAGTTGAGTTCCACTGAGTCATCCAGCCATTTCGCGTATCAATCGTGTAAATTAGGATCTCACCATTCGGACCGAACACTCTAGTTCCTGAAGGAACGTTGGTCATGCTATATTCCCAGCGTCCAGTAAGAGGATCATACGCTCGCCAAGGTGTATCTGGCGGGTCTCCCCGACCCGGCGTTGTCCACAAGTAGGCGAAACCACCGTACATATTCATGGTTTTCCAATACATCTGCTGACCAAACGAGAGGCGCTCGTTGTTTCCTAAAACTTGGCTCCATAGCTCTTTACCAGTTTTCAAATCTACAGCAACCACTTCCTGCTCGAGGGTGGCAATGTTCAAGTCCTCGATCAGACTTTGTGCAGCATCACCTGTCCCGCTGGGTCTGTTTTGGCCTATCTGTCGGTTGAAGTAAACTACGCCGTTAAGTATTACTGAACCAGAAAATTTGCCTTCGTATGCGTCTCCAGTTTCGTAGCCTTGCACTCCCAAGTCTCCTCCAACAACGCCTCCTTCAGCGAGTGGCGTTGCCCATAATACGTGAGGAGCCTCAGGCGCATCATTGTAGGGCGCGTAGCGGTTAAGTGGAGTCTGTAGCCAGTTTCCTGAAATTTCCCCCCAAGCTCTAAGCTGCGTGTTTATCGGACGAGTCCAGTACTCAGACGGTAGCGGCTCGTCAGGATAGTACGTTCGCGGTTCATCCGTTACGTTAAGCGCAAGTTTGTCACTGTCGCTGGCTTGCATTATAGTACCTACGGGGAAGGTTCGACCTGCTCTCTCGTATTCTATGACTTGTTCAGGGAAGTGCGTCTGCAAATAGTATGTGCCTGATATTGTGGGCACGTAGACTGTGCCGGTTCCTCCGGTTGTGTCGGTCTTGAATGGACCCAGCGTGTCAGTTTTGCCGTCGGGCCTTTCAACTGTCACGGTTA
>CAZJQR010000149.1:0-4701 GCA_964548345.1 uncultured Candidatus Bathyarchaeia archaeon | reverse complement strand
TCGCTTATCCACATAATATACTATGTGCATACACGCTTATAAGTGTATTGGTTTATTATCTTAAACATTTAAACAATAAACAGCTTATTGAACCTATTAGTCTTAAAATCCCACTCTTTCATACGCCGAAGGCAAGAGAGATGCCTAAACTATCACAGCAAAAAAGGGAACGCGGGTGATGTCACCAGTTTAGCCAAAATTACCTCACCTCGGTCACTTTTTAGCTATTAAATTATTTGCACTTGAAAGGTAAAACGTAGCAATCCTGATGACTCGAGACTGGCGTTATTGTTTAGGCATGCGTCGTAGATGAGACATAGAAAAGTAATGACTGCGATCCAGACTCAGCTTCTTTGAACCCCTTTTTCTTATTGCGAAAGTCGAAAAAATTTGCAAGTAAGTGGAAGGCTACCAAATTACTTTGTGCGCTAAAAAACCAAATATCTCTTATTAGGTTAGAATGTGTTTTAGACTATACTTTCAGATGTAGGTTTAGAGATGGATAGGGGTTCCAACTATTGAGTGGAGACAAAAGGTCTCGCCGTAGTCGTGAGACGTTGTGGCTGGGGTTAAGGATCTATCGAGGATTATTCTCAAACTTACTCGGAGTCAGGGCACCGCGCGCGCTCCCTTGAAGGATTCATCAAACGCCCACTTAACACAAAACCATTTCTCATACGACTTTTCCATAGGTTTTGCCAATGTTTCTTTTTGTGTGTGTGGCTTCATGTATATTATATCATTATAACCCCCCTGGAAATTTTCGTCTGATCAAAAAGAAAAAACAGAACACCAATTAACGTTTAAAGAGGGTTGCTTCTGAAATAGAAAGGGACCTTTGTTCCCTGATGTCCCAGAAACCAACCGTCTAAATTACTAGGTAGTTCCCCGACTGCGTTGCTCTTTGAGCCGCCGTTTTACATCCCTGATAAATTCTAGAATCACCTCATCCGGCTGCTCCAAAACCAACTTCTGAAAGTTCTCAATACCAGCAATCTTAGCTTCAATCTCATCCTTTTCCTCCTGCCACCTCTTCACACCTTCACCAACTTTCGCTATTTGCTCACCAATAAGCCGCGTAACAGCAATTTCCTCATTCAACTCCGCGACTCGTTTCTTGAATTCTCTTCTAATCTTCAAGTTCTCGCCTGTAACAGCCTGCGTAACAAGCTTTTGCTGCTCCAACTCTTCAGCAAGCTTTGCCACTAGTGAACCTAACTTTTCGAGCTGTTGACCCTCATTTTTCACTGATTGCTTTATTGCCAGGAATTTCTTTAATTGCGTGAATTTTTCTCTCAGCTTGACCGTTGTTAGATAGGTGTCGTCGCTTTGCGCTATGGCTTTTCCACACAGTTTCTTACCAGCAGTTAACCCGATTCCCGAATCTATTGAAGCGCTCAGAAACATTTTCCGGAAACAATGAAAAGTCAAGCTTTTTCCGTTTAAGTCGATTTGAGCCTTTTCCGCAAGCTTCCCAAGTAGCTGATTAAGCCATTCATCACTGATCGGTCTGTTACCGTTTGAAGGAAACAAGTAGGGATTCTCCTTCTTCTGTAGTGTTGAAAGGTAAACCTTTAACAGTTCAACTGTTTCTTCGCTTAAGAACCCGTGAGCTACAACCTCTTCTTTCCCAGTCATCACATCAAACATTAATGGTGGTTCTTCATCCAGAAGTGGAAGATCGTTCTTCTTGATTTTAATGAAATCGGAAATTCGTAATCCCAAATCAGTTGCCATACTCAGAATGACTCTCTCTCGGAGATCGGTCACCTCAAACATTTTGCGAACATGCTCTATCCTCAATGGAAAGTTTCTTGAAGTCTTTACTGTTTTTGTGACCCGGCTTCCGGCTCTCATCCTGATTGGCATCTGGTAGTACCTGAGGAGTTGTCGAATCCCGATCGTTATGCCTCTTGCAGTATTCGTCGTGTACCCCTGGTTCAAAAGGTAGCCGTGGAACTTCTCGATTTCCCGTTCAAACCTGGCGGCCCTATTCCGGTACTCGATGAGGTCTTCTCCAGGTCTCTGTGTTAGATCGTCCTTTCTTGCTTCAAGGATTTCTCTGGGGGACTTCCCGAACCATTCATAAAACTTTTTGATCCCAACCCGATACCCCTTCCGCGTGTTAGGATTAACAACAGAGTCTAGAAACTCCTTAACGCTCAATTCCATTCCACCACACTCCTCTATTGGTTAACTCGTATATCAAACTACCGAATAACCAACTCTAAGTGTGGTCTTCTCCCGCAAAACTTTAATTTTTTTCTTCTTGCTTAGCATCAGATGTTTTCCAATGACCCAATTCTCCAAAACCGAAGTACGTCTTTGATTTAAGCTAGAGTCCACGCGCGCTAACCAAAAACTTATCCTTATTCGATTCTATCTAGCTTTTTGGTTCCAATATAGAGTAGGAAAATTCCTACCAACGAAAAAACCATGGTCAGCAAGAGATGATCATATAAGATAACGGTGAACGGGTCTAGATTTGGAAGCATTTTCTCAAAACTCAGACCAATCCTAGGTAGACCAATCCCAAGTCCTATCGTGGCGAAAAGGACCACCATCAGGTTTATTATGATTCCCATGTTGCGTTCTCTTGATTCTTCAGCGAAGATCGGGTTAATAATAGCTAGACCTAGAACTACAGCCACTAAAGCTAGAGTTCTCAACGAGCCCCAAGCTATATTGATCAACAAGGGTGCCAACGTGATCTGAGGAAGTAAGATCGTCGAAACAGCAATCAACCCTGCAGCGATTGGAACCGCCACCAACCAACCTTGCACCAGCCTAGCCTTCACCAACTTCCAAATTCCAGACGGTGCCTTCTTAAATATGAAGAGAGCATCCTTTCCTCTGCTTACTGTTCCAACCACAAAAGCAGCAAGAAATGGGATGGCTAACTCGCTCAAGAACACTAATTGATCGATGGGCTCTGACGAAGGATCTGAAATGAATATCCTTAGCAAGGCGACCAGCCCTATGGCATACACGATCCATGATAAGTTTTCAAGCCTTCTACTGTAATCCTTGAAGATAGACGACAAGAGAGCCCCAAAGGAATTGCCGCCTCCCACAAATCTAATTGTCTTGTAGAAGAAACTGTCAGGCTTGGCCTTAGAAGATGTAAATTTGGAGGGTTCAAGGCTGTAGGCGCGACTGGCTACTTTCGTACCCACCCATAAGGCAGCTACGAAGAACATGAGGAGCCCTCCGAACCGGGTCAAGGTCTCAAAGCCAACAGCTCCTATATTGCCGGGGTTAGAGGCAAAGCCGATGAAGATTTCGGCGCCCCAAGAACTAGGTAACACACTAAACGCTGCCCTAACTATTTCACTCGTTCCTGGATTGGCCAGAGCTTCAAGCAATCCGCCTCCAATAATCGCGTACATTACTGCAATCATGGGTAGAACGATGACAACTGCAAGAGCTCTTCCAATATCTTTTCCCCGGGCGATTTTTCCAAGCTTTGTTCCCAGGACTGCAGCTATAACAACACCGATCCAAAAGGCAGATAGAAACGTTACGACAAAAACTGCGATGATTATCGCAATCTGAGCTATATCTAACCCCAGAGGAGTCAGAAAAGCTGTGAAAGTGCCAGTGATTACTGCAATTGCGATGGCGTAGAAAGGCATTTTGCCCAAAAATTCGCCTAACAGCACGTCGCTCGGCTTTACGGGAGCTGCCAAGAAAATCTCTAGTTGCCCAGTTTGCAATTCCCTCAATGTGTCGCTGATTGGAAACAATATCATAAAGAAAAAGAACATGAACAGTATAATCTGTACTAATGGTACTGCAGCATGGGTTATTATGAACGCGAGAAAGTCGTCGATAAACGGGCTGACAATTGCCGGAGCAATAAGCGCCACATAAACCGCTAGCAATACAATGGCCAGATAGGGAAAGTAGGCTCTAATTCCTCGTATGCCACTTGTTGTAATGCGGTATTGGTTCTTGGCAACCACTAACCACTTAGGCGCTGGCAGCTCGGTGTTCCCTCCATGCCAGCAGTTCTTTTTCTTCAACGCCTCCTGTCAACGCAATGAATGCTTGTTCCAGGTTTTCGGTCTTAGTTTCAGCGAGGATCTCTTTTACTGTTCCTACGATCATAAGTTTGCCTTGGTTAATTATGCCTATGCGGGAACAGAGTTCTTCAACTATTGGAAGAATGTGGCTGCAAATGAAAAATGTTTTTCCAGCGGTGTTAGCCAATTTCCTGATCAAGTCTTTTACCATTAGTGCAGCGCGTGGGTCTAAGCCTGAAGTAGGTTCATCTAGAAATAGTATGGGCGGATCATGGATTAAGGCGGCTGCGATTAACAATTTCTGTTTCATCCCCCGACTGTAGCCTTCAAGCAAGTCATCGCGCCTGGCGTTAAGGCTGAACAAATTTAGCAAATCATTGATTCTTTCCTTGAGAACATCGCTTGGAACGTCGTAAAGGGCGCCGATGAACTCGAGGAATTCGTAGGCGCTTAGTTTCTCGTACAAGCCCGGTGATTCTGCCAGCATTCCAGTGATGCGTTTGACTTTGTTTTCATCTTTTAGAATGTCGTATCCGTTGACCGTGGCCGTTCCGGTGTTTGGCTTGATTATGCAGTTTAACAAGCGAACGGTTGTTGTCTTGCCAGCTCCGTTTGGACCGAGAAGACCAAAAGTCTCCCCTTCATAAACTTCAAGGTCAAACCCATCTAATGCCTT
>CAZJQR010000148.1:2520-4750 GCA_964548345.1 uncultured Candidatus Bathyarchaeia archaeon | reverse complement strand
ACGTGGGGTTTGGTGGAATAGCCAACGTTAGCCTACGGTTGGAAAAAGGAAAGGAATGGATGGATAGGATGGATATAGTTAGTATAGTGTGAGGGGTAAAAAATAGAGAAAAATTACCCCTCGTAAAAAATAAAGTTAGGGGCAAAAAGACAAGAAAATTTACCCCTAATTAATCAGAAGCAAAGGCGTTATACTTTAACGCATAATATGCAGATATGCATAAGCATAAACGGGTTTGGTCAAGAAACCTTGATAAAAACGCTTTAATCGCTCAAACTGCCCATTGTTGTATGAGGGCTAAACGATAAGAAGCTCGAAAAGGCTCAGTTTGGTCTTGATTCTTTCCGTAATATTGTTACAAATAGTAGTCATTACAAATGTTACAGCTCAACCTCTTTTAATCTCCATAACAGCTGATGGAAACGTTGAAGGCACAAGCGCAATTCAGCGTAACGGCAATGTTTACACGTTCACAAGCAACCTTGAGGAAGCGTCAATTGTCATTGAAGCAAGCAATATTGTGCTTGACGGAGCCGGGTTCACTCTTCAAGGCGAAATATACAGAATAAACGGAGACAACGTTGAGATTAAGAACTTAAAAATAGATTCCCCGGAAACTGCAATTGAAATCTACGGCTCCGGCTGCAAAATACTAAACAATGAGATTCAAGCCGAGTACGCAGGCATCAGGATTAGAAACACCAACAATCACGTCATATCTGGCAATAAAATTGACGCAGAAGTGGAAGCGGGCATCGCATTCGGGTCTTCCTCCAACAACACCGTCACAGAAAACACGATCGCTTCAAGCATAACGGTAGGCGGCGTTGACCTCGTCTATTCAGATTACAACACTTTCTCAAGAAACACCATTCATTTAGTCTCTTTATACGACAGCTCCTACAACATCTTTGACCAAAACAACCTTCCCCAAGGAATATCCATTAGGGATTCCTCAAACTACAACAAGATAACCAGAAACAACGTCATAGACTTCAATAAACTGACTGAAACGAACTTCATGAGCAGCGGAAGTATTACACTTTATAGCTGCGAAGGCAACACTGTTTCCTCAAACACCATATCAAACAGCGGCGGCATCTTTCTCGACACTTCCTCAAACAATGTGCTCAAGAATAACGCAATAAGCGGAACAGGAAAATGCTTCGAAGTTTCAGTTGGCCCCCAATCCTCGCTGGCATCATTTATCAACGACATTGACGATGCAAACACCATAAATGGCAAAAAAATCTACTACCTCGTTGACAAAAGCGATTTGAGCATAAACCCATCAACCTATCCGAACATAGGCTACTTGGCTCTAGTGAACTGTAAACGAATGACGGTTGAGAATAATCATCTGAATACGCAGGGAATACTGCTGTCTTGGACAACGGACTCGCAAATCAAGAACAACGACGTTTCAAACAATTGCGGCGACGGCGTGATCTTGAACTTGGCTTCAAACAACAAAGTCATAAACAACAACATCAACTCAAACCGTGGTGAGGGCATAGTATTCTTCTCCTCCAACCAGAACATTGTCTCAGGTAACTACATAGCAAGAAACCAGAAGGGCATTTCCCTTTTCTACTCATCAGGCAACAACACCATCACCCAGAACAACATCGCAGACCAAGGCACAGGGGTGTATTTCCATGTATCCTCAAGCAACCTCATCTATAATAATAACTTTGTCAATAATACAAAGCAGGTTTACGATGTTTCCTGGGATGTACTCGACCAAAATTTCCCAGGAACCCCTCCGTCTTCTGAAAACGTCTGGGACAATGACCTTCCAGTCGGAGGCAATTATTGGAGCAACTATGCCGATCTTTATCCTGAAGCTGAAGAACTTGGCAGTTCGAGCATATGGGATACACCATACGTTATAGACAAAAATAACCGCGATCGATATCCATTCTTAAACCCGCTCTCAATACCGCCGGTTCAAGTTCCTGATGCTCCCAACGGAGAGACCCCAATTACGCCGACCGAAGCGCCTTTCCCAATAACACTAGTCGTAGCTTCAATAGTGTTAGTGCTTTTTATCGGCGTGGCTCTGCTGGTCTATTTCAAGAAACGCAAACACTAAGGAAAACGGTTTTTTTGTGTATGACTGAGTTACAGACTGAGACAGTGACAGACAGACATTATTCACGCACGCGGGTGGGGGCACACGCACACGCAAGAGAGAGAAAAAGATTATTAAAATTTAGTCCCAAACCCA
>CAZJQR010000148.1:0-2420 GCA_964548345.1 uncultured Candidatus Bathyarchaeia archaeon | reverse complement strand
GCACACGCACACGCAAGAGAGAGAAAAAGATTATTAAAATTTAGTCCCAAACCCAAAAATCAGTTTTGATTAATTAAACGGTTTGTTTTTCAAATTTTGTTAAGCAAAAAATTCTTTTGTTCTTTAATGTGGAATAAACATTGGAACTATTTGCCTATATTTTTGATAATCTTCGCCGAACTTTTCCTCCATTTCTTTATCTTCTTCTTTGGCAAGTCGATGATAGACTACAGCTAGGATTGGCCATAATAAAAGCGTAGAAATCGTAACCCACAGAACATTCATACCGAGAGTTATTAACATAAATCCTAAATATTGTGGGTGTCGAACATGTCCATAGATGCCCGTTGTTACAAGCTGACCATTGGCCCTGTAAATTTTTCTCCAACCAAAGATAACCAAGAACACCCCGATAAGAACAATAATGTTTGAAAGGGGTAAAAGAAAACCCAAGAAAATGGAGACGAATAAATCTTTTCCTGTTAATCCTGCAAGAAGGTACCACAAAGTAGCTACATCACTTTGCCCAAAGACCCCAATCATGATGTACCATGTCAAAGCGAAGCCATACATTTCAACGAATAAGGCAACTAAAAATGCCAAGTAAACGCTTGCAGGAAGGCGCGCTGCCTTCTTTCTAAATTTAATGAATAAAATAAAGAGACCGAATAGGATTGCGTTCAAAACTACGTAGCCCCAATTTTTGGGGTAACCATATGCAGCTATAGAAAAAACAAAACTAATCCTATTCTCCGCAAACCAAAACAACACAAGTGACACAAATAGCGCTAAAAGTATTAAGCTCAATATGTCTTTGATCTTCATCACTGGTGTTCTCATTTTATTTTCTTTAAAAACAATATTCACATGTTACCCCTCACTTTTATTTTTTGGGATTCTTTATGTTGCTGGCCTTCGACAGTCGTTTTCTGATTTTCATTAAGAATAGCATAGACCAATTACCGTATACTCGTTTTCGACATGTCATACTATATTCCTTCCTCTCCTTCTTCCCAATGCCATATATGTATGCTGAACCGAGTATACACCCCTGTTACCTGTGTTTCGAAGCGGTTAACCTCTGCAACCTTTATCCAACATAGCCGTTACGTCCAATTTGGTTGGTTGGATTAAAATTTAATCTTCTCTCTCACCCTCACACGACCGTGACCGCCCCCACCCTATATAAATACATAGAAAAGAACATCTCATATTGCGCACCATCCGACCCAAGCAAAAACCAAAAACCGAAACAATAGTTATTGGAATTATATTGCTCGTTTCTTAGACCCCTATAAATAATGCTTTTCGGGGTTCTGGTACCTCTTCGGTTGATTGACTAACTTCTTTTCCTTGTTACTTTTCGGTTGATAGACCGATTCACTGAGAGCAAAGCACAACTGAACCTATTTTCTCTACGTCATCATATACGTGGGTGTTGTATTCATGGTCTTCAAAAGGGAATACTTCGTAAGTATGAGAGTCTATCAAGTTTTCAAATGGCTTTCCAAGTCTTTTTCCAATCTCTTCATTAGTTATAACTGAGTAGGACACAACAATGTTTATTGGTACTGCAATAGAAAGCTCAAACAGACTCTTGACTACCGTTGGTTCGGCAATTGAAGAAAAGACAAGGTCTTTGGGTTTCAACGACTTTTGCAAATATGCTATTCCATCAGTGCAAATCTGGTTTATTTCCCCAACATAGCCCTGCTTCATTTCAATCTTCGTCATAGATTCAGCTACTCTGAAAAGCTCTTCTTCACACTCAAATGTCGTCAGTTTGCCTATCGCCGAATTGACACTTTTTTCTTTCATAAGATGAGAGAGAGCGCCAACGAAATGGGATAGTGCGGATTAATTAAGCATTCAATCTAAGTAATTGCTTGTTGAGACAAATGTTTCATCTCTGCTATCAGAAAATATTTGATAGACATACGCATCAGAACCATACAATGACCCCCTCCAATGACTGTGGACACTGCACACTATGTAAGAGTTGCCAAAAGTCATAAAAACTCTAATGACTAAGTTGTACAAGGCGATAAGGATCGCTTCAAAAAGAGAAGAGTCATGTTTTCTGTGAAAGGGAGATTGGTACATGGGGAAGAAAGGAGAAACACGAGAGCAAGATAGAGAAAAACCTCAGCCTCGGAAGAAGAAGGAAAGAGAAGAGGCTCGCAAGAAGAAAAAGCTTGCCAGACTTGAAAGACAACAATCAAGGCAGCCTTAGATAGATATCTCTTAGTGCGCACACGCCACATAGCATTTTTAAGTCTACGAAATAAAAGGTACCACGATGGAAAAATGATTTATGAAAAAAAGAACGTGAGAGTGCTTCCTGATGACACCGACGCTTTTGGCAGACTGAACTGGCTAGCCTATGTTCGTTACTGCGAAGAAGGCGAAGCGGGTCTGAT
>CAZJQR010000147.1:0-4801 GCA_964548345.1 uncultured Candidatus Bathyarchaeia archaeon | reverse complement strand
GCTGCCTATCGTAGAAGAATCTAGAAATCAAGCGCCAGTACCCTTCTAAACTCCCTAATTTCCCTTCAAACATACTTCTAAGCTCATTTTAGGTTTTAATATTGTCGAGTCCAGTGGAGTTGTTTTTGGCAGTGTCTTGTGCTTGTGGTTATTTGGTGTTTGTGCGGATGTTGTTTGGCTGTTTTTGTAAGTAGCGAGTGTTATTGTTGTGAATAATTACCAGTGTTTCGTAAGACTTAATAAACCCTCCACAATTAGTACTCCTGTACAACACATTAAAACCACTCGGGGAAACACTGTGACCAGAGAAGAAATCTTAAGCAAAAAACCTTTACACGTACTCGAAAAAATACGAGAAAACCTCGAGCGGCTAAATGAAAAAATGGAAGTCATGATTGAACTGCAAAAACACGGTCACAAAGATGTCCAGCCTCTTAACGACGCCCCCTTAGACGTAATGACCTTGCTCTCAATGCCTGATCACCTCAGAAAAACAGCCATGACAATCTGCAGATGCGGAAGAGCCACCGCAGCAGAGGTCGCCGAGCAGACAAGCAGAGCTCGAGCCGTAGAAAGCGCGTACCTAAATCAACTTGTAATCATGGGATACCTTAAAAAAGAACGAAAAGGAAGAAAAGCTTACTTTTACGCCGACCGAGATAGTCAAAGGTGAAAGTGGAAATGAGCAAAATTGTAGCAGTGCACTCCTATAAGGGGGGAACAGGAAAAACCCTACTTGCCGTTAATCTGGCAGCAACCTTTGCCAAGGACGGGAAGAAAGTCTGTCTGTTCGACCTTGATTTTCGAGCCCCAAGCCTGTTCGCAATACTTAAAGTTAATAACGCCGAATTCTGGCTGAACGATTACCTGAACGGCAAATGCGACATCAACAAGGTGCTCATAGATCTAAGCAGCAGACTTGAAGGAAACGGCAATTTCTTCGCTGCCCTCGCGAACCCAACGACGGAGGCAATTAGGGAGATGTCCGCGAAGGATAGAAAATGGGAAATGCGCGCACTGGGAAGGCTCCTTTCTTTGAGAAACACGCTGCTAAACGACCGAGAATTCGACTATTTGGTTTTTGACACAAGTCCAGGGCTTCAGTACTCATCGATAAACGCCATAGTAACTGCCGACTTCGTAGTGGTGGCAACAACCGGCGACAGGTCAGATGTTGATGGGACACGGCGTATGCTTCGAGAGTTGTACAACCTGTTTGAGAAGAAAACAGGCTTAGTCATGAACAAGGTTCTTGATCCCACCTCAAAATCAAAGAGGGACGAGATGGATAAGCGGGTTAAAAACGTGTATCAAGTTCCCATGTTAGGGCTGGTGCCATGTTTCTGTGAGGTTCTCAGAGCTGAAGGGAATCTCATATTCGTTCAGGACAAACCAAATCATCCCTTCACCAAAATATTGGATGAGATGGCGAAGAAGATAGAAAACAACGAAGTCAACTAACCAGGCCTGCATTTTCTTCTCAAAACTTTTTTAAAGTTCGCATCCACGAATCAGCAAAACTTAATGCAAACGCTTATAGAACGAACAAAACACTGTTAAAAATCGCATGAGCGGAGAGAAAACCGTGGACAGGTCAGCGATCGTGCTAGCTGGCGGCTTTTCCAGCAGGTTCGGGCAGGACAAAGGCGTTCTTGCGCTTGCCAATAAACCCTTAATAAAACACGTCATAGACGCCGTTACCCCTGTGGTTGACGAAATAATCATTGTGACTAATTCTCGAGAGCGCATCGTGAAATATTCGAAGGTTATGGCTGCTGATGTGCAGTTCGTTGTTGATGTGTGCGAAGCGAGGAGTCCGTTGATAGGTGCTTTAACAGGTTTTGGGTCTGCTCATGGCAAATACTCTTTGCTTCTGCCTTTTGATACGCCGTTTGTTTCAAGAGAGGTGGTTTCGCTGCTTTTTGAGCTATGCCAAGGCAAGGCAGCAGTGATTCCTAGATGGCCAAATGGGTACATTGAGCCGTTGCACGCGGTTTATCAGACGAAGTTTGCGTTGGAGGCTGCGGAAAGTGCTGTGGCTGAAGGAAAATTGCAGGTGCGTGCGTTGATTGAACAGCTTCGGGGTGTGCGCTACGTTTCCACTATGGTCATTCAGCAGTTGGACCCAGAGCTTCTCACGTTTTTTAACTTAAACACTACAGCAGACCTGAATAAAGCTATGGCGTTGGTTAAACAAAGCAACTGCACGTAGTTCATACAGCGCCTCAACAGGACTAACGCGTGAAAAAATTCTATACGCCCTCTATCGTGTTGGCTGTTTGTGTTTTGCGCCCTGTTCGCGCGCGCTAAGGTGTTCCAGCATTTGCAGAAAAGGCGTAAGCTCAGAAGCTTAATGCTTTTATACACTATCTCCTTGTATTTGCGGGTATGCTGGGATGAAAGTTGACTGCTAAACCCGAAGCCGATAACAACCTCAGTCTTGCATCGGATTATCGCCCGCTTGATTTGGAAAAGGAAATTCGCGAGTTCTGGGAGAAAAATCAGGTGCGCGAGAAGCTGGAGCAGGGAGAAAAAGACTGCAAAGGATTCTTGGGTTACGTTGAAGGTCCGCCAACGTTGAATGGCATTCCGCACATCGGTCACTCCCGAGGTCGCGTGATGAAGGACATCCGCTACAGGTGGAAAACCATGCAGGGCTACTACGTGCCGTTCTGGGCTGGATGGGACTGCCAAGGCTTGCCCGTGGAACTTGAGGTGGAGAAGCTTTTAGGTGTAAAGAACAAGCGGGAACTGCTGGAGCGCGTGGGGGAAGAACGCTTCATAGAAGAATGCAAAAAAGTCATCCTAAAGTACCACCGCCAATGGGTGGAAGCTGACAGGCGCCTGGGGATTTTCATAAATCAAGATAAGGCGTACTGGACTTATTTGGACACGTACATAGAGAGGGAATGGCAGTACCTCAAACGCGCATGGGACCAGAACCTGCTTGAAGAAGGCCACTACGTGGTGGCTTACTGCCCAGGCTGCCAAACCTCGCTCAGCAGCGCCGAAGTGGGTTACGAGGGCAGCTACAAGGATGTTGAAGACCCTTCGCTTTACTTCAAATTCAAGGTGGCAGGCAGCGAGAACGAGTATTTCCTCGTGTGGACAACCATGCCCTTCACCATCATCACGGATACGATGCTGGCGGTTCACCCAGAAGCGGAATACGTCAAAGTGAAGGTCGGCGACGAAGTGTGGATAATGGTGAAGCAGCGCGTCGAGGCGGTCATGCAGGAGCTCAGCATCAAAAAATACGTTGTCACCGAGACTTTAGCGGGCAAAAGCCTCGAAGGCACCAAGTACGATTACCCGCTTAAAGACATAATTCCAGGGCAAGCAGAACTTGAAACGCGGCACAAGCTTGTGCACTGCGTCATCGGCGAAGACTTCGTGGACGTCAACACCGCCACGGGCGTGGTGCATCTGTCACCTGGAAACGGAGAAGAGGACTTCTGGGCTGCGCAGAAACGCGGCGTGCCAGTGTTCGCGCCTTTCGACGACGAAGTCAAATTCACAAAAGACGCAGGAGTTTTCAACGGCGTTTTCGCAAGAGACGCCGACTACCCAGTAGTGGAGGAGCTTCGCAACAGGAACGCGTTCGTAGCCGTAAAAAAGGTCACGCACGAGTATCCGACTTGTTGGCGGTCGCATCACAAGCTGGTGTGGCTTGCACGGAAAGAGTACTTTTTGCGAACCGACAAGATAAACAGCAAAGTCGTCGAAGCCGCGGAAAAAGTCCAGTATTACTTTGAGGAGCCCAAGAACCGTTTTGTCGCATTTCTGAAGGAAGGCAAACCATGGTGCATCTCACGGGAACGCGTTTGGGGCACGCCCTTGCCCATGTGGACCTGCGAAAATTGCGGAGACAAACGGCTGGTGGCCAGCAAAAAAGAGCTGATGGAGAGCGCTTTGGAACAGGTTCCTGAAAACTTCGAGTTGCATAAGCCGTGGGTGGACCGCGTCACGCTCAAATGCGAAAAATGCGGCTGCGTAATGCGCAGGGAAGATTTTGTTCTGGACACTTGGCACAACAGCGGTGCTTCACCCTACGCAAGGTTCACCGACGAAGAATATGGAAAGTTCGTGCCCACCGACTTCCTCACGGAAGGCATAGACCAAACGCGAGGCTGGGCTAACTCGCTACTTCTAGAATACGTCATACTTATAGGAAAGCCACAAGCGCCCTACCACGCCTTCCTGTTCCAAGGGTTAACACAGGATGCCAAAGGCAGGAAAATGAGCAAAAGCCTCGGCAACGTTGTAGAAACCAACAAACTTCTGGAAAAATATTCCGCGGACCTGTGCAGGTTCTACATGATGCGAAAGTGCTCGCCGATTGACTTCATGAACTTTGACCTGCAAGAGCTCAATCGCCGCTCTTATCAAGTGTTGTCCACGCTTTACCACTTGAGCAGGTTCTTCTTGCAGAACGCCGAGTTCGACGAGTTCAAACCTGAACGCTACAGGTTTGCGGGGAACAAAATATTGTGGGATAGGATATTGGTTTCTTTGCAGCCTGCAGACAGGTGGCTGCTTTCGAAGTTGCAAGAAACAATAGAGGAGTACACGCTTAAGCTGGAGCGATGCGAGTTCAACGTTGCCATGGCTGTTCTAGAGAATTTCGTGATCGAAACGCTGAGCAGGCTTTACGTGCCCATGATACGGAAAGAACTCTGGACGGATGACCTTGAAACCTCTGAAAGGCGACAGATAATATACGCCATATTGCATTACACGTTGAAAACGGTGACGCTGCTTTTCAATCCTGTTACGCCGTATCTCAGCGAAGCGCTTTATC
>CAZJQR010000146.1:0-4872 GCA_964548345.1 uncultured Candidatus Bathyarchaeia archaeon | reverse complement strand
CGTATGCGTAAAGTCTTCTGAGTCCCATCGAATACCCAAAGAGGATACAAACAGCCAAACTTCCGAAACCTACTATAAGCATTCCATTTTGAAAGATCAAATCCAGCCACTGTCGAGATCCACCTTGAAAGGTAACAAGAGTGAAAGCGAAGAAAACTCCTAGGCCAGCCACTGCCAGGCCTATGAAAATCGCCATGAGTTTGCTTGTGCCTCCTCCAGGTCCGAATTTTACAAAGCCTATGCGGGGCATCGTAATTCTTCTTTTTGCCGCGATCCATATCGGCAATACTGTTGCTATAAGAATAGCAGGCATTATTGCTGCAAAGCCGAACTCCCAGACTATGTCCATGAATATGCCTAAGCCAAATCCCAGAATATACAGTCCCGCGAATATGTCAAGCAAGCCGTCCTGATGATACGACATGTACGTCCTTCTTTCAATTTCTTTAAGGTTTGGTTCCTTGGTCATTACTTTCACCTCAATTATGCCAACTACTTTCTATCTTATAAGACTTTGCATTACAAAGTAGTCTGTATATGTAGAACGTGTTATATCTGGCCTTATAGCGCGCGCGTCTGAAGAAATGAAGAAAGCCTTCAACAAAGTAAGGGAAGTCAGACGGGCGAGCGAGCGCTGAAAATGAAGTATATCTGGATATCTAATTACCTTAGTTTTTTACCACATTGAGCACAGGTATCTATCTTTTTTAGGTGTTTAAGAGTTAGCGAAATGTTGCATTTGTAGCGTAGGCGGATTCTGCGGTTTGAACAACAAAACGTGGCTAATTCTCCGCATGAATCGCAGCTTTTACGTAGGAACGCGCACTCATTACACACGAGAATCAGTCAAAAAGAGTTTTTGAGGTTATGAAACAATCTCCGAAGCTGATGTTTGAAACCTTTTAGAGTAGAGTTAAAATGATGAGCGCGCCAGCGTGCTAGCGCCCTTTTTCCCAAAGAACCCAATGGATTTTAGTAAACTCTTTTTTCTTGAGGTTTTTTCCCTTTTGCATCTTTTCGACAATTTTGGCAAATTCTTTGTCATGCTTACAGTCTTCACGGTTTTTTATTATAGTGTTGAGGATTAGCGCGTTCTGTTGTTCGAGTTGCACACACTGCACCCACATGTCATATATGACGAAACACTATACTAAATGTCAAGTCATATAAAACCTTTTTCCTAAAAAAGTGAGAGGAAGAATCTAAGGTTTTTGGAGTAGAAACTTTTCTGTATTGAGGTTTTGAACTAGGTTCCAGCCTTCATCTAGCCTTTTAAATAGTTCCGGTTCGCTTTTTGCGATAATGTGTTTT
The DNA here is from genome assembly GCA_964548345.1 of uncultured Candidatus Bathyarchaeia archaeon. Lineage (GTDB taxonomy): Archaea > Thermoproteota > Bathyarchaeia > Bathyarchaeales > Bathycorpusculaceae > SG8-32-3. The sequence goes on along the minus strand of CAZJQR010000146.1, from coordinate 3,561 downwards.
CCGTTGCCGTTGGCGCTTTCGTCTTTTAACCGTCTAAACTCGCTTATGGCTTCGTCCATGTCTTTCGCTCTTGCCAAAATATCTTCTAGTCTTCTTAGTTGGTCGTCTTCGTATCCTTGCAGTTTTGCGAAGTTCAAGAGCATTTCATCTTTTAGTTTCTTCTCTTCTGTTGGAACCGCGTAAACCGTCAAGTAAGGAATAGCCTTTCTATACTCAGCAAGGTGTAAACTTTCTTCAGCTTTGAAGTAACTCGCGTCCAAGTATAGGCCTTTATGTCCCATCCATCTCTCTTGATATGAAGCGTCAACGCCTATGCAGTTTGAACGGAAATATTTTCTCAAAGTGTGAATATGCAGCTTAAACCAGCTCTGAGATTTCTCGGCTAGTCCAGCGCGCCTCAGTAAGCGAGCCCATACTCGCTCGTATCCTTCAACTTTTTGAAACTCGCCTCTGTGGTAGGCATCACCGATTAAAGGTGAATCCGGCTTAACTTGTTCACCAGCAGCCTCTCGTTCTGCTAGGTATTGTTGGAGAGCGTTTCTTGCCTCTGGTGTTATGAAAGTTACAAAATACCTTCCAGCGCTACGGCTTCTTTTGCTTCCGAATTTTCGGCCTCTCTTTCTCTTAACCGTTAAGCTCGCTACGTCTGGATAATTGAAGTTAACATCTCCAACTTTCAGGCTTAACAAAGTGCCAATTCTCAGACCACTTGAGGAAGCTATAAAAATTACGGCTCTGTCCCTGCTTGAGCTGGCATGATTAAGCAGTTTCTTCAACTCGTTTTTTGAAGGCGCTCGATCTTCCTCTCTCGTCATGTTGCTATTTGGCATTTCTATTTTAGCCCAGTTTACTTTGACTCCGTTCAGATCTAGCCACTTTTTAACTCCAAAAGCGTAGTTTCTTACTGTAGAATGACTCTTACTCTGTTTGTCTAGAGCGTAGCCTATGAACGCGTCAATTCTTTCTCCAGCGTCAACCTTGCCGGTTTGCATGGCCTTGAGCGCTGTTTCCGGATCCTTGAAGCCTAGAAACTTTGTGAATAAACTTACATAGTTGACGTAGTTCTCAACTGTTCCCTCAGAGCCTAAACGCCTTGAACCAGCGATGGCTTCATGAATTTTCTTGACACTTGGGTATTTCTCGATCATTTCCCTAGGGTGTTTTCGCATTTTAACCACGTATGACAAACTATACACTGTCATCCAATATATAGTTTATCATACGGTGCCGTCTGAGTAACTCTGAACTTTCATCCACAATGGTCAAGCTAATGCCTTCTCATCATCCGGCAAGAGAATGTAAGCCAAACCAAAAATAAAAGCGTTCTCAGCCAAACAGGCACGAAGTGGCATGGAAAACTCGCGCGCGCTATGAATATTTCAATTCTTTTTTTACCTGTCTTCTAAACTGTTACTTTTAGTATCTGGAGATATTTGGTGAACCTGTCTTTCAGCAGTCTTCCACTCTCTGTCAAAGAGTAAAGTTGACGTCCAGGAGCATTTTCACCAGCTTGTTTAGTATTCTTTTCGACCAAGCCTACTTCCTCTAAATCTTTAAGGTGACGGTAGACGTTACGCAAATTCGCATTGTCAAGGTAACAATAGAATTGCTTCTTCATAATAGTCCAAATGTTGTAGCCGTAAGAGTCCTTCGCGTTAACGTCGTTTCTGTATATTATGGCCAATATCTTGAATTTCGTTTCTCCGATTGAACCTTGAGGTTTGGGCATTTTGAACCCTAATATTTATAAGGGTTCGCGAGTATAAATGTATTACCTACAGGTAATTTACCCTCTATTATTAAACAATACAACAGAAACGCATGATGGATGTAGTTTTGCAATAGGTCCCGCTTGCTATATAATAACACTGCTTGAAAGAAATCGTCAGGGGGATACTTGCAGCGAAAACGAAAGTAAAGAGAAAATGCAAAAATTACAGATGGAAAAAAATGGATGCCCTCAGTGCGGTAGTCTAAATCTTGGTACAGATGGAACTAACGGCGAAGTCGTATGCAGCCAGTGCGGCTTGGTTATCGTGGAGAACGCGTTGAACCGAGCCCCTGAAGGGAGAGCGTACACGCTAGAAGAGCAGCGCTCCAAAAGTAGAACGGGAGCACCAATAAGATACTCTAATTTCGACAAAGGCTTACACACTACAATCCGAGGCTTCAAAAGGTGCTGGAGGCCACCCGCTTTCAAGTAAGGCAAAACGTCGAGCTTGGAGGCTCAGGAAGTGGCAAAACCGAACAAGAGTACGCGATTCACGCAACAGAAACCTAATGCAGGCCATGAGCGAGCTTCAGATCCTCTCGGAAAAACTTCACCTCTCTTCCTCAATCAAAGAATTAGCCGCAGTTATCTACCGAAAAGCCCTTGAAGAAGACCTCACGCGAGGGAGAACAATAGCAGCTATAGTGGCCGCAGCCGTGTATGTTGACTGTAGGTTCACTAAAACACCGAAAACGCTCGATGATATAGTAAAAGTAAGTGCGCGAAGCAGAGGAGAAGTGTCAAGAGCTTATCGCCTAATCGTCCGTACGCTCAAAATTGAAGTGCCTTCACATGACCCTTTGGGTTACATTTCAAGAATCGCTGAGAAAGCTGGGATTCCAGGAAAGGTTCAGGGCGTTGCCGTTAATATCTTGCGAAAAGCTAAACACATGCGGATAGCCTTGGGTAAAGACCCTGCAGGAGTTGCCGCCGCAGTGCTTTACATAGCCTGTCAACTAAGGGGCGAACACATGACTCAAAAGGAAATCGCAGAAGCAGCAGGAAGAACAGAAGTAACTTTGAGAAACAGAAAGAAAGACATCACCAAAAAACTTGGCCTGCATCTTTAGCCACAAAGATGCAATTAAAATTTTCTTGTTTTGAGCGTAAGCGTAGAATCGGGCCATTCTACGGTCATAAGGTACATGAAATTACTCAAGATGAATTTACGTGGCACTACTGAAGTGGATGATTTTCGTTGTTTGAAGAAGAGTGTGTATTTTATTTGAAGGTGGGTAAGATTTAGAACGTTTTTATTTCCCACAGTTTTCGGGCCCGCAGTTTTTTTGCCGCCTCTGGATTTTCCTTTACCAACTCTTCAATGACTGCTGCTTTGATTAGCCTCGTAGAAATGGGTGGGTCCATTTTGCAGAGTTTGGCTTGAACCTTCATCACAATCTTGCTCGCCAATTCATCGGTGACCCCAACTTTTTTCAGAGAATTAACAATTCTTTGAAGTTTGAATTCTTCAATTTCGCCTGATTTTTGCGCCACGCTGATGGCTGGGTGTGAAGGTGCTGCAGAGGGTAAAGCCACCACCAAGGAAGCCTTGTGGTCTCGGATTGTTTCAAGCAGACCTGAATCCGCGACGATTGTTATTACTTTCTGATCTTCGTTTACACCTTTTACTTCGATTCGCTCGATGACCTTGTTGTTTTCTAAGAAGATTTTTATAAAGTCACCTGAAGCGAGATTAGAGGGAATTACCATGCATTCTATGGGTATAGCCACGCTACCTTCAGGTATAGCCGCGCTTAAACCTCGTTCCTTAGCTGATATCGCGAAGTGAA
>CAZJQR010000145.1:0-4900 GCA_964548345.1 uncultured Candidatus Bathyarchaeia archaeon | reverse complement strand
AAGTTTAAACATGTTTAAACAATCCATACATAAAACTTAATTGGATCATAAGTTTTCTGTGCTTAGTTTAAAAGAGAAGGGGTGCGATTGAAAACCTTAAATGTTGTAGCCTTCGCATTAAATGCGGCGCTGTACGTCGCCGCGGGAGTTCTGTTTTACTCTGTTCTGCCTTTAAGCTTTGGCCAAGTCCGCTTTTGGCCTCAGGTTGTAATCCCAGCGGTTTTCGCCGTTGTTTTTGGTCCATGGGTTGGTGGTTTTGGTGCCGCGTTGGGAATATTCGTAAATGACCTTGTGCTTAATAACAACCCCGTTTTGAGTTTAATGGCTGGAGTTACCGCTAACTTTGCAGCCTTCTGGATTATAGGGTACATAGCAAACAAGAAGCCACAATGGAAAATTTCAATAACAGCCTACGGCTTGGTTACCGCTTTGCTCATGTGGATAGCGTACGTTTACACAGAACTCGTTTATGTAGGAATCGTAGCCGCAAGCTATGCAATCTTTTTAGTTGCTGTTTTTGCTATACGCAATTCAAAATGGCAGAGTTATGAAATAGGCTCTGTAATTGGCCTGCTTGTCGGCAGCGCCATAATTGGTCTCATGGTGCCTGTATATTTGCAGTATTTTGCCCCATCAGCGACAGCGCTTACAGTCGCTAGTGTTTTTGCATACTTTATCTGGACGTTCACAACTGAAATTCCATTTCTGATAGTTTTAGGACCACCGATTATTTGGGCAGTCTACAGGGCATTTCCAAGATTCCAGCCTAAGGAAAGGGCAAGGGGGCAGCAGTGAAAAAAACTGTTAAGGCTTTTGCACCCGCAGGAATTTCTAGCTTTTTTGAAATCTGCGACAGCACAAGCGGCGGAACGCCCCTTGCAGACTTGGAGCAGGTAGGCTCCAGAGGCGGCGGTTTCGGAATCCAAAAAGGAGTCTTAACAGAAGTCACTGTTTCAGATGCAAAAACAAACACTATCCGCGTTTCCATTAATGGGAAATTCGCGCCAGAAGCCGAGACCACAAAGACTGTTCTGCAGATGCTGCTTACAAAAGCCGAAAGACCCTGCACGGTAGTTGTAAACCACAGCGTGGAAGTTCCCATAGGAGCGGGTTTTGGCACGAGTGCGGGCGGAGCCCTAACCGCTGGCTTGGCGCTTTCCAAAGCTTTAGACCTGCCATTAACATACAACCAAATTGGCAGAATAGCACACGTTGCTGAAGTCCAGTGCAAAACTGGCTTAGGCACAGTAGGTCCACTAATGCTTGGCGGTTGCATAATCACGGTTGAGCCAGGAGCACCCGGCATATGCGCCATTGACCGCATACCGCTGAGTGATGACTACATGATTGTAGCGGGCGTTTTTGGTTCCACGCCGACAAAGCAGGTGCTGGCTTCGGCTGAAAAGCGCCGTGAGATTAACCGTTGGGGCAAAAAAACGTTAGAGGCGATTTTGGCTGAGCCTTCCGTGGAAAACTTTATGGCATGCTGCTTGGATTTCGCAGAAAAAACCGGGTTCATGACCCAACGGGTTAGACAGTTGATGAAGCTGGCTGAAGAGGCTGGTGCCGTGGGCGTAGCCCAGAACATGGTTGGCGAAGCGGTTCACGCACTTGTGCTTGAGGAAAACGCGGCGGAAATAGCAGAAGCTTTTAAGCAGGTTTTACCCAACGAGAAAATCCTTACGGCCAAGATTGACTTTCAAGGTGCTAGGCTGGTAAGCCATGAAAAAATTTAGCAAAGTAGCTGTCGGCGGAACCTTCGACGAATTCCACAGAGGACACAAGGTGCTACTTATGAAAGCCTTCGAGGTCGGCGAACACGTTCTGATTGGTTTGTGCTCCGACGAGTTCGTGAAAAAAATGGGCAAGCCACACGTGACGGCCCCTTACGGGGAGAGACTGAAAGAGCTATGCGCCTTTCTAAGATCGTTGGGTCCAAGCGATAAGGCGGAGATTGTTCCTTTAAACGACCCTTATGGCAACACCTTAGCTGACAGATGCATAGAAGCGTTGGTGGTGAGTGAAGAAACGGAAAAAACCGCCATAAAAATTAACCAAAAACGAGGCGAGGCGCAACTGCCACCGCTCAAGATAATTACAATAAGCATGGTGCCTGCAGAAAACTGTAAACCAATCTCCACCACGAGAATCCGCGAAGGCGAGATAGACCGCGAAGGACACTTGCTGACGAGTTCTTGAAGTTACATAGCGTTAACGTCCAAGTTGCTACTCTCCGAATAGCCTGAATATTTTCAGAGTATTTCGCCCACAATGGTGACGGGTTTACGAGCAAGCAGGGTTAATTCGTCAAATTTTTCATGGGTCATTGTGATAAGGACTACTGTGGCGGGTCCAGCTGACTTGGTTAGGTCTATTCCTCTTGTTTCTTCAAGTTTGAGTTGTCGCCCAATAGCATGCGCCATCATTCTGGCTTCATAAGCAATCCCGAAAGTGCCCACTGGAAAGATGTCATGAACATAAGTTTAGCGCGCGCGTTCAACACCCAGAGTAACCGATAAAAGCAGAGGGAAAGCGCCGGTAGCCGCAACATCCATTAACGCGACTCTTGCGAGAAACTTGCCCAGAACGCGACTGTCAACCTTAACTTTGTCCATTGCGTTTGCGCGCGCGCTCAGCGTAGAGCCAGAACCCACAGGAAACGAAATTCTGAAGGGCATCAGAGATGAAGCAAAAAAGGCCGGCTTGGACCCTAAACTTGCAGTAATGGGAAGCTAAGAGAAAAACTTCGCGGTTGACCAAACAGGAATCGGAGTAACGGTCGTTGGAATAATCGAGAAAGCATTATTAAAAATTGGAATTTCGGAGCCAGAAGACATAGTGGTGGCTGTGGGCACTCCTTTCGTGGGGAATGAAGTGATCTATGCAGAAAAAACTGGAAAAACCGCGGGCACATCGGACGTTTTAAAGCTCCGCGACATGGAATTCATTCATGAAATACTTCCTGTTGGATCCGAAGGAATATTTCACGAAATCAAAGTATTAGCTGAGGGCTCTATGCTGAAATTTAGGTTCACAAAACAACTAGGAGTAGATGTGAAAAAATCAGCAGGTCCAGCAACAATGCTTCTAGCAAGCCTCCCTGAGTCTAAACTGGCTGAGCTTAAACATGTCGTTAACAAACCCGTCAATGTCGTGGGGCAGCTATTCTGATCAGAATTGTGCAGTCAGATTTGTGTAAATGAGATGTAAAGTTTAGCCTTGCAAGTTTTGAGTTTTCTTATAAATTTCTTCTCGCCACTTTCGTTGCCAACTTGCCCATCCCGTTTTCACTAAGCCCTCTCTCAGGTGAGGTATTTCAGCAACCCATTCAAGCAGCGTCCAGAAACGTCTCTTGCTTTTCAGCAGCTCCGCGGGCACGCCTGCTTCAACACACCATCTCACGTAGCCTCTTTGCACCATCTCCTGAAGCTCGCCCGTGTCATCCACCTTTTCCACTTTGAACCCGCGGTTTTGCAGGTACCTGCGCACGCTGGAGAGAACATATCCTGAGCTAACTTTGAAGTGAGTTTCCGCGTCTGGCTGCATCACCTCTATAATTTCTTCAGCGATTCTCACGGCGTCATCCAAGTATCGTTTCTTGTCAAAGTTCGGCGGCTGGAAGGATAAAGTGGGAATTCTACGCTCCATGTAACGCGGGTCTGGAGGTTTGAGCGCACCGACTACTACACCTAGCAGAAGGTCGCCCCATCCAGCATCGTCTATCACAATCTCTTTTGGGTAAGTAAAGTGATCCAGCGTCACACCCGTCACCACAGACTCAAATAACTAATATACTATAAGCCAATTCTGTTTTTCTATCTTTTTGCTTGTGTTCACTCGGAACTCATAGAAAATTGACTTCTGCATGCGAGAAAGAAAGGCGCGCGCTAGCTATTGAAGAATTCACCAACACTAATGATGAAGGCTATCGAGATTTAGTCAGTGCTGCTGGAGCTGGTGGTGCTGGGCGTTATTGGCTTGCTTATAGGCATCGTCAACGGTCTGCTCATCAGCGTTGGCTTCGCCAACATGCAAAGTGCCACGCTGGTGATCCCTTGGAGCGATTTAGGCATCTACCTATCATTAATTACTCTGATTGCCTTGGGTGGGGGAGTCTCAGGCTGGATCGCATCAAGAATTCCCCCAGCTGAATCTCTAAGATACGTAGGATAAAGAAGTTGATAGCATGACTGAAATAATCACAGAAGAGCCGGATCTTGTTCTAAAAGAGGATGAAAAACCAATCTTGGCAATATCTGGATTGCATAAACGCTACAATGAAGGAAAAACAAATGAAGTTCACGCCCTTCGCGGCATAGACTTGACCGTTCGAAAAGGCGACATGGTGGCGATAATGGGTGCCTCTGGATGCGGAAAAACAACTCTCTTAAACATGATAGGCCACTTGGACCGCAGTTCAGCCGGAGAAATCATAATTGATGGCATAAACACAAATACCTTATCAGACAGTCAAATGACAGCTTTCCGCCGGGATAACATCGGCTTCATTTTTCAGTTATTCAATCTCTTCCCCTTTCTTACGGCTGTGGAGAACGTGGAAACTCCGCTGTTGCTGAAAGGAATGAAAGCAAGTTTAGCTCGAGAACAGGCAAAAATGCTTCTAAGAGAACTTGGCATGCGCGCGCGCTAATCAAAAGCTCTGCAGAATGGAATGGAAAAATGTTTATCTCAGACCTTGGTGAACAACCAGCTAAAGTGTAGCTTCGCCCAAGAAAAAAACAGGAACTTAAATAGTAAAGCAACGCCTATCTTACGTGTTTTTAATTAAACGCAAAAACGCCCACACGAGGAAGAACCGTGTCGCAAAACTGGAAAACCGTAAAAGTTTTCATAAGCAGCACCTTCCGTGACATGCAAACCGAACGAGACCATTTGGTGC
>CAZJQR010000144.1:0-5011 GCA_964548345.1 uncultured Candidatus Bathyarchaeia archaeon | reverse complement strand
GTTTAGGGCTGCGCTGGCGCGTGTGGCTAGCTGCTCGGAACAGACTATAGCCCCTCTTTATATAGAAACTATAAATAGTTCTGAAGAGTCTCCAGTGGATAACGTTTTTTCCTGTTTTAAATCCAATTCCGTTTGCTGTGCTGACTATTATTCTGATTGTGGCTGATTAACGGTTTGTATTTGAATTTCCTTAATGTTTTATGTCATTTACGTGAAAAGAGCGGTAGCGCGCGCTACAACAGGCGCATTACAGGCAGACGGGTTGCTTCGCCCAATAACTTGGAAAGTTTGGAACATGGGGCGCAGTTGACCAAGCGGCAAAGAGCCAAGCGTATCCCTCCAGTTTCGCTTAAGTGCCGCTGTCAACTCGCCCAGCCCTCTTTGTTTGGTCTACGCAGGCTTGCTCGTACTTCTTGCTGGGGGTGGCAGGTTTTGCGTTTTCGAAAATGCTAAAAAGCTGTTGCGCCACTTTTCTACTGTTATAGGAACTATTCGCAATGGTTTACAATGAACTGAGAAAAGATTACTTGCTGAATCGTTGGGTTGTAATCGCCACGGAACGTAGCAGAAGACCCACAGACTTCGTTAAACAAAAAACCGAGCAAGCCCAAGGCAGCGTCTGTCCCCTCTGCGTGGGAAACGAGCACATGACCCCGCCTGCCGTGATGCTCTACCTGAAACAGAACGGAGAAATAAAAACAGGCAAAGACCACAACGGTCAGCGCCCCCAGAACTGGCTCATCCGTGTCATTCCAAACCTTTACCCCGCCTTCTCTCCGCCCAAAGACCCTACCGACCACGAGCAGATAATGAAAAGCGAAAATTTAGGCAACGCCATCGGACACCACGAGGTTCTAATTGAATCGCCGAACCATGACGAACACCCAGCAGACGCCGAAATGCCACAGTTAACGCTCTTAATCAACGCGTACATCGACAGGCTCCGAGACCTATCCTCCAAACCCTACGTGCAATACGTCTCGATATTCCGAAACTACGGACGAGAAGCAGGTGCTTCGCTTTTGCATGCGCACAGCCAGATAACCGCCACGCCCACCGTTCCCAGAATCCCGGCGGAGGAGATGGCGGCAAGCAAAAACTTCTATGACCGGCACCAGAAATGCGTTTTCTGCGACATAATAGAGACGGAAACAAAAAGCCCACGACTGGTGCTTGACAACCGGCATTTTGTGGTTTTCGCTCCTTACGCCAGCGTGCACCCCCTCGAGTTTTGGATACTGCCCAAAAAGCACGCCGCCAACCTGCTCAACTTAAACAAAGCTGAAACAGAAGCTTTCGCTGAAACGTTAAAAACAAGCCTAAAAGCGCTTAAGCGCCTCGTGAACGACCCGCCCTACAATTACGGGTTCCACCTATCCATAAACGCCGAGGCAAGAGATTATTATCACTGGCACTTGGAAGTTTATCCGCGCTTATCCATTTGGGCAGGGTTCGAAAAGAACACGGGAATGTACATAAACACCGTCAAGCCTGAAGCCTCAGCTGCAGAACTCAGGAAAGCTGTACAGGTTTAAGCCTGCAGAACTTCCTTCTCGTATTTTGGTCTAAGCCGCATAACGTCTTCCACGTAAGCCCGCAGAGGCTCCGCGACGCTCCACGCCTGCGCAACGCATCCTCTGGGCGCGTGAGGCTCGTCACCATCGAAAATTTCGCTCAGCGTCCCCAAACCAGCTTCGAAGATTTGCCGCGTGAACAGGGGCAGAAGGAAACTTTTCAAGGCGTACTCAAGCCAGAGCTCCCCTTGCCCTTTCACTTTAAGGAACGCGGTAACGAAAGGCCCAAGCAGCCAAGGCCAAACAGTGCCGTTATGATACGCATGGTCTCTGCTTAGCCGGTCGCCAACGTACATGCCCTTGTACCCCGAATCGCTCCGCGCAAGAGTCCGCAAGCCATAAGGCGTCACCAGCTCACGCTGCATCACATTGACCACTTTCTCGCTCTTTTCGCTGTTCAGCATTGTGAAGTCCAAAGCAGCCGCAATTATCTGGTTAGGCCTAAGAGACGCGTCAACGCCCGAAGGCTCCAGCACGTCGAACAAGCAGCCGCTTTCGTCATCCCAAAACTTAGCGTTAAAACTTTTTTGCGCTTCCAAAGCCACTCTCGCGTACTTCTCAGCTAGGCTGGCCTCTTCAAACTTGTTCGCCAAAAGCTGCATCGTTTTTAACGCGTTATACCATAAGGCTTGGATTTCCACTGCTTTTCCAGCCCGCGGCGTAACCGCTTCGCCGTCCACATCCGCGTCCATCCACGTAAGCCTAGGTCCGTGCGCAAGCAGTCCGTCGCTGTCCAAGTCTATGCCGAAGGCTGTGCCTTTCCCGTGGCTTTCAACAATCTCCTTAAGCCCTTCCCACAAGCGTTGCTTTACGAACTCGAAGTCGCCAGTGTACTTCAAAAACTGCAAAACGGCGTTAACATACCACAGCGTGGCGTCCACCGTGTTATAGACGGGTTCTCCAGACCTGTCCTGCACGAAATTAGGAATTAAGCCCTGCTTGCGGTGGCGCATAAAATCCAAGAGGATTTTCCTTGCATCCTCGAAACGCCCAGTTACAAGCAACAAGCCAGGCAACGAAACAAAGGTGTCTCTGCCCCACGTTTCAAACCAGAAATACCCCGCCATAACGGCTTTTCTGCCGCCAGTGCCCTTGACCGTGAAGGCGTCTGCTGCTAGAAGAATCCAGTTCAGCCAGTCGCTGGCCGGCACTTCGCTGCGTGCGCCGTAGAACCTGGCTAGCAGGTTCTGGCGTTGCGCCAGTTCGGATTTAAGCTGTGCGTTAACCTCGTAAATCGTGTTGCCAACGGCGTCTAATGTTTCGCGGCATTCTGGGCTGTTTTCGCTTGCCGCTGTGACTACAGCGAAGTCTTTTTCCCGCTTATGAGGCACCAGCACTTCAAAGTATCCTGGCTGGTAGCAGTCGTCTGTGCTGCTTTCACCTCGGCTGGCTTCCTGACGGTAGTGCAAGCGCTCTATCCACGATGTTTTCTCGTTGAATTCGCCAGTGGTGGAGCGAACTGTAACCGTGGCTTTCGGAACGTCAAAGTTCACTTCAACTTCTCCGTCGTTTTGTCGTTGGCTGAAGTTCAGCGGGTTTCGTCTTCTGTCCACAACCGTGTGGAAGTGCCTGCAGGTGAGCAAGGGGTAAACTCTGATTATGGCTTCAGCGCCGCCTCGGTTCAGAACGTTGTATGTTACTGCCACGGCGCTTTTTCCTTTGGGCATGGAAATCGTCTTTCTAACTTCGATGCCCGGCACGCTGTAGGCGTAACTTGGAAAAGGCGAGACCACGAGTTCCTTCAGGAAGCGGTAACCGTCCGGATATATCTTGTCTTGAAACTCGTTAGCACCGAGCCGGTAAATGCTGTTACCCACAAGAACGTCTTCATCCAGCTTCGCAAGGCACACGGTGCGGTCTCCGGGTGGATGCAATGCGGCTACGAGCAAACCGTGATATTTCCTTGTGTTTACGCCTAAAACGGTGGACGCGGCGTAGCCGCCCAATCCGTTGGTCACCAGCCACTCTTTGCCGACAGCGCCATCAAAACGTGCGAGCGCTTCTCGGGTGAGGTTTATGGCTGGCAGCTTCATTTTACGGCATCAGCTTGGCAATGTTCTTGTGGCGTGGAGCACAGAAATAGTTTGCCACTGGCGTACACTTTGTCCTGAACAAGAGGAAATGAGGCTTCGTAAGCTTGTACTCGGTTAAGGTCTCCGCGTACCCCATGCCCTTCGCGAAAACCAGTTCCGCCTCGTCGTAGACTTTTAGAAACTCGGGAGAAACCTCTTTCTGCAGCAGTCCAACCGCGTCAGTGCCCGTGGTCAATACGTCATCGGCGAGCTTGTTCATTCCAGAAGACTCCACATCCTCCAAAGTGGCGTCGTTAATCACGGGACCGCCCTTAACCACGAAAGTCACCTTCAAACCCATGTTTTTCAGCTGCTCAACCAGCAACGTGTCAAAAACGATTTCGCCAGCGTTATCAGCCAAATACAGCACAGCCTTAGCCTTTTTCGCCAGTTCATAAGCCTCATCCACATCATCCACAACCAGGTCCTTTGCAGCCTCCCTGAAGCTCTTCGTCAAAGTTCTAAAGGTGAAACAGTGCCCGGGAATGTCAAACTCCAAAATGTTGCCCACGACAGCACATAAGCACGCCTTCTTGAACCGTTCCTGCTGATTGTAACCTTTCTCCACGATTTTCCTTGCGTAAGGCAACAGTTTCACGGCTTTCTCGTTGCTCATTTTTTTGCTAATCTTGTACGGGTCATCGTTGCCCGTTAGCTCTTTTATCAACCGGTCTCTTTTCGTGCCGATGTCCGCTGGAACAGTGCTGGGTCTAAATTCCCTGTTCAGCAGTTTCATAACTTCTTTTATGGCTCGGAACCTTAACGCAGGATTCATTGTGGCATAATAGGTTTCCGCCGTGGCTCTCGCGAGCAAGCAAGAGGCGCATTCTGCTTCAACTTTCATGATACTTCACTATTGGTTAATTTTTTGTTGCGTCTGCAAACTCACGTAGGACTCTATAAGGGTTTTTCGCTTTCACTATGGCGCTTGCAACAAGCACACCTTGAGTTTGTAGCTTCAACGCTACGGTGACGTCTTCACCGTGGCTTATGCCTGCACCGCACAAAATGAGCGCTTCAGAGTTAACTTTACGGACGAGCTGTATGGTTTTGGTGACTTCTTCAGGTTTAGCCTTGGAAACCGCGACGCCTGACCCGATGAGTTCTGGCGGTTCGATGCTGATTATGTCGGGGTGCAAGTAGGCAACGGCTGCGCTGACTGCCGAGTTGTTCGTGCACACGCAGCTAACCAAGTCCTTTTCAATCGCCATTTTCACAACAGCGTCTATATCCGCGAGTTTCATCTGGCGTTCAGAATGGTTAATAAGCGTTCCAACCGCGCCTGCTTCCTTAACCGAGTCAGCTAGAATCTGCCCTGTGTGGCTGCCTGGCTTTATGGGGTCTATGTGCTGAGCGAAAACAGGA
>CAZJQR010000143.1:4089-5153 GCA_964548345.1 uncultured Candidatus Bathyarchaeia archaeon | reverse complement strand
CATTTCAAGTTTGGATCGTCTCACATTTAACACTCTCTGCCATTTCAAGCTTCACAGTAAATTGTGCCCGGTTTAACACGTTCAGTCGGTTTTCAAAGGCTGTAACAAGATCATCTAGCAATATTTCTTGCAGTTCTGTTGAAAGCATCTGGATTTCCTCGCCGAAAGCAATTGCCATTTTGAGCCTTAGCTTGTCCCTGTTTGTAGAACTGTCTTGGCGTTTCATTATTTTTCCCTCTGAAGATTGCGTCAATATTAAAGTGGAAGCATTTAATTGGCTTATGATTTTACAGTACAAATTCAAAATTCACATATGCAAAAGCGCGCGCTGCAAAAACTTAAAGCCGAATGAAATTTTAGTATAAGATTTGTGAGCCTTTTCTTTTACTTCAGTGAGATTTGCTTATGGGGTGTTGCTCAAGTCGTAAATAAATAAGCAATTGCTTAACATAAGAAGACTAAACCTGTTCCCTGTATTGAGGCGGACGCGCGCGCGGTATGGTCGTTCGAGTTAACGGTTGATTTTTTGAAACCGCTTTTGTCGGTTCTTGAAGTCGCGGCCTCCACGTCGTAACCAACTGGCTCAGAGAACGCCCGTTAACCAAGTACAATTAAATAATACAACTTGCGGAAGCCCTTTATTCGGAAAAAAGCGAGATGATAAGGTAAACAGCAAATTAAGGATGTTTTATCATCAGAAAAAAATTTCAGAAAGTTTTTCGTTGTTTTACGGAAATTTCATTCCTGTTTTCTAGAACAAAGTTCTACCAAAGGTCTTTTAAACAAAGAACAAGAATAGGTGATTTTGAGTTATTTTTTCGAAGGAGAAGCTGGAAGGGAGGTGAGATAAAAATATGGGAAAAATTGCGATATCGACAGCAGTGTTAGCAGTTATACTTATTATTGCGATAGCCGTTTCTGGGGTCGTCTCAGCCGGAGTTACGATGATGGTGGCTTCGCCTCAGGAATTGGTCGGACCGCAAGGGGAACAAGGACCGGCAGGGGCAACAGGACCGGCAGGGGCAACAGGACCGGCAGGGGCAACAGGACCGGCAGGGGCAACA
>CAZJQR010000143.1:0-3989 GCA_964548345.1 uncultured Candidatus Bathyarchaeia archaeon | reverse complement strand
GGACCCGCAGGCGCTGACGGAGCGGCATGGCTTAGTGGTTCAGGCGCACCCGATTCGGGTTTAGGCAGTGACGGAGACTACTACTTGGACTTCGCAAACAATGACATCTACAAAAAGGCTTCAGGTGCATGGGTAAAAGAAACCAACATTGCTGCTGGCGCTAATGGAGCCACATGGCTTAGCGGTTCAGGCGCACCCGATTCGGGTTTAGGCAGTGACGGAGACTACTACCTTGACACAGATAATAGCGATGTATACAACAAAGCGGCAGGTACCTGGACGGTTGTAGCTAACATCAAAGGCGCAACAGGAGATACAGGTCCTGCAGGCGCAACAGGAGATACAGGGGCAACTGGACCAGCAGGACCGCAAGGACCAATAGGACCTAAAGGAGACACTGGAGATACAGGCGCTACTGGACCGGCAGGGGCAACTGGACCAGCAGGACCGCAAGGACCAATAGGACCTAAAGGAGACACTGGAGATACAGGCGCTACTGGACCGGCAGGGGCAACTGGACCAGCAGGACCGCAAGGACCACCAGGAGTCACTGTGGTAGATTACGACGTAAAATCCAGTTCTACAAGTGTAACTACAAGTCCAGTAAGCATTCTCAGCGTGACCATTACAGCTCCAGCTAATGGATTTGTTCATCTTCTCGCTACTGGCGCTGCTCACTTTTCTTCAGATGGTGCTTTTGTCTGGTACGGCCTTGGAACTACTTCGGGAGGCTACAATCTCGCTAAAACGTTGGCTGGAGATGGTTTAGCTGGCACAAAGACAACGTACTGGTATGATAGTATGACAGTGCAAGCAGTGGCTAGTGTCGCCAGTGGCTATACATTCACCTGCTATGCTACAATTTACAAACAGGGTACGCCTAATGTGGAACTCACAGATGCATATTTGTCCGCAATATTCTATGCAACATAAATTTCCTTTTTTCTTTTGTACGGGTTTTTGTTTATTTGTCAGATGGCCTTAGAAGATTCACCCAATCTTGAATTTCTGCCCCATGCAATTCTACTTACTAGTCATCAAATATTAATAGTGTTTTTTACATCCAAAACACAAAGAGCTTTTTCCTTAGAAACTGTCTCAATGTTTGCCAGAACTTGTATTCGCGCGCGCTTGCCAAGAAATTGTTAATATCCCTTCCAGTGAGACTTGGCCTTTCGGATCGCCTCATGGAAACGTATGGATAATTGTTCTATAGATTTGTTCCCAAATCCTTTTATGTAGCCAAGATAGCCTCTTTTTCGAGTGGGAAGATATCCTGCGTTTTAATTTGGGATTTAGAAAACCAGCAACTTCGTTAATTGTTGTTGCTCTTAAACTCTAAGTTCTAGCAGTTTGCGCAGGTTAACTGGGTTTGTTAAGCAGAAAGGGTTCTCGTAAAGATTCCTTGACTCAAGAATTATTGACCAAACCAAATTAACTTTTCAATTTGCCAATTTAAATAAAAAAAGAGAAAAGGTTACGGTTGACAACAAAACGAACATTTGAACAAAAAAGGAACATATCCTCCTCAAACTGAAACAAATATCTTCAAATAGAAAAACTCGCACTGAATGGTTACTATGAAACCAAACGAGGGCAGACTTCAAACAGCGGAACATATCCTCGCAAGAACCATAGAAAGCATCATTCCCGATACCAGATTCATCATCTCCACGTTCAAAGAGAACAGCGGAAAAATAGAAGTCTACTCAAAAACAGACCTAAGAAAAATCGACCTCAAAAAACTGCAAAACGACGTCAACGCGGTAATAGAAAGGAAACTCCAAGTCAGAAAGTATATCATACAGAGAGAAGAAGCTGAAACCGAATTTGACTTAACTAGGCTGCCGTCTTCAGTGAAGGAAATCAGAATCGTGGAAATCGAAGGCTTTGATAAAACACCCTGCAAAGACCCACACGCCGAAAACACCAGCCAAATCGGCTACTTCGAAATTCTCAAAGTGAAAAAAACAGGAAAAAACAGCTACAGATTCGTTTTCAAAGTGAACTAAGAAATCTGGTTAAGAGCAGGTCTCCGGCTTTCCAAAACCACTTTTTATATATAATTTCCTTTACCTCCAATGAAAATTTTTGTCAAATGACGGTGAAAGAAAACTTAAGCCGTATTTCCTTCATACTTCCACTGATCGAAGACACAAGCAACTGCCAACAAGAAACCTTTACTCTCTTAATTGAAAGCGACGCGCTAGCGGTACATCTCGGCCCTATGCGGGTATTTTTCTCTGAAAAGCTTTTCTGCTCCGATTCTCAGTTTTAATTCCAGTTCTCTTTGGCTCTTCGAGATCGTGCTGAGATCTGGGTGAGATATGATAGGCCCAGCTAAAACCGCGCTGGGTCTTTTCTTTTCTATCTTCAAAGTGGGTACGGGCTTCCTCTCTAAGATCTCGGAGATGAGTCGGTTCTGCTGTTTTCCATGCCGGAAACTGGTCAGTAATTCTTCAGCTTGACTCTTTGCTAGAGGTCTATAGCCGAATAATGGGGCGTCTTCCATGAGAGTTCGCAACTCACGGGGGTTATCAATCTTGACTCCTATTCCAGTGTACTCTTGGGGATTAATCATAATTATCTTTAGCATGTACCCTTCCTTTGACCCTGTCACCAAGACATTTCCCTTGAAATCCCTCAGAACAGTCCAGCCAACCGGATGCTTGTTGTATTGATCCCTAATTTTGTTTGCTAACAACTCTACAGGCTCGTAGTTCACTATAGTCTACCTGGAAATGGGAGGTAGAACCGTTTCATATAAGTTTTTTTGGCACAAGTTGCCATATTCTTCAGCACTTATTGATCGACCAGCGTTAGGGTGTGCGATGAGACGTTTCTTTACGCAAACGGTCAGGTTCAAAACGACTGACAAACTCTGCCGCGCGTTGAGCACTCTAACAGAAAGGCTGCAAGGATCTTCTTCCCATCTTTTCTAGCGCGCGCTAAATAAGGAAGAGTGATAGAAACAAAGAGTCGCGAAAGCAGCAGAGTTTTCTAAGAAACAGGCGCGCTCATCATATGACCAAAAAGCCTTCTTCATATTGGCATTAATTTTGAGCTTATAGTACCACTGAGTTACGCGGACTTTCCACATTTTGAGAACGGAGAAATCCGTATAGCTTTGGTATTACAAGTCTTAACCTGAAAAACTATGTTTTTAGTCAGACTTTTTAATGGGTGTTCAACTTGATATTGAGGGTTTGCTGAGGCTCTGAACGGACGGAAAATTTAAGGAGAATAAGGAATGCAATATGCTTTGCGGCTACTGCAAGTGCTTCTCCCGTTCAGAGTCCTTTTCAGTCCCTCTCCACCAAATTTATGATTGCTAAAGCTTTAAAGCAAAAAAAGGGGAAAGTGTTTTGTGCGATTTTCTTGCTATGCTTATCGTCTTCTGAGTATCAGGATCAGCAAAGCTAATACTACGACTATTGCCACGATCATGCCGGCTGACATGGGCAGGAAGTACAGATCAGCAGCTGATGCCGGTGTAGGTGTAGGCTCTGGCGTTGCAGCAGGCGCTTCTTCAACGTTTATGGCGGTTTCAGCTTGAGAAGGCCAATAGCCTTCTGAGCCTTCGAATGAGGCGTAGATGGTGTATTTGCCAGGAACTTCGGGAATGAACGCAACGCTGTACATGCCGTTTTCGTCGCTTGTGGCTCTGCCTACTTCGTAGAAGTTGTTGTTCGGGTCAATCACGCTTACAATAACTTCCACGCCGACGGTGTCTGTTGGGCGAGGCCTCTGCATGTACACGTATTCCATCCAGTCGCTCATGCTTTCGTCAGAGACAGCGGGAACACCGTTCGGAAAGCGTGCTGCCTGCTCATTCTCCTTCGTACCAGCGGCGGTGTCAATCACTGTGCCTTCTACTAGTACGCTGCTGCCGTAAACCGTAACTTTAGGTGACGCAGTAACTGCAGTGGCGCTGGGTCCTCTGCCAACACTGTAAATCCGGTTGTCATAGCCATTCATGAAGGTTGTGA
>CAZJQR010000142.1:0-5217 GCA_964548345.1 uncultured Candidatus Bathyarchaeia archaeon | reverse complement strand
GGAAACCTGCTTAGTCAATTACCCACTTCAGCAAGGCTGGACACCGCGAGTAACTCAAATCGAACTGCGCGATATCCAACTTTATGAAAACCCACCCATAATTGGCCGCTACTTCGCTTTTCAATATACACGAACAAATCAATTGCAGACTGCGTTTTACTGGTATGAATCCGCTTCTTTCAATGTAAACTCAACTTTACAGCAGAAACACGTCAAAATCAGCCTCATAGCCTATCCGAATACCATCGAAGAAGTTTCGAAAATCCAAGAACAACAATTGGCTATTGCAAAGCAAATCACTGAATATTGGCAACCAATCAAAATATGGTCCCCAATAGCCTTAGTTCTATCCCAAAACGGCGCTCAACTCACAGCGGCAACCAGCAGCCTGATAGTAGTAAGTCTGATTCTGTTCGGTGTCGAAAGGCGAAAACAAAAAAGTCTCAACAAAAACGCCTACAAGAAACTCTCAGAAATGCATAAGCAGATAATTGACATCATTGAAGAAACACAAAGGAAAAACATTCCAACACTTGAAAATATAGTCAGCTGTTACTGCGAGGTAACAGGACAAGCAATTGACAAAAATTGTTTGCTCCAAAAACTCACCGAGCTAGAAGAAATAGGGGTAATTAAAAGCGTCATAATAAGTAAACAAGATGAACCCTTTCAAGTATGGAAAACCTCCATCCAACGTTAATCTCAATGCCAAACACAAAAAGGATAACTACCAAGAGAATAAATCACAAATAAGATTGAAAAATCATGAAAGCACCTATCTCACATGAACTGAAAATAACCTTAATCGTTCTAATGATTGCAGCGATACTGCAAGCACTCGCGATATTCACCTTCTTAGGCGTAGATAAGATAGTAAACTACGAACTTCACAAATACGGGCTGCATTTTGATTCCGCTTGGGCTAACTTTTACCAAAACTACTCGAGTCTGTTTTTAATCTCTCTCGCCATCTCCATTATTTTAATAGTTCTCTCAATCGCTGCCGTTTTACGCTTCATAAGAAACAAGCATGCTTCTTTAGCATTGGCCGAATACGTTATTCCGTTAGCGATTATGGGCATAAACATTTTTTCCATTTTCAATTTCACGCGCATAACTCATCTCATACACGCAGACCTTTACGACTATGGATTACAATTTAGCTTCGAATGGGCCTCCCCACTGTTAACATATACAATAACGCTACTAACCCTAATTGCATTAGCATCTGCAACAATGATAACAACGCCTTTCCTCATCTATTTCAGCGCACGTGAAGTTATAACCGCCAAATCGTTAAAAAATAGAACAAGAAGCACCCAAATTCAAACTGCTGAACTAACATCTTTTATTTTAATCACCTCAGGAACAACAGCTCTTCTAACGGCGATATTCTTCAATTCATCCATCCTCGCGTTCATAGGAATCGGCTTACTCTTCTGGGGAATACTGTTCACGTATATACGCAAAGAAGAATACACGAAGAGCACAATAGTAGATACGGTTGCCTTCCAACAAATAGATACAATAAACCAAATATTTAAGGAACTAAACTTCCAAGGAACGCCGATATACCTGCCACCAAAATACTTCACAAATCCCGAAACCCAAAAAGTATACATACCCAAGAAACAAGAAACTGAGCTTCCAACACCAAAGCAAATACAAAATCAGGAATCCCAAATTTTTATTGAAAACCCCGCGGGTATACTGGTGACATCTCCGGGATCAGAGCTCGTAAAACTTTTCGAGAAAACCTTGGCTACAAACCTCACCAGAGTAGACCTTCAATACCTCCAACAGAACATGCCCAAAACCTTGGTTGAAGACTTAGAAATTGTGCAGAACTTCGAGATGGAAACCGATAACAACCAGATCTACGTCAAAATAGAATACTTCGCAGATAACATGCGTAAAAAAGAGGAAGAGGAACCTCGATCTGCCTTAGATTCTGTACTCAGCAGTGCTATTGCCTGTGCCTTGGCAAAAGCAACCGGTCAACCCATAACACTTGTTAAAAAAGAAATAAGCAACAACGGTAAAAATGAAATCGTCGAATACCAAATAATTACTGAAGAGGGGCAGAGGCAGCCGTGATGTTTCCGCTAGACCTTTGGGATATAAGCCTTCTAATTGCGGTAATCGCCATCATACTTCTCGTGTCCTCGGAGATGCTATCCTCTTACTATGGCAAAGTAGACATACTCATTGATAAGAAAAAACTGAAAAGTGCAACGGTAGCTGTTGTAGTCACGTTTCTGGTCACTCTAGCCCTGAGAATAATAACTATGGTGATTGTGTCCTAGACCTCAAACTAGCTATGAACTTAACATTTGAATTTTGTTCTAGAAGATTATTTCATTTCACTTTATATACAGGTTAAAGAAGAGTGAAGGTGGAGAAGGTTTAAAAATTGAACAGGTTGCTATCTAAGGTTACTCTCTTGATTATTGCTGTTTTCTTTTTGGCAATGCTTTCAGCTCCAGTTATGGCGGATGGCGGTGGGCACTTGTGGTTCTACTCTGAAGACCCAGACAGCATAGCTTGGACAAACCCAAACGTACTGCCAAATCCGGCTCCAGACGACGGTGACGGGTATGTTGACCCAAACTACGTCTCAACTGATCCGGACCCCTGGCTCACCGAAAGCATAGTAGTCGCTTCCAGCAACTGGGAAACTCCGTTTTCAATATGGTTGGGATGCGCAAAGTTTGAGTCGTTAGGCACAATGCTTGTCGTTTCCATAAATGAAGCTGCCTTCGCTGCTATAGACACAATCACAATAAACGGAGTTACAATCGCAGATTGGACACATGCAACACCAGACGAACTATCGCCACACGGGGTTTTCATGTCCTCCGAATTCCACGGATACGCTGAAATTGCAGTCGGAGATCTCTATTCACCGCCCGGCACACCGTATGCAGTGGAAATTAGCGTAGAGATTACACTTGAAGGAGGAGCCGACATAAGCGAAGCAAAAATTCACTTTGACGCGTATGGTTACACGGATTCTGGCAGTTTGATGAAAAGCCCGTACTCACACGATTTAACTTTCCACGTTCCTGAAGCCGCTACAATAATAGCAGCTACTTCGCTGGTTGCATTCGGAATCTACGCGTACAAACGCAAAAAAACAATAAACAGCATTTAAACCAGCTTTTTTTTCTATAGTTTTCTATTTGAAACTATTCTTATATAGGAAGACACGCCATCCATTTTTGAGGCTATGCCACTGTGAGCGAGATTGCAACTGATTCACTAGAAGAAAGGGTACTCCAAATAATAGAGAACAAGAAACCAGAAAAAGTTAGTCAACTTGTAGCCTTATTGAAGGAGCAGCTTGGAATCTCTGAGGAAGAGGCTCTAGACCTGATTATGGATCTGATGACCCGGGGAAGAATAGAACCTGCGAGCCAACCTCTGGCATTGTCGTTTACGCTCAGCTCATATCTGAAAACCAGCCACGCCCGCTGGTATTGGATCACAACATTCTTTGCATTACTAACTCTGATAGTGGTTTTATTAGTTCCAGAAAATTTACAGCCTTGGAGTTACATGCGAAACATCTTAGGTGCAATTTTCGTTCTGTACGTGCCCGGTTACACTTTCATAAAAACCCTGTTTCCTGTAAAAGTGCCGATTAGAACGGACGAAGAAAATCTTGATAAAATAGAAAGAATTGTACTCAGCATTGGCATGAGCTTAGCGGTAGTTCCTATTGTCGGTTTGTTGCTTAACTACTCGCCATGGGGCATACAGTTAGTCCCCTTTGCCTTCAGTCTCTTCGCATTTTCCATGGTCTTCGCCTCAACTGCGCTAATTAGAGAACAAAAAGCCAAAATCAAAACACAAATTCTTTAGAACGTGAAACTTTATGGAAGATGACTTAACCAGAGTTGCTCAAGACTCAGCTCGCGGCGGCTTCTTTCTCATATCCGGGTCCGCCATGGCAACCATCATTTCCGCCATAGCTTCTATCTTAGTCGCCCGCTTTTTAGGTCCTGAACTTTACGGGCAATATGCCTTGGCGCTCGTAGCTCCGCAACTGCTTTATTTGTTCACTGACCTAGGCTTAAGCCAAGCAATAACTAAATTCACGGCCACACTTAAATCCGAGAAGGAAACAGAGCGGATATCTAACATAATAAAACATGGCATGCTCGCAAGAGCTGTCATAGGCATCGCCATATTCGCCCTGAACTACGTCCTCGCCGACACCATCGCTATCTACCTGCTCCAAAGACCCGACTTGGGCTTCTACATACAAATAGCCTCCATATCAATACTATTTCAAGTGATTGTCACAACCGCAACCTCAGCCTTCGTAGGCTTAGACAAAACAGAATACCAAGCCATAGCCGCAAACACCCAAGCATTAGCCAAAGCCATAGCCTCAATCGCTCTCATTCTCGCCGGATTCAGCGTAATAGGGGCCGTAGCAGGCTACAGTTTAAGCTTTGTAGCTTCCGCCGTCATAGCTCTTCCACTACTCTGGTTGCTCCTGCGCCAAAACAAAACCTTAAGCAAGAGCGATGACTTCAAAACTAACTTGAAAACGCTTTTCCAATACGGTTCACCGCTCTACATCTCCGTACTTTTAGTAGGCTTCTTCCCAATTTTGAAGAACGTGATACTGGCGTTCTTCACCACGGACACAGACATAGGTAACTACAAGGCAGCAATAAATTTTGCCGCCCTTCTCATCGTCCTGGCTGTTCCAATAACCACCGTGCTGCTTCCAGCTTTCTCCAAACTTAACCAGACATCCAACCAGAAAATCCGATACTTCTTCAATATAGCCGTCAAATACACCACTATGATAATCATCCCAGTGGCTTCCCTAATCATAATCTTCTCAACCGAAATAGTCCAAATAATATATGGCCCAACGTACCATCTTGCCCCCCTCTTCCTGTCAATCCACGTGCTGTTATACTTGCTCGTCGGAATAGGCTACTTGACTCTCCCGAGCCTTTACAACGGATTGGGAGAAACCAAAACAACACTTAAAATGAACCTCATCACATTCTTTACCCTTGCTATCTTAGCAGTACCACTAACACAAACATTCGGCGTCCAAGGCTTAATCACATCATTTATAATTTCACTCGTAGCAGGAACATTTTACGGAGCGTATACGGCAAGAAAAAAATACCAAATTGAATTCGACCTCATAAACACAGCGAAAATCTATCTGATTTCGGCGTTGGCCAG
>CAZJQR010000141.1:0-5222 GCA_964548345.1 uncultured Candidatus Bathyarchaeia archaeon | reverse complement strand
CTGGTGCATTCGATGATTAGGGTTGTTCCCATGTTGTGTGTCTCCGAAAGACTTTACATCTAATCACCCATTTGCATCTCCCGCATAATATCCCTTTTTCTTTTTTTTTCTACCTACGCCATGGAGCGCGGTTGAAATAGTCAACGCTGACCGCGTTAAGCGAAAGCTTCCTTCTTTGCTCTGCAACGGCAACACAACCAAGAGAAAAAATACCAATATGTTTATGCGGAACCGCTATCGACTTTCACAATTAGAGAAGCGAAACCCTCAGAGATTCCATTACCTTACAAATAGACTCTGCTGCATTCTTACTGAGATAGAAATTGAACTAGCAAAAACTATTAGAAGTTAGATAAAAGGGATTGATTCTTCCCTCTAACAGCATCGTAAACTAATTTTGTTGTAAAGCCTGAAAAGCTCAAAAGGTTTGCCGCTGAAGAATATAAAAGAAGCAGGTATTTTTTGGCATCTGGGTTTACTCCCTGCTCTATAAGCTGTGCGACTTTAACCCTGCGACTATGGCGTTTGTCCTCGGCGTGCGTGAAAAGGAATCTAACATTGTTGCCTGCATGAACTTCAGCGCCCTCTTTCATCAATTGTTCGGCAGCTATCACTTGGCTCACATGCTGCCGATATCGGTTGGGGCTTTTTGACATACGCTTTGAGACAATAAGATCCCAAATTGCAACTTCACCATCCAGCAGTTTCCTTCGATACACCTTAACAATCTCCAATGCCTTTGGGATTTTCTTTCTGAGTTCAGTTGTGTTTTTTGCTGTTGCAAGGGTCTTTATCATTTCTGTTTGAGCGTCAAATACGAAGCGTGGCGTGTCTCTTCGGCGAACTTCTAAGCCGCGAACTTTGATCTTACCGTTTTCCATTGCTCCGTAGTAGCGGTTTAAGACGCCGATTCGCGGATGGGTTTTGGAAGGTAGAAACGCGATCCATTTGTAGCGTCCCTCGAATGTTATTGGCACGCCGACCTGAGCCGTTATTTTCTTGCACAATGCGTTATACTCTTCCAAGGTAGCATCTAGCTTTTTCAGCCAAAGCGAATCCACAATCCCGTGGATAACCTCAAAACCACAATCTTCCGCGGTGTGTGCTGCCTTCAATAATGCTTCTCTGCCAAAGGCGCAAACGCCCATGTGGCCGTCAACGGTTCCAAACTTGGCGTTTCTGTAGCCCAAGTATCCGAAGCAGGTAACGAGGATCCACTTTAACGCCGCCTGCCGCCTATCATATATCTCCCTGAGCAACGGGCCCTCAGCTTCATTCTTCATGCGCTTGTAAAACAACCTTTTTTTGACAACAAGTCTAAGGGTTTTGGGAACTATCCCCTCCCTTTTGGTACATATGTGATAGTTCAGCTCTGGAATGCGTAAAGGCGAGTCGGGGCAACACTTGCAGAGCACGGTTTCCGCCGATATATTATTGTTAGCCATCAAGACGGGATACATTGATGAGAAGTCTACTTCGCCGATGTGGTCGTGAGCGCCTACTCTCGGTTCGAATACGAAGCCGCCGCGGTCGCCCACGAGAAGTTCATAAGCTGTTTTGAAGGCTTCAGGTATGCTCTTGTTCCTTGGGATCAGGACGTCGTCTTTTATGGCTTGGTAAAATTGCAGTGAGGACATGCTGGAGCCTATGGAGTTTCGTGCAGCGGTGTGTAGGGGTACTCGGCATGTGCGGGCTATTTCTATTAAGCCGTCGAATCCTGCTTCAGACAGAATGAAAGTGTTACATTGGTCGATGTGGATTCTTCCGTAAAGCCTGATAATGCCTGCTCTGTAGAAGCTTCGCCCGTAGGAATAGAATGTTCTGCCCGTGGGCGTTTTCGATGGGAACGGCATGTTGTCTCTGCTGAGGATGAAGTCATCTAAAGCGCTGTTAAGGGTTGCGCGTTGGATGAGGTAGGGGATGAGATAGGAGTCGCCGCCTTGTGTTACAAGGATGTCTGGGTCAAGTTCTTTGACTGCTTTGACGACTTGCAGTAGCTTGTCTTTTTCATCGCCCGAATCAATCCATAGTTCTTTCTCGTTTTGGGTTAACTGTATTTTATCTATGGGGTCTTTGAAATTGGCGATCTTGCCCCTCTTAGCGATTTCCAACTTAAGTTTCATCACGCGCAGTTCTGGAATGGCGTAGTCGGTGCTGGTTACCGAGTCTAAGAGTGTGTACTGTAAACACCCTTTTTCATTTTTGATTTTCACTAGTGCGAGGGGGAATATGTCGTGGCTGAAGAAGTATTCTCGGTCACCTTTTAGATCGCAGTTGTGAATTTCGTAGCGTAGATAGTCGCCCATTTTCAGGATGCTACGGGTAAGCGTTTGTGTTTTTCTGAAGTCTTTAAGCGTGAGTTCTATGACTCTGGATTTGTCGGTGTCTGTTGGGTGCGCATATTTGTATGCGAAGCGCCATGAGGATATGATTTGGCTGTTGCACAGTCGGCTGATTAGTGGCTCCAGTTCGTCTTGTTTGGCTGAAACGTAGATTTTGGGCTGGAACCTGTCTGTCAATCTGATTCGTTTGCCCGTTTCGCTGATTATCCAGACGGCTACTTCGCCTTCGCCTGCGGCGTAAGCGTCAAGTATCCAGCCTTTAAAACGATTAGGTGCCTGCGTGTTTGAGGGCATTTAGTTTTTTCTCCAGCCGTTGCAGGCGCACTTGCTGCGAGAGGAGCATAGACATTATCATGGGTTCGAAGAGTATGGGTTGAACGGCGTTGCTGCCTGCTGATGCGTAGCTTCGGCACGCATCCATTAAAGCTTCGAAGGCTTCTCGGTCTTCTTTGCGTAGGGCGTTGGCGAATCCTTTCCATCTGCGGATTTCGTCGTCTAATGCCATGCGGTAGGTTTCAACGGTTTTGCCCGTTCTGATATGCCTCCATGAACAATGTTAAGGGCAGTATTTCCGTGGGCAATTCTGCGGAACCTTTTGTGAAGGTAGGATGTTTCTCTAAGATGACTTCTCGCTCGTATTTTGTTTGTTTAAAGGATAATACCACATTTGCTATTCCCGACGTTAATGTCTGGAGGTACATGTTGCGACGGCTATCTTCGTGGGGCGGATAGGTGGCGACGACAATGGCTTGTTGTTCTCGGGAAAAGTTTGATAGGCGAGTTATAACTTGGCTGTAGATGCTTTTTGCCTCTTCTTCTTGTACGTCTTTGTCTAGAAACATGGCTGCGATGTCAGAGATTATTACGAGTTTGGCGTTGCATGCTTTAGCTGCGTTTTCTAGTTTCTGCAGTATGAGCGCTGCCATTTGATAAGCTGTGAACGCTCTGGAAATATAGATGCGATCCAGCACTTGTTTAGGGTCTATTTGATGAAGTCGGGCTAAGCGTGTTATTTGGTAGAGTCTGAAGGTGTTTGCGCCATCTATGAAAACTACGTTGCTTCCTAATCCGCCGAGTTGAGGTGGCAACTGAACTCTTATGCACAGCAACGACGCTAAAGATGATACTGCATGTGAGCCGTGGAGGAGCGCAAAGTCGCCCGCCGCGAAGCCGGGAAACAACTGGTTTATGTTTCGCATGTTCAGCGAGAGCAGAGTTTGAGATGGTATGGTCTTGACTATTGTGTTTTGAGACAATTTTTTTCTCACTTCTCCCAAATTTGTGAGGGGTTAGAACAGTGCGTTCTTTACCGTTTTTAAGGTTTCACCGAAACGACTGATTAGGAGAGGGGAGAGGAGAGTAAAACTGAAGAGAAAGAATGGAGATTAGGGTAATGAGTGGTTTCGATTAAAATAGCGCGTAGAGGGTGCGGGCTTTGACTGATTATCTTATCGGAACGGGTGGCTGGGCTTATTTCAAGGTTCCAAACAAGCCTTCGCTAAAAGCCTATTCCGATGTTTTCAATTTTGTCGAAGTAAACTACACTTTTTATGAGTATCCTGACACGCGAATGGTTGAGCAGTGGCGAAGGACGGTGCCTGACGGTTTCACGTTTGCGGTGCGTTGCCATCAGGACTTGACTCACAGAATTGGTTTAAAGCCTGTTGATGAAGCTTACACTGTACTCGGTAGAATGGCTAGTTACTGCGGGATTCTTGATGCTCCCTTTTTGGTTTTAGAGACTCCTACCAGCTACGTGATTAGCCATGAAGAAGCGAAACAAGCAAGAGACCTTTTTTCTTCTATGACTCTTCGAGGCGTCAACCTCGTTTGGGAAATACGAGCACCCGTAACAAAAGAAGCTCTTGATTTGATGCACGATTTCAACATGATTGAATGTGTTGACCTTTCAATTAAAACGCCCAGTGTCGAATCGGATATTGTGTATAGTCGGCTTTTTGGCAAAGGGAAGCATAACATTTGGCAGTTTACGGATGACGAGTTGTTGACCATAGACCACGAGGTTGATAGCATCAACCCTCGAATTGCAGCACTATCGTATCATGGGGTCAAAATGAATATGGATGCTGCACGGTATATGCAATATAAGAAGACTGGAAAATTTGTTCCCATAACTGAGTATACAGGTGTTAATTCTGCAAGGGCAGTGCTTTTTGAAGACACGCAGTTTCCAATTTCAAAATCGGAGTTGATTGAAAAACAGGGTTGGAAGGTTATTGATTTGACTTTAGATGAGCGAGTTCACCTTGCCGAGTTGCTTGCTAATGTTCCCGACAAGAAGTATAACAGCGTTGATGAGGTGGCTGAGGCTTTGGAGGCGGTTATGTGAGCAAAGAGAATATTCTCTTAGGTACCTCCGGTTGGAGCTACAAGGAATGGGAAGAAGTTTTTTATCAAAAAGGCGAAAAGAGGAAACTCAGAGCTTACTCCCAAGTATTCAAGACGGTGGAAATTGATTCAACGTTTTATCGTTATCCATCAAAGGGCATGGTGATGGGCTGGGTGCGCTATTCTCCGTCTGATTTTGTTTTCACCGCGAAGCTTCCAAAGGTTATTACCCACGATAAAAAACTCGGATTGAAAGAGGACATAAAAGCCGATTTAGAAGCTTATTTGAACTTGATGCGGCCTTTGCAGTTAAATGGGAAACTTGGCTGTTTGCTTATTCAGCTTCCACCGAAATATGATTACAACCCCGAAAATTTGGAATCGTTCTTTAACCTTCTCGACCCTCTGTTTCGGTACGCCGTTGAATTTCGGAATGTCTCGTGGATGCGAGATGAAACTTGGAAGCTGGTGGAAAAGTATAATGTTGCTTACGTTAATGTGGACGAACCGCTCTTACCACCTGAAGTGCAT
>CAZJQR010000140.1:0-5234 GCA_964548345.1 uncultured Candidatus Bathyarchaeia archaeon | reverse complement strand
ATTGGAAACTGCGCCTTTATGTTGTTTCTTTGGACATTTTCTTTGCCATTGCGTATGCTATTGGTATCAGCATTATTACCAGTGCTATTGCGAATGCCCAAGAGATGTTTGCTATGATGTTCGTTACACCGGAGAAGGTTGCAAATATTCCTCCTGCGCCGACAATCAAGAAGATGCTGTAGAGAACGAATTTTACGTATCCTGCGACGCCTTTGAATTCTGGATGATCATCGGTCATTGATTTGACTAGTCCATCGGTTAGTGCTATTCCTGCGCCTATCATTACGAATCCTATTATGAGTGGGTATATTAGTTCGCCAGAGAGTAGCATTAGATCAAGTGCCAGTGCCAGTATGAAAGCAATTAAGCCTATCGGCAGAAGGTTCTTTAACATATCAGCGATTTCGACTTTTGCTGCAGGGAACATTGGTCTTATCATTCTTCCGATGAACGAGGCTAAGAAGTCAACGAGTACGGTGCCGAAGACTATGATGAGTAGTCCTCCGAGAAGCCTGGGTAGGTAGTCTGCGATGGTGGTTAGGTATGTACCCATTGTGCCACCTACGTTGAGGATTTGTATGGCGAGGATTATTGCCAGCATTACTATGAAGGATTTGATCACCCCTCCAAACGAGCGCGCGCTATCCCCAATAGCCTAAGGCAAGTCTATGCCCCTTTCCCAAGAATGGGGGGCAGAAGGGTGGAAAAAGGGCTGTTTTTAGGGCAAAAAAATGTGCAGAAGGATGGGAAAAGAGTTTCTACAAAAAAGCCAAGTTCCACAATAGCAACAAGATATAGAAATCCGCATAAAGAGCTATAGGTAGACGGTGCAGAGCTATTGTTGGTGGTGTAATATGGGTTTTCTAAAGAAGGTTAAGGACAAGACTAAGGAAGCAGCAGAGAAAGTGGGAGAAGAAGGAAGCAAGCTGGGAAAGAAGGGAGCTAAGGCAACAAAGAAAGCTGCCAAGAAAGGCGCAAAAGAAACCAAAAAAGCTGCAAAGAAAACAAAAGAGAAGCTTACGTAAAACTCAATTCCCAAAAGTCTACCCCTCTTTTTTCATCACTTGAGGTCGCAAATAGTTCAGGTTTCAGCTTCAGTTTTCACCTTTTCTCAAGAAAAAGAAAAAAGAGTGGTGTTATTGAATGCCCCATTTCTTTGTGACTTTCACTATTATGAATATCACGCAGGCAACGATTATGAAGGTGATCAAAGCTACCAGAAAGCTGCCAACGCCGAACTCCTGCGAGGACACTGGAACCTTGAGAGTAGATAAGTTGTCTATGCCAGGCAAAGCCAAGCCAATCACGGGCATAATCAGGTCCGATACCAGCGACTGCACAAGTTGACCAAGATATAAGCCGAGAATGAAAGCAACAGCAAGCCCCAGAACCTTGTAGCTTTCAAGAAAAGCTTTGAATTCAGCCCATAAGCCCTTTGGCGGCGGAGCAGGTTTCGCTGCAAGCAATTCCCGAATCTTCTTCAGTTCTTCAAGCATTTTATCTTCTTTAGACATTACAAACCACAGAACATTACTCTGATTCGATACGCATTTAAATTTTAGCATTAAACTCGCTTGCCGCCCACGAAGCTGTGAAAAGTGTTAATTCCACCATTGAGTAATTCATGCGGTGATTTTGTTGCCAGAACCAGTATTTGAATGGTATAAGGATAAAGCTGGAAAGTTCAGATTCAGGCTAAAAGCTGCCAACGGTGAAGTAATTGCCACTATTGAAGGCTACGCGTCAAAAGATGGCTGTGTAAACGGAATAGAATCTGTCAAGAAGAACGCTCCAATAGCCAAAGTAGTTGAAGCCAAGAAGGAGTAAACAAGATGTCATTCTTGGACAAAGCCAAGAAGAAGGCCGCTGAAGAAGCAAAGAAAGCAGGCGCAAAAGGCGCTAAAGAAACAAAGAAAGTTGCTAAAAAAGTAAAAGACACAGTCTAACAAACACCCCCTTTTCATTTTCCTTTTTTTACTTTGGGGACCATCCTATGGTTAAAAACAACTGTTCTATTTCTTCTTGATAACCATGCGCGTGAACTCTTAAACAAAGGGCTATTGAATCCTAAGTGAGGCTAATGTAGGAAAGGGTTCAAGTCAAATATCGAGAAGGAAACTTTGGGCAATAGCAATTTCAGACGCGTACTCTACACGGGCAAATACAGTCAGCTTGTTCTGATGAACCATAGACCCGGCGAGGAAATAGGTGAAGAGGTTCACAAGGCAGTTGACCAATTCTTCAGATTCGAAAAGGTGACGGAATAGTCTCCGTTGACGTTATTAAACACAAGATCGCTGATGGAGACGCTGCCATTGTGCCTGCTGGTGCGAAACACAACGTCACTAATTCGTCAAAGACCACAGAACTTAAACTGTACACTATTTACTCGCCGATGGAACATCAGGATGGTACGGTGCGCAAGACGAAAGCAGAAGCATTGGCTAAACCAGAAGAATTCGACGGCAAAACCACGGAATAATTTCCTTTTTCTTTTTGCTAGCGCGCTTAATTATGCAATTGGTCAATCTCAAGCATTCACCGCGAACGTATATAAAACACTGCTCAAAAAGAGATGCAAATAACGGGCAAAATATGTGGTTACATGCGAATGCATGGAAACTGATCGAGTGGAGCGAAACGTTATTTTTTTGTTGTTTTGACCGCAAGCGCGCGCTTAAGCTTATATAGTCAGTTCGACATACTCGTTTTGAGGGAGAAGGCATGGTTGACATTATCGAAGTTTTAGGCAACATGGTTGGAGACATAATAAACGCAATACCAGCAATCATCATCGCCATTATCGTAATCCTAATCGGCTGGGTGGTCGGTACATACGTTGGCAAGGCAGTTAACAAGATTGTGGAAAAGATTGGCGTCGAGAAAACTTTCGATCAGAGCGTAGCTGGCAAAGCATTCAAGTCTTCTGGCTTGGATCTGTCGAATTTTATCGGCGGAATAGTTAAAGCCTTCATAGTGATCCTGTCAATAGTCTTAGCGATACAGATACTGAATATTGGAGGAACTTTCGGTACATACCTTAGTACGATTGCAGACTACTTGCCACGGCTTCTTGGCGGAATAATAATAATTGTCTTTGGCGTGGTTTTGGTTGATTTTCTGGCGTCATTTATTGGAAAAATGTTGCGACCGATGTTTCCACCAGCAAAAGTCGAAATAGCTGACATGCTGAAAAACCTGCTATTGATTGGTTTAGTCGCTTTCGTTCTGTTGCTTGCTCTCGACACTATGCTCCTGTCTGGAAGCACCATTTACCCGCTGATACTTGGCTTCGTAATAATCGGCGCAGGCATATCCTTAACTGATGGGCTCATAAAATCCATAACCGATGACCACGTCGAGTTCAAGGAAGTTGCAGGATACGCAAAGTTTGTGTTGTACTCCATCTTTTTGATAATCGGTGCAGGCGCGATCTTCGCTACTTTCCCAGGCGTTACCAATGTAGTAGCCAATATTTCCTGGGCCTTTGCCATAGCTCTTGGAATAATGCTGATACCAATAGCATACGCGATAGCCAAAAAAATGACAAAAGACACAACATAAGCGATCACCAATTCCATCACCTTTTTTTGTAGCTCAAGAACGAAGTTTTTTTGGATTAATAGCAAGCAAGCAAAACGTCTTCTCTAGGTAAGACTGAGAAGAAAGTCGAGGAAGAAGTGCATCACGAGAGGTGTTGTTGAGTTAGCGAAAACTGTTGAAGAGGCGAAAAAACTGATAGCTGTTGGCTTTGAGTTTGTCCACGAACACCAGGGCATAATGATATATCGCAAACGGAAATAACTGTCGAATATTAACTTATAATTCGTCAGAAATGTGTCATAAATCGTAATATAGGTTAAATCTTTTAAAGGTAATCTGCTATATTCAGGATAGAAAAATAGGTGTGATTGGTGTCATGAAGAAGAAAAATGGAGAAGAGGAGAAGATAAAGCACATTCTTACTGACCCTAAGTTGTCTGCTATGAAGGCGATGCTGGAGAAGGACCATGCGATAGACTGTATCTTTCTGCTTCACCTTAACAAGGGGAAGTGGAAGGCTGCGAAGGATTTCATGCGGGAGAACAAGTTGACTTTGAGTGACGGCACTTTCAGGTCGAGGATGATTGAGATTGAGCTGTTGGGGTTGGCTAAGAGCGAGCGGATTGACCCGCTTAAGAAGTACTATGTGATTACCGATTTGGGCGAGAAAGTCGCGAAGCTTCTTCTCGGTTTCTTTGATGAAGTTGGCGTTTGAGCTTACTGAGCGTTTTCTTGCTCAACGTTTTCATTTTCTTTTTAGATGTTTCTTTAAACGTGATTTTGAAGGTGCTTCAGCTCTTATTTGTGGATTTTGAAGCCGCGGTTCGCGCGTAAACCGTTTCTGTTGGTATTTGTCTTCATTGTCGGCTTCAGAACTTTTTTGATTGTGTTTTCGTTCTGTTTTGTTTTTTGTTGGTTTTTTCTTAATTTTTTGCTGTGTTGCTTCGTTTTGGTGTGGTGTGGGTGTGTAATGCTTGGGCGGCATATTTTCGCTCAACTGTTGTACAGTTTCTTTTTTGACGTTTGTTTTTCCATGGTTTTTTCCATGTTTTTGTTTTTTGTGTAGTTTTGTTTTACACATAGATAATATTGTGTATTAAGTCGTAAGATTTAAATCGGATAGCTCATCTAACATACTCATCAATCCCAAAGGAGGGATAGAAAGAGAAATGAAAACTTTAAGAAAAATAAGGAAAAACGCAAAAGCCCTAAGCCCCGTAGTCGCATCAATCATACTCATCGCAGTCACAGTCGCAGTCAGCATCGCAGTAGCCGCATGGATGGGAGCCTTAACAGTCGGATTCATGGGATCATCCTCAATCAACATAAATGACGTGGCATTCACAGGAACAGACGGTGTTACTTTGTCAGTGAAGAACACTGGAACAAAATCTGTTACGATGTCCATAGCAAAGGTAAACAATATTGCTTCAACAATAGGAGTTAGTTCCAACACAACCTTAGCCGCTGGTGAATCAGGAAACATGTATCTAACCTTGGCAAGTGCATGGGCAGCTGGAAATCCGTACAAGTTCGACCTCATCGACGCTAGCGGACAAGTAGTTGGCTCATACCAAGCAACAGCACCAGCATAAATTTCCCCATTGTTAGCAAAAATAAAGGGGTAGGGTGAAACAAACACTCCAATCTCCCTTTCTCTTGTTTCCTCTCTGGAGGTGCAAAAAACAAAA
>CAZJQR010000139.1:0-5236 GCA_964548345.1 uncultured Candidatus Bathyarchaeia archaeon | reverse complement strand
ACTTCACATGCTGAAGTCGCTCTTAAAGCTATCGCATAAGATTGCATATTCTGGCAAATTCTAGCAGGATCCGCTTATTTTTGGGATTTTAATTCCAAATTCTTACCATAATTTTGAAAAATCAAACAGTAATAGAAGCGCGCGCTTGCAAAGCCTTTTAATTAGTCTCAGAATTTTTCAGTAACAAATCTGTATTATTTGATTAATTCTTTAAAT
Organism: uncultured Candidatus Bathyarchaeia archaeon; assembly: GCA_964548345.1. Classification (GTDB taxonomy): domain Archaea; phylum Thermoproteota; class Bathyarchaeia; order Bathyarchaeales; family Bathycorpusculaceae; genus SG8-32-3. The sequence goes on along the minus strand of CAZJQR010000139.1, from coordinate 5,020 downwards.
AACATTTCTTCCGTTTATGTTTTTGAGCGCGCGAGAATATGAGTAAGAGAATATCGCCTTATGGTTCTTGGAGATCACCCATTACCTCTGATATGGTCGCATCAGGACTTGTGGATTTAGGACAAATTGAGATCGAAGATAAAGACATCTACTGGTGTGAAATGCGACCTTCAGATAAGGGTCGATACGTAATCGTTAGATATTCTCCTGTTGAGGGAACAGTTGACATTAATCCTTCTCCATTTAATGCTCGAACCAGAGTTCATGAATATGGCGGAGGATCATACAAAGTCTTAGGAAACGAAGTATTCTTCACGAATTTTACTGACCAAAGAATCTACAAAATGAAACAAGGAGAGAAGCTTGTACCCATAACTTTGGAAACTGAACTTCGACATGCTGATTTTGAATTTGACAGTATTCATGAGAGACTCATTTGTGTTAGAGAAGATCACAGAGAGAAAGGCATGGAAGCTGCAAACACGATTGTTAGCCTAGATCTCGAAGGGAAAAACTTCAAAACAATAGTTTACGGAAATGATTTCTACTCGTCACCGCGTATCAGCCCCAAAGGCAAATATCTAGCTTGGCTCACCTGGAATCATCCACATATGCCATGGGACAAAACTGAACTATGGATAGGCAAACTGAGTCAAGACGGTTCGATAGGAGAGCGAATTCAAATCAACAACAACATTACGGAATCTGTTGTACAACCATCTTGGTCACCTGATGGCATCCTGCATTTCGTTTCTGACCGAAACAACTGGTGGAACATATATTGCTGGAAAAACGGCGAAGTAAAAACTCTATATCCAAAAGAAGCTGAATTCGCTCAACCTCCATGGACATTCGCTCAGTCAAACTACGATTTTGAGTCGCAAAACACAATAATTTGCAGTTACACACAGAAAGGACGATGGCACATCGCCCGCCTGAATACAGAGACTGGAAAACTCGAAGACATAGAAACCCCATACACCCACATATCCTCTCTCCATACTACACGTGAATACGCGGTTTTTATTGGCGGGTCACCTCGAGAAGCAAATTCAATTGTGAAGCTGGACTTGAATACGCTTAATACCGACGTCTTGAAAAGATCCAGCAAAATAACTGTTGACGCTGGCTATCTATCACAACCTAAACCAATAGAGTTTCCCACGGAAAAAGGTCTAACGGCACATGGCATCTACTACAAACCAAGAAACAAAGACTATACAGCACCTTCTGGAACACTTCCGCCATTACTCGTTTCCGTTCACGGTGGGCCAACTGCAGCTGCATCTGCAACACTTTCTTTGAGAGTGCAATTCTGGACTGGCAGAGGCTTTGCTGTCGTAGAAGTCAATTATGGAGGTAGCACAGGTTACGGCAGAGAATATAGAGAAAGGCTTCACGGTCAATGGGGCGTCGTCGACGTAGACGACAGCGTAAATGCTGCTAAATACCTGGTTGATATAGGAGAGGTTGATGAAGAGAAGCTTGCCATCAGTGGCGGCAGCGCCGGAGGATACACCACAATCAACTCATTAACCTTCAGAGATGTTTTCAAGGCAGGAGCAAGCTACTTTGGTATAAGCGACCTTGAGACATTTGTGAATGACACACATAAATTTGAATCCCGATATCTGGTATTTTTAGTTGGTCCTTATCCAGAAAAGAGAGATGTTCACTACCAACGTTCTGCAATCAATTTCCTGGACCAATTAGATGTTCCAATTATACTTTTTCAAGGTTTAGATGACAAAATAGTGCCGCCAAGTCAAGCGGAGCTAATTGTTGAGGCATTAAGAAATAGGGGAGGGTCAGTAGCATATTTGCCTTTCGAAGGTGAACAACATGGATTCAGGCAGGCGAAGAATATTAAAAGAAGCCTTGAGGCTGAATTGTTCTTTTACTCCCGAATATTTGGGTTCACATCAGCCGATTATATAGAGCCTGTAGATATAGAAAATCTTTAAGTCTATATCAACCCGGTGTTCGATAATCTGGCGAGTGCTAGAGACATATTTATTTGAATGCAATGAAATCTACTGCACGCTACGACTTTGCCCAGGGTCAACGCGTCTATCACGAACATCATCCGGAAGCTCAGTCCCAAAAAGAAAAACCGCCAAATTATCAACCATAAACTGGCTTCTCTTCCTACCCAAGCCAATCTAACGCATGCTCAGCAACCCAATCATGCGTCCCATAACCCGACTCTGAAGCATCACCACTATAAGCGCGCGTGTAAGGCATGCAACCGGCTAAGCTTTTGGCTATTGTATCACGGAATGGGTGTGCCGCAACTCTTTCGATTAGCCGCCGCGCATCTTGGCTATTGACCGCTTCGGTTGAGTGTTCTCTGCAGGCTTCGTTGAAAATCGCGCGCGCGTTCTGGAAGAGGTCAGTCTGGAAGAGACTGCGGTGGGAATCCTTGAAAGAGAAAAGGAGCAAATAGATGAAATTACCCTTGGAAAACAAAGCCAGGAAAGAACGAATATTAAGGGTTCTTCTTTCTAAAGGAAGGTGAGGTCTGCGATTGGAAAACGAAAAAGACGAGGAATTGGAAAAAATTAAGCAGGCAAAACTGCGGGAAATGATGAAGAAAAGCAAAAGCTTTGAAGAAGAAGCATTGATAAATAAGCCTGTTGAGGTAACTGACGCCACTTTCAACGAAACAGTTCAGAATCATCCACTTGTGGTGATTGATTGCTGGGCGGCGTGGTGTGGTCCCTGCAGGATGGTTACTCCGATTATAGAAGAACTCGCACGGGAGTACGCTGGAAAAGTAGTATTTGGGAAACTGGATGTGGATAAGAATCGGGCAGTTACCACGCAATATCAAATAATGAGCATACCGACGTTGCTAGTGTTTAGCCATGAAAAACTTGTAGATAAAATAACGGGCGCGTTGCCTAAGCATGTTCTAGAGGCGCAGATAACACGTTACCTCTGATTCACACGCAGAAAAGGGGTTAGAATAAAATGGACCAAGAATTGATTAAGTCTTTTCTGAACACGGAAAATGTTTTTGCGGTTGTGGGTGTCAGCAGAGACCCTGAGAAGTATGGGCATCAGGTTTACAGGGATCTGCTTAACGCTGGATACAGGGTTTACTGCGTGAACCCAAATGCTGATAAGGTCTTAGGGAACAAGTGCTTTCCGAATCTTGAAGTCTTGCCCGTAAAACCTGACGTGGTCGATGTTGTGGTTCCGCCTAAAATAACAGAGCAGCTTGTGAAGACTTGTAAGAAGCTTGGAATCACAAAAGTGTGGATGCAGCCTGGCTCAGAATCTGAAGCAGCCATTAGATTCTGTGAAGAAAACAGCATAGAGGTGGTTCATGGCGTCTGCGTTATGGTTGAAAGGAGACGCGACGTCTTCACCGGTGATTTCTAATGACTAGGGCGCGCCCTTTTTGTGTGAGAAAATTCTTGGAACTAAACATTTAGGTTGCATGAAAAGGCGTGTACATTCTAAGTTTAGCGCCCGCGCTGCATTTTAGATAAATCCATACTTCCTCTAATCCTTAGTGAAAAGGCATCGGTTTGGGTAGTAGCACAGGAGCCTTGAGAATGGGAAGGGTTACTGTTGCTTTCTAAACAGCTTACCGGAGCTCATATTTCACTTTCTTGGCAGTTTTTTCCTCTTCCTCAGAGTCCTTTTTTCGTGGTTCATAAGGACGTTTCGAAAGTGGCACATAATTCCATTTAACTGAAGTCTTGGCTCTCTCCTCTCTTCCTTAGTCAAGTCATTCTTTCAAGATTCCGTCACAAAACACACACTTTCTTGTTAAGCGTGCGCTTTTGAACATAAAAAACGACTTATAGCTCTGTGATAGTAATCGCCGAAGCCGGGCATATTGCTTCTACTTTACGAACTAAATCTATCTTCTCGTCGTTAAAAGTGCCTACAGACTTTGACTTATTGAGCGATCCTCCGACTACCCGCGATTTGTTCAGAAACAAGGATCTTGCAAGCTTGGCATAAGCCTTTTCAAAAAGCCCTCTAAGAGGGGCAGGCTCAAAATGTATTGAATCCATAGAGTAGCAGTATCCACACCTTTTACATTTGCTTCGGTCAACTTCAATTCTATACTTAACCATCCAACGGCCTCCAAAGCCACTATTACTGCAATCCACAATATAATGACAAAACCCGAACTTCAAAGTATTCAGATAGTGAACGTGCTTGTTGGTTGGCTAAATTAAAACTTAATCCCAAACCCAAACATACTCATATAGCGCACGCCCTAAGTTGCTGGGGGGCAGATCGCCAACCATTTAAACAGAAACAGCTATTCTAGTACGAGAAAGTGTTGCCTGCTTCCAGCCATAAAGAAAAATCCGCTTCCAACGTGGAAAACCTTGGTAAAAAACTTGATGAGATAATCAACAGGCTTGACCTTCTTGAAAAAATAATTCTTGAAAACCCTGAATACCACGGGGCGGCTGCAGCAGTGGGACTAGCTCGGCTTAGTATAGGTGTGTATGGTGAACCTTTGAAGCTGGCTGAGCGCTTGAAGAACGCGGAGAGATATTTGCGTCAGAAACAGATTGCACAAGATGAATTTTCACGGTGTATAATTCAAGCTCTAGCTGTTAAAGGCGCTTTGAATATTTCAGCAATCACGCGGCAGGTGACTGCGATGCGGGGGAAAGCAAGCAGGCGCATAGTGCGTGAAAGAGTGCTAAAGCTGCAGGCGCAAGGCTTCTTGCGGAAGAATGAGGGCAAGGTTCCCACTTACGAGTTGGTTAAGCAGACTGACCAGTAACGTGGCCACTTTTGCGCAGAACACCTAACTAGAGTGACCAGTCTATAATGTGTTTGAGGTGAAAAATATGACACATGATGAAGGAAAAAAATTTGGAAAGATAGAAGCGGAAAACGTTAAGGAGATACTTGGCGTTGTTTCCTCTGAAATTCCAGCGATGATCAAAAGCATTCTGTCCTCGGTGTTCTCTGAAGAGGCTGGTAGAAACATGGGTAAAGCTGCGGCGGCTTACTACAAGGAGCTGAAGGAAGGCGGGTT
>CAZJQR010000138.1:0-5301 GCA_964548345.1 uncultured Candidatus Bathyarchaeia archaeon | reverse complement strand
TCCGACGTTCTCATTTACGTGTACTATCGCGTGAAAAAACTTATCTCCCCTCTATTTATAGATTAAACTGGCGCTTAGACCGTTTGCGGGATGGCTGCTCGGAAAAGACTATAGCCCACTTATATAAAGAAACAATATAAAGGAAAAGCTGTTTTAAACAGCGGTCTTTTGAGGGTTATGCATATTGTCGTTCTCGCCTTTCAGTTAACGGGTTAGGAAAAAATGTGCAAAAGCTTACACTAACAAAGGTACGTTTCGCTAATTTCACAGAATTATCTTGCGAATTCATAACAGTATGGGTATTATACTTTACTTATACTCTGCAGGCAAAGGTACGCATAAACGGGCTCTTGTCAAGAACCCTTGACTAAGCAAATTGGCGGTTTGTCAAGGAATCTAGCGCGCGCTTATTTAGAGCGCAATTCTTTTCCAAAGTATGAAATTCCCAACAGGTTAGATAGATTCTCTGAAGAACTTAGGAAACTCTTGGGTGACGGGAGAGGTCAGATTCTGGGTTCAGCTCCCATTCTGGATAGGCAATTGCTGAAAGGCTATGCGCCAAGTTAGGCACGAAGCTACAGGGAAGATTACCTGTCGCGTTTTCAACATTTATCCGCAAGTTAAAGGAAGATTACTACTCAAGTGGACAAGAGACTCCCATCTCAGTTATCAAATTCGCAGCTAAGCCAGAAAAAACAAAAATGTAACAGTAAACTTGAGTGCTTCAAGGAAGCCTTTTTCGGGCAAACCCAGAAACTAGGGTTTCCTGTAAAGGTAGATTGTGTGCGAAGGATATCCCAGCTTCGGATTTTCGCAGAAGTTCTCCACTTTTAGGGGTTTCCACCCCACGATTTCGTAGTCATGGGAAACCACGCGGACACCCTTTTTCAGCTCTGTTTCCAGCTTGGGCCTGATTTTCTCGTTCGCACTCGTTGTTAGGTATAGAAAAACTACGTCGGCTGAGGTTAAATTCACGTTAAAAATGTCGCTGTTTACTATTGTTACTCTGTCTGCGAGATCATTATTGTGGATGGTGCTTAACGCTTTCTTAGCTAAATCCTCTCTTAACTCGACGCCTACCGCTCTGGCGCCAAAAGCCTTTGCAGCCATTATAACTGTTCTGCCGTCTCCAGCGCCCAAATCAAACAAAACTTCACCCGCCTTCAGGTCAGCTAGTTTAAGCATGAACTGAACCACTGGAACAGGGCTTGGAACGAAAGGTGCAATGAACGTTTCATGAGCCTCCAATCTGGTTTAAAAGCTTGTTGAAAATAAAGGTTTTATGATACGTAAGCGTCTTTTTTCGGCATCGGTCTTTTGGCTTCGCCGCATTTCACGCAGCTTTGAGCACACATTTCCAAGTATTTTTCTTCGTCTCTGGAGCCTAAAGCTTCAGCGGCTTTCTGGCAGAGTTCGCTGGGTTCGAGGCATCCTTCTTCTCTGCAAAGGTTCGATATGTAGGTGCAGACTTCCTGCACGTCTTTGGGTTCCAATACGGCTCTGTTTGTGCGCACCAGCAGGCATAGCTCTCTGGCCATGACACACGTTTTAACGTATTGGATGCGCTTAAGAACCTCGTCTCGGAGCTTTTTTCGGCTTATTTCCACTCTTTAAGTCTCCTGTAGTTCCTATGGGTACTGAGGCAAATATGAGTCTTCACCTTAAAAAGATGTTGTTGAGTCTTCCTAAACTCGGCAATTAACTTCGCTTGAAGCAAATTGTTCTGAAGTAAATTTGCTTCCATGAAGGATTGCGGGTGATTTCCTACCTAAATCGCTTGCTTAGAGCTTTGCGTTCGGCTTCAAGAACCAGTTCGTAAAACCTGTCGCTAAGTTTAGGTTCTTTTGCAAGCACAGCCGCAATGTCTGATGACCGAACCTTGCGGGCGCTCAATGCCACAGCTGCTGCTTTGCCATACTTCGCTATCAGCTGCGCGGTTTGCAGAGCCTGCGTCTGCAGTTTTTCTTCAGCCTTAGCTAGTTTTTGATCTTTCTTTTCAATTAAGGGAAGTGCTTTTTCTTCGTCCACCTTCAGAAGCCCGAGGGCTTGAGAGCCGCATCGGGGACATTTGGGTTTGTCAGGCAAGTCCTTAATGCGAGTCATCTCTAAGTAGTCCCAGCAGTTTGTGCACACGAAGTTGCCCGTCTCGTTCAGCAACCTCGCTTTGGCTGACTCCACAAGCACGGCACGCATCCGTTCGGGCGGAATAAGGTCGGTTTTCATGCTTACTCTTTCGATGCCCGCCCTTGCAACTGGAGTCGCGTTGCCCCCGGTCTGTAACGGTTGCAGTCTGATTTCGCCCTCTCGAAGGTTGCTTAATACTTGAACAAGCCCGTCAGCGTCAAGGTCTTTCGTGAAAACCTCCTTCAAGCTTTCGTCGTAAATGGGCGTATCCTGAAAACTGGTTATCAACTTCTGGAGACTCACGCTGCTGAAGTCTGCCCATTTCTTCAAGGCTCCAAAACGGCGAGCCACATGGATTGTGCGTCGCTTGAAAAGCCCTGTTTTCACCGTTGACTTCGTTAGCGTGTCTTTGACCGCTTGCTCCGTCATAGCGCATAATTCGTCAAAAACTTCGAGGATGCGAGTTACGTCTGCCGCGCCCATTGTTTGCACGAAGATGCGGTAGGGGTCATGCTGGACCACTATGCCGTGTCCGAGTTTCTCGGAGAGCATCTCCCCAAGCAGCTGAGCCAAAGCCCTGTTCGTAAGCGAGCCGAAGTTGGCGTGGATTATGACGAAATCCTCCCAGTCTTCAAGCACTACTCGTTTATCCGTAGGAACCGCCAAGCCAGCGTTCACCTGCTCCACTGTCTCCCCTATTGCACGTAGTATGGTGTCCTCGTCAGCTGGGTACTGCTGGCTGAGCAACCCGCTGATTTCTTCCGGCGACAGTCCACCCCGTAGTTTCTCTTCAACGAAGCCTCGTATGGAAGCCACTTCCTGCGCTATCTGGAAGGGCACAGGGATTTCCTCACCTATCCAGCTAGGGATGGCACCTGTGGGGTCGTCAACTGGTCTGACGTAAACTTTGTCTTCGGTGGTGTGTATTATCTGCCACGGGCTGCCTCTGATGATGAATTTGGTTCCAGCTTTGCCGTACTCCGCCATAAACGCTTCATCCAACACTCCAATCGAAGAGTCGCTTGAATCATCCACAACCAGAAACTGTTTCTCCACGGGAATCATAGACAAGTTATCAAAGTAGTATTCGAAGAGCGCTTTGGTTCGCGAAGGCTTCAAAACCACCTGGTCTTCAAAGGAGACCCAGGCTAAACGCGGAAAACGACTGTGCATGTACCCGAGTACTTTCTCAACATCTTCCAAGGTCATGTCTTTGTAGGGGTAAGCGTTTCGAGTTATCTCCAAAATCTCTTGGAAGGCTAAGCGCCTGTTTTTAAGCAGCAATCCCGCTATCTGGTGAGTCAGCACGTCATAGGGCTTAGGCGGAATCTCAACAGGTTCCAACTCTTCTTTTAAGGCTCTTCGCGCAGTCACCAAAGCCTCTAACGTGTCGTCGGAGTCCATTCCGATGATTACGCCTTTTGCCACGCGCCCCACTCTGTGACCTGCCCTTCCCACTCGCTGAATGAGCCTTGTGACCTGTCTGGGACTCATGTATTGTATGACCAAGTCTATGCGCCCCACGTCTATGCCGAGTTCAAGGCTACTGGTGGCGATTAAACCCTTGAGGTCGCCTCTTTTCAGCCCAGTTTCCGCCGCTATCCGCGAAGGCTTAGAAAGAGAACCATGATGAATGGAAACTGGAAAGTCCATGTCCCACACTTTGAACCTGCTCGCCAGCACTTCCGAAATCGAGCGTGTGTTGGTGAACAGAAGCACGGACTTGTGTTTGCCCATGTACTCGCGTATTGCCCTTAATCTGGCTGCTACTTCTGGGTGCGTGTAAAGCTTCCCTGCAAGCCTCACGTCCTCCTCAGTCGGCTGTGGGAAAATCACCTGTAACCGCACCATTTTAGCCACGGGCACGCGGATAATCTCCACGCTTCGATTGTTGCCTACAAGAAACTGAGCCACTTTCTGGGGGGTGCCGATGGTGGCGGATAACCCTATCATCTGAAACTCTTTGCCGATGAGGTTTCGGACGCGTTCCAAAGCCAGAGACAGTTGGCTTCCTCGTTTGCTGTCCGCCAGTTCATGCACCTCGTCAATTATCACCCACCGCAAGCTCTGCAGGTGCTGCCGCAATATCCAACCAGACAGCACAGCTTGCAACGTTTCAGGCGTGGTTATCAGAATGTCAGGAGGGCTCCGCGACTGCCGCGTCCGCTCTTTCGTGTCAGTATCACCATGCCGGACCGCCAGCTTAATGTCAAGGTTGTTGCACCACCACTCAAGCCGCTCAAGGAGGTCGCGGTTCAAAGCCCGCAACGGCGTGATGTACAAAACTTTTATCCCCGGTGTTTTTGGCGCTTGGAGCAGCCTGCTCAGCACGGGGAGAAACGCGGCTTCAGTCTTCCCCGTTGCAGTAGGCGAAATCAGCAGGACGTTTTTGCCTTCGATGATTTTGGGAATTGTCTTCTCTTGAGGTTCGGTGGGCTCAGGAAATCCTTTCTGTTCAACGAGCCTTCGAACTGGCTTCACGAGCATCTCAAAAACGCTTTCAGAAGACTTCTGCAAATTCGGTTAGACCTCAAGCGGCGAGAACATTAGCGGAGAATCAACTGTAAAAACTTTTTGGCACGCTTAGCTAATTCGACTATTCTCTTTTAGGTAGACGGCGGATATGTGGTTGCAACAAAATCTCTGACAAAGAATCCGTCGGTTCCAGGTCCTGAGTACTTTCATGATGGATGAAAAAAAGTTACAAACGCATCGAAGTAGTTCTGTTCAAACGCTGACCTGTAGCCTGAGGGAGGAACTATTGTATATGCGACGGTTTTGACATTACCATATCCTTCAATCAGTATGCACGCAGGCGGAAGACTGTACTGCGGAGGAAAAAGCGGTATTGGCACTGTCCAACCCGCAAAGAGAGTATTACTGTGCACCCGTATCTGGATCTCGTCTTTTTTGATCAGCTGCGCATTTTGGCCGGCAGGAGTACCCGCATACATGTCCGCAGTCTCTTTCGACAAAGTCCTAGACCTACTCATAAAAGTCAAAAAGGAACAACAAGAAAAGCTGCAAGAAAACAGGAAAGAACGACTATCCACTTGGCAATCCATAACCAAGAAAAACGCACCGAAAAGCTAACACAGTACGAAGACTCTACAAGCTTCTAAGTCGTCGGCTGGTCCGCTCTCACGTCAAATTCCAGTTTTCTTTAGTAGTTTCTAT
>CAZJQR010000137.1:0-5419 GCA_964548345.1 uncultured Candidatus Bathyarchaeia archaeon | reverse complement strand
TTTCCGTTAAAGATGTGGAAGTTGATGAAATTCAACGAGGCTTCATTATGGACGATTTCGAATCTTTCACGAGTAGATACGGAGAAACATTGGAGTCTGGTACGCTGTTCGTTTACATGAAGACGCATGGTACAAACTTCAAGGGTGACCAGTTGATTCACTGTCGATTGCAATTTAGAACTAGGAAAGGCTCGTTTTTCAGTTCAGGTGAAGGTTGGAATGCAGAGCCGACGTTCAGGTTAGCTTTGGATAGGCTTGAGGGTCAAATTGTGAAAAGCACAGAACTATCTTCTGACCGGGAATTTGCAAAGGATTATTTGAGGCGAAGATTTCCATTGACATAACTGGATAGTGGATGGGGCAAATTGGCAAAAACGGATGATGTTTTGCTGGCATTAAGCAGAACAACCCTGGATGCATCCGGAGGGCTGGAACTTTTCAGTATGTAGGCAAAACGTATCGTTTGGTTGACAATTTCGCTTCATCGCAGTATATGAAATGTGGTGTTTGCGGTAACTATCCGATTTTTGATGTTTCAGTTATTAGAAGCGAAAAGGGTGATAAAGGGTGATAAACTAAACGCCTGTAATAACTGTATAGACCAAATAACAAACCAGACTGTTTCAAGCTGGTTCAAAAAATATAGGAAAAAACGCGAAAATATTATTGAGAATAGGAAGTACATCGACGGGTTGTCGTCAATATTGGCTGCGTCCGAGCGGAATGAGTTGTCCTTTCAGATTTCACGTGAAGATGTTGAAAATTTGCGGACGACGTTTGTTCAAATGTGCAACGGTTTGAATCATGGGACAGAACAAAATCCACTTGCAGAATGTTACATCAGCTATAGCGTGGAAGCCCTTCGCGGCGAACAAAAAATTGACGAGCAGTGAAACATATTAGATTATTGAGTCATTTGAGTATCCTGTTCTCACGACTTCTTATCTAACTTCCTTTAAACTGTTGCTGAATTATTCTTTGAATTGGGAATCAGCCATGACAATCATAACGTTACCAGCAGTCTATTTCTTAGGTAGCAATTCGGCCAAATCGTAAGTTGCCATACATAAAACGCTATCGCAAGCCCCATAGTACACTAGTACTTTGTCATCGATGACAACATTACCACAGCTAAATACGACGTTCGGCACTTTCCCGAAGCGTTCATAATCCTCAACTGGAAACAGTATGGGTATTTCAGAGCGATGCAAAACCGTCTCGGGTTCGTTCTTGTCGAGCAACGCTACGCCAAGAGAATAAACTTTTTCGAAACTCACCCCATGATAAATCATCAGCCATCCTTCATTAAGTTCAATTGGCGGACCGGCTGCACCGACTTTCCAGTTGTCCCAGTTCTTAATTCTCGGCCCGAAAACCGATCTGATGTCATACCATCGTTCAAGGTCGTCGGAATAAGCTACACAGATATCAGGCTCAAAACGATGAAACATGACATATTTACCGTTAATTTTTCTTGGAAAAAGCACCGCGTCCTTGTTTCTTATGCCTCTAAAAGGAAGCAAACGCTCATTCCATTCCCACGATTTGTTTAGAAAATCATCTATTGCGATCGAAGTTAAAGAGATTTGGTAGAGCTGACCATGGTCATGTTCTGATAGAGCGGTGTAAGCCATGACTATCTTTTCTCCGAAAATGGAAAGCCTCGGGTCCTCGCACCCGTTGTGTTCTACTTTACTATTGGGTTCAAAAATTGGAGTTGATGAACGATCTCTGATTGTGTATCCGTCTGATGTTGCTGCATGTCCCATCCTAGAAATACCATCATTTCCAATCGCCCGGTAGAGTATATGAATCTGTTTCTCAAGGAGAATAGCTGCAGCGTTAAAAACCAGTTTTGACTCCCATGGGTTTTCAACTCTCGGCTGAAGAATGGGGTTACCCTGATAACGTTTCATTAACAGCGTTTTCCTAGCAGTATTTCGAAGACTGTAGTCCAAAGAATTCATCGAGTAATTTTCTGACCGAAAGCAAGCCAACCAATTCCCCTTGGCTGTTAACAACAGGCAAATGTCTAACCGCATGTGTTACTATCAAACGCCTAGCTTCTTCGAGCGAAGCTTCTTCTCCTATTGTAGTAACGTTGCTTGTCATTGCTTCCTCGATTGGAGTATCCAAATTAACGCCTTGGGCTACTACTCTTAGCACGTCCCTCTCGGTAAATATACCAGTGCATTTCTGATCGCTGTCAGTTATTATCAACGAGCCTATGTGTTTCTTGTCCAACGTCTTTATTGCTGCCTTTATAGAAGTTTTGGGGTCTGTTGTAACGACGTTTCTGAGCATTACATGTCTTACCATAAGCATGTTTTATTTCCTCTACTCGACCTTCATGATTTTGTCGCTTAGTCTGTGATTGTGTCTATTTGGCAACATATTTAGGCTTTGTGAAGTAATCTTCAACAAGCGGCTTGCAAACTCCAAATAAGTCTCGTTTCCGTACGTATTTCCAGAAATTATTGCCTTTGGTGGAACGTTTACCTGATTGAATTTACTGCAGTTCTGTGGTTACGTTTCACCGACTGGATCTCTAGTGCAGCTGACAAGTAACAAACGATAGCTTCTGCACCCATGTTGAGGTTTAAGCCCATTGGGGTTATCCCGTCATAGCAGCCACCGATGTCTGAATTGTAGACCTCCAGTTTTAGGGTGTTTTGTCCAAGAAACCAATTGAAAATTGCTAGAGCCGTCAATCTGTAATTGGTATCGCCTGTTTCACGAAAAGCTGATACAGCTGCTTCTGTCATGACGGCGGCTTCCACCGATTGCTGGTCATACATTGCTCTCTTCTCTCCTTTTTTGTACCATCCACGATTGCCGATAGGCACGAATGTGCCATTGGCCATTTGCACTTTCAGCAGGAAATCTATTGATTCTTTGGCCGTCTGTAAAGAATGGGAGTTTGCCATTTCTTGATGAGCCTCAAATAGGGCTTGAGGCAACCTACCATTAGCGTAGGTGAGATAAGATTCAAACCAACGCCAATCTTTGGAATGTTCAGCTTTGTAATGTCCTAGAAGCTTTTCCACAAATTCCCTAATGCTTTTCTTCAAGTTTAGGTCTTCTGGGTAAGCCTTTTGGTAATATTTTAGCCCCATTATTGCGAAGGCTTTTGACCTCGGCGATTTAAAGAAGAACGCCCAGGGAAGTAATTTGTCAAAAATCTCTTTTCCAATTAAACGTTTCTCGGAGGATAGATTGCTGGCTATGACGAAACCGCAGGACCAGAGTGTCCGTCCCATGCAGTCTTCTGAGGCTTCATAATCCATGAACTGCCTATCATAGGCGAGTAAGTTGTGCATTTTACCATCTTTTCTTTGCATGTGCAAAACAAAACTCAGGTAGGTGTCTATCAGTCTATTGACGGTCTCAGAACTGCCATTTGCTTGGAAATATTTTGCTAAGGCGATGAGGGCCCGTGCGTTGTCATCTGTTGTGTAACCTTCCTCTCGCCGTGGGGTCCCGAATTTTGCATGCTGAAGTAGACCTGTATCATCCGTTAGAGAAATGATAAAGTCAAGCTTCACTGGCGGTAACTTCAATTGGATATGCCTCTGCTTTATGCTCTGAAATTAGATTAAATAACTCTGCGTATTTTTTGGCAACTCTGGACCAAATAAAGCTCCGACTGTATTCATAGGCTTTTGTCTCAGTCTCCATTTTCAAGCTTTCATTGGATAGGAGGGTTTCTAACGCATCAGTTATTGAAGCTGAATTCTTGAAATCACATAAAACGCCTCGCCCATTGTTCAAAACTTCTTTGGCATGGAGATAGGGAGTAGAAACCACAGCTCTTCCGGCTGCGAGGGCATTAATCAGTGTTCCACTGCTTATCTGATTCTTGCCAGGGTAGGGAGTTATATAAATGTCTGTGGCCTGAAGGTATCTAATTAATTCCATTTTCCTAAGAAAGCGATTCTGGAATACAACGTGATTCTTAAGCCCCAGTTCTTTAACCTGCTCAAAGAGCATATTGCGATATTTCTCTCCTTCAATCCTCTTTACCATAGGATGAGTTTCCCCAATAATCAAGTAAATGACTTCTGGATGCTTGGCTACAACCGGGGGAAGTGCTTGAATTGCGTACTCGATGCCTTTGCCTCTGTTTATTAACCCAAAAGTGCACAATATAATTCGATCCTTTAAACCTATCGAGGGTTTGACGTAGTCGCTGGAAACGAAAGGTATGTTTGGGCAACCGTGCGGTATGACATTTAATTTTTCAAAACGAATTCCGAGCTGTGCTAAAATCCCTATTGCTATGTTATTCATGACTACAATCGCGTGGCTCCGAGATAAAATCTGCTTTAGAACTCTTTGCCCCTGCGGCTCAAGGTCCGGCTGCAACGTATGCAGAGTTGTTACCACTGGTTTCCTCAGGGTCTCGAGAAAAGAAAGGACATGACTACCCCATTCTCCGCCAAAAATGCCGAACTCATGTTGAATATTAACTACATCTATATCTGAAGAATTCACTTCTTCGGCTACTTTGATATAATCCTCTTCATTGTTGTGCCTTATCTGCCATTTAACTCGTTCATCATAGCGGTGAAAAGCTCTGTTTTCATTTACAGCAATCACGGTGGATGAAACAGAATCACTATAAAGATCCATAGCATCGACCAAATCTGTGGTGAAGACTGCTATCCCACACTTCCTCGGAGGGTAAGTGCTAAGATAACATACTTTTTTTGAAGTTCGAGAATCCCACAACATTTTGCGTATCCTTCCATTAAATTTTAATTTCTATCTGTGCAATTTTCTGATTTGACGGGTGGCATTTATTCATCTGAGACTTGGCGGATGTTACGCAAGCTCGTTTCCTTGTTTCTCATCTCAACCATCTCACCGAACATTTGCCAACTAGAACAATCTGGAGAAAAAGGAAATCTCGAGCACACCCGACCTGCGCGTTTAGCCGATCCGACTCTTCCTCTAAAGAACTCTAATAGTCAATATGTAGTACGTAGCCGACTATATTAGGATAGCCACAGTGGAAACACTGTTTACACGTCAATTTATTTAGTTTTCGAACCCCATTTTTGAAAGCTGCAAGATTTCTTTAGTGACCCGCTAAAATGCTTCCAATGATATGGGTTTGTTAGTGCACGCGCTAAGACATGCCTGGTAGGTGAGCCTTAGAGACGTATTGACTAATGTCCAGACTAAGCTTCTTTAAAGCCCTATTTTTTACTGAGAAACTCGAGAGATTTTGCTGAAGTACAAGGCTACCAAATTGCTTTGCGCGCTAAAAAAAGTGTGGTTTTAGTGATTAGTTTTGTTGTGATCTCCCGGTACAAAAAATTGGAGAAAAATTATTCTCAAGTTCAGCTCTGATTCTATTTTTTGGCGAGTTTTATCTCTATTATTGAAACGTTTCTTGACCTGTTTTCGCCTTCTC
>CAZJQR010000136.1:0-5495 GCA_964548345.1 uncultured Candidatus Bathyarchaeia archaeon | reverse complement strand
CTCGTACGTTTTTTCGTTGCTGGTGACGCGGATAACATCGCCGACTTGGCATCCTGCTTTTTTAAGGGCGCTTAACGCTTCGCCCTTGTAACCTGAATTCGACGCTTGACTCATATCTTAATTCTCCAATCTTTTTGAGACGTACACTCCGTCGCGTTCGTAGCCGAACCGCATGTAATACTGTTTTGTGCCTAATGCGCTTATAACTAAAAGCTTTTTTGAATCATACTCCTCTCGTGCCACACGTTCCGCCTCGCTTAGGAGGATTGCACCGTAGCCTTTGTGCTGCCACGCTCTGGCTGAACGCTTGCCCACTGGAACTAGTGGTCCGTAAACATGGAGTTCCCGCACTATGGCGGAAGGCACAGCGTTGATTTCGGGTCTGTGGGCTTTCGCTGAGGGAATACGCAGGCGCAAGTAGCCGATTAGCACGTTGTTTTCTGGGTCTTCGGCTGAAATGAAAATTTCTTCACCTTCAGACGCTTGGTAGCTGGTGGTTAAAATTTGGATTTTGTCTAAATCGGCGGTTACGTTGTCCACTGCCTTTCGGTGTCCTACTTCCCTGCAGCGGATGCAAGGGCATTTTTCGCCGTGCTCAGCCAGTTTCTGGTGGACAATCTGGCGGAGGTTGCTTTTGTCCACTCCTGCCACTATCAGCCCAGCTGGGATGTCCCGTTGAACGCGCATTACTCGTATCCATGGCGGAAGCGTTTTTTTGACTTCGGCGATTAGGTTTGCTGCTTCCTTGGTTGTGTAGGGCTTGTAAACGCCTTCGCGGTACCAGTCATGAGCCTTTGTGCCAGCTATGACTAGGCAGGGGTAGATTTTTATCATGTCGGGTTTGAAGGTTGGGTTTGTGAAAACTTGTTTGAAGGCGGCTAAATCCCGGGTTGGGTTTGAGCCTGGCATTCCTGGCATTAGGTGGTAAACGATTTTTAAGCCTGCATCCTTGGCATCGCGTGTGGCTTCGGTGACGTCGGCGACTGTGTGGGTTCTGCCTGCTAAACGGTAGAGCTCATCGCTGGGGTTTTGGACGCCGATTTCCACGCGTGTCACACCCATGTCTAGCATGGCGTCAACATGCTGTTGCTTGCACCAGTCAGGTCTTGTTTCCACGGTTATACCGACGTTGCGGATATGGCTTGTTTCCGCTTGCGCCTTTGCTTCTTTAAGGTTTGCTGATTTCTTGTCTATTATGGCGTCTAGACAGCGTTGGATGAACTGTGTTTGGTATTCGGGTGGGGTGGCTGGGAAGGTTCCGCCCATGATGATTAGTTCTATTTTGTCCACGCGGTGTCCTATGGCTGTGAGTTGGTGGATGCGGCTTTTAACCTGCAAGTAAGGGTTGTAGTTGTTTTGGCTTCCGCGCATGGCTGCTGGCTCGTGTCCCGTGTAGCTTTGCGGAACATTTTGTGTGGGTCCTCCTGGGCAGTAGGCGCATGGTTCAGGTTGGGGGCAGGGTTGGGGTTTGGTCATGACGGCTATTACTGTGACTCCTGAGATGGTTCGGGTGGTTTTTCTTCGGAGAACGGTGAGAAGCTTGAGTCTTTCTTTGGGCGTTAAGGCGTTTATTATTTCGGCGTTGGAGGGGATGCCTGTGAGTTGGTGTTTGGCGGCGATTTGTGTTTTGATGCGGTTTACGTCGTTGTGGGTGGGGTGGGGCAAGTGCATTAGGGCGTTTATGATGTCGTGTGCCGCGTTTTCTGTGTTCAAAGTTATGATACCGTATATGGTTTTAGCTGGGTGATAGATAAACTACGCTAGTGTGGAATAGAAATTTGATTTAAAAAGAAGCGTCATTGAGCGTTTAGAGCCAGTTTTGCCCAGCTTTTCTCTGCAGAACAATGCGTTTTTCGTAGTTTCGTCTGCTTTTGGCTTTTGGGCTGGGTTTGGTTTTTTCTTTAGCGTCAATCTTAGGCGTTTGCGCTCTTACTTTTCCAGCTTTGGATAGTGATCCGTGTGTTGGCATGTTCTGTGCACCTGTTGGAGAATACACAGGATGTAGCTCTTAAACTTTTAGGCGTTAAACTCTGCGTTTAGGAGGTATACTTTTTCAGCCTGCGGTACACGTGTATTCCGTTGACGTCGTCGAATTTCTGGAAGCCTGCTTGAGCGAGCTGCTTGATCTCCTCGACTGTTGTGGCTGTGGCTACATCGTAGTTTTGTTGGTCTTTAAACTCAAGCCTGTGGATGTACTTCATCGTGTTTTCGACTCGTTTGTAGCGTAGGGCTTTCTTGACTGCTATGACGTTGCCTTCGGCGACATGGGCGAGCCAAGAGCCGCCGAAGTGTCTAAAACTTTTAAACGTTATATTAAGTATTCTTGGGTTTTGCAGTTTCAGGGCTGTGGTCTTCCTGAGTTTCCGCATGCACTGGCTTATTGAGGCATAGGTTGTCTGGAAAACACGTTCAAACTTCTTTGGAAAACTGTTCAGCATTGCAGCGAGTTCTTCTGATATTTCACATTGCCCCGGGAGATGCGCGCTAGAGAGCATAGACAGCTTAAAGAGAAAAGAAAAACAAAACAACAGAAGAAATAACGAGAGAAAAGATTAAGCGCGCGCATGCTTAAAACGCCGTCTAAAACACGAAATAACGTGTTTATGCGCTCTTTCGCCAAACGGTTTGATGATACGCGCTCTTCTTCTTTCTTTACGGTTTACTGTTAATACATATGATTTTAGGCGGTATAGCTGGGATTTTCACATCAGATGGAATCAGAAAAATCAAACCTGTATTAAACGGTTAGAAAACTTTTGTGCGCAGGCAATCCCTATCAAACACTAATAAGTAAGTCCTCAGTTTCCGAAGCGTTATATGTGCAGTGGCGAGAGCACACGCTTTTTGGTTTAAACCTTACATTTCTTTTTATATAGCATTTCGATAGCACACACTATTATTTGTATTTCAAGATAATGTCCCCAACCTCGACACCCAAGTCTGATGCAATTACGGGACATTTAGCCATAAGCAAAAAGAATAATCCATCATTTTCACTTAAGCCTTCATAGTTACCTTGACCCTTAGAAATAACAAGATCATGTTTCCTTATCCACCTCTTTACCGCTCGTGAGTTTCTCTCAGGTCCTGTTCCTACCTCACCGTTACTCATTTTTAAGAATCCAACATTTGGCAAGTCGCAGAGACCCATATAGATTGCATCCCCCAAAGTTGCATCATTTATAATCGGTCCACCTTTTACAACAAAACTTATTTTTTCAAATCTGTTAGCTTTAAGAAAAGTTTCTACAAGGAGCTTATCTAAGCCTATCTCTCCAGCGTTATCGGTAAAAAACAGAAGGGTTTCAGCATCCTTGAGAACCTCTTTCAGCTTCTCATAATCATCGATAGCAAACTTCTTTTTCAAGACTTCTTTGATTGCCTTTTCCAAGTTGAACTCTTGTAACGGCCCAAAGTCAATGATATTCCCTGCTATTGCAAGTCTAACCGCTGTTCTTAGCGGATCCTTATTTTCTTCAACCTTCTCTTTGAGCGCAGGATACATTTCCAAAACTAAATCGTTACTTTCCTTCTTAGCTTCTTTATAAGGATCTTTTTCGTTTGTAACACTCTTCACTATCTTATGGACTTCATGAGCTAATTCGGGCGGAGTTAAGTCCCAATCAGACTCCAGAAGTTTTTTCGTGACTTCCCTTAAAACTTTTTGATGGAGTTCTTCATCATTGC
Organism: uncultured Candidatus Bathyarchaeia archaeon; assembly: GCA_964548345.1. Taxonomy (GTDB): domain Archaea; phylum Thermoproteota; class Bathyarchaeia; order Bathyarchaeales; family Bathycorpusculaceae; genus SG8-32-3. Next base: position 1,808 of record CAZJQR010000136.1, on the reverse strand, counting down.
TTATGAAGCGCACGGCCTGCAAGGCCTGCCTCTGGAAACACGGAATACAATCAAGGTTCAATTTCATTCTTTGTAACTCCTTTGGATACTAAGTAAAACAGCAATTTAATTATCTTTCACATGAGCCAATCAATCAAGTTATATGAAACGTAAACCAAACTCAGTTTTGTGGGATGAACAAAATGGTTGGATCAGCAGAAAAAATAGTTCTGAAGCCGGTTGGAGTTGTTCACACAAAAGCATCTGATAGTCAAATAAAAGAGGAACATAGAGAAGTTGAAGCAATTCTGGAGATATTTCCCGAGTTTGAAGAAGCACTGCAAGGCTTGGACGGATATTCTCACCTCTTTATAATATCTTATTTTCACAAGTTAAGACCTGACCAAATCGGTCCTCTACAGGTGAAACCTAAACGAGCAACAAAAAGAGGTTTAAGGCTTGAAGAGCTTCCTACTTTAGGAGTGTTTGCCTTAGATTCGCCTACGCGCCCGAACCCCATAGGTCTCACTCTTGTGCGCTTGTTCAAAAGACACTGCAGAAACCTTTTCGTTGAAGGAATCGACCTGTTTGATGGTACTCCAGTCATTGACATCAAACCATACCAACCTGACTATCAAGTGAGTAAGTATGCTATGCCTGAATGGTACCTCAAACTTAAGAGTGGAAAAGGGCATGTTTAGGGAAACAGCAGCTGTCAGTTGATTATGTTATTTCGTATCCGAAGAACTAAAAAGTCATGCAGATAACTACAAACTGGGAAATAACAGAAGGAAAATCGAGAATGAGTAAAGGAAGAGGTTTTGGAAGGGGAGGACTGAGACAGGGTATTGGTGGGCCATCTTTTTGTAGATGTCCTAAGTGTGGATATACGGTTGCGCATACTCGCGGAACATCATGTGCTTCTATGATTTGCCCCAAATGTGGTTTAAGATTAGTAGGTTCCGCGTGACCGCCCGCCCTTAGTCCTGTCTAAATTTAAAAAGCTCTATTTAAGAGAAGTGAACTATGTTCTTACCATGAAAAGTAGAACGCTGGATGAAAAAACAGAGAAGCTGCTCCTAATTTCCCAAAAGAATGAAATCACAGAGCACGTTATCTATTGAGAAGCTATCTCAATCAACGAAGGATTCACAAAACAGAAGCGGTCTCCAACGGATTTCAGATGAAGAATTAATACACTACAATTTCTGGCCTAAATGCTATTTCAGTGTAATTCGGCTTTCATATTCACCTCTGAACCGCCTGCGCGCCGGGCAGAACCCGCTTCTTTCTACAGCCTTATTATGTTTCTGTATTTGCGTTAGAGGAGTTCGGCTTGAGCGACCCAATTTTTCAGCAATTTTATTAAAGCCTAACCCTTCTCCTACATAAAGCCTCACAATCTCCACATGCTCTTTGTCCCCGACTGTCCTGAAACTGCCCCTGTATTCCCCTTCAAAAACCGGTTCGCCATATTCCACTTTGAGGCCAACATTTGAAAAGCCAAGTCTTACATAAATATAGCAGATTACAAGTTAACTATATTTTGATCCAACCAACTTGGACGTAACTTCCATGTTGGAGAGGTTTACGGCTTCCAAAAATAGTTATTTGTGGTGTATACTCGGTTCAGCATACAAATATAGCATAAGGAAGGAAATTGAAATTTAGTCCCAAAAAAAAGTGCTCCCACGCCATTTGGTACAGCTTGCACCTAGTTTACTACTAAAGATATTAGTTCAGCGTCAGATAAAAAGGCAATTTGATATTCAAAGAAGTGAATCAATATGGAATGTGATCTTGGGAAAATTGTTGTTCACTACGAAACT
>CAZJQR010000135.1:0-5534 GCA_964548345.1 uncultured Candidatus Bathyarchaeia archaeon | reverse complement strand
AACTTTTCTTATGTTCTCATCATCATCAATTATGAGTATTCTAGCTTCACTCATGTCTTTCACTTCTAAATGATTAAGAAAAGGAAGGCTGAGCGGTGATAAAGCCTTTATGATCTGCCGATATGTATCCTTGTTAACCTCTGACCACTGCGTTTGTTTCAACGCGTCTTTTTCAGAAAACCTTCTTTTGCCGCGTCTACATATTCAACGAATTCAAGTTGCTTATTTTCTATTTTGAGGGGTCGCCCAATTTTGGTGTGCAGGTTTTTCATTATCATGATCTCTATGTATTGGGCGCCTGCGCCGAAGATTTTTTCAAGCCCTCCTTGAAACTCAACGAGGTTTTCAGGGATTTCGTCTCTTGTTAGCTTGAAATTGTTTTCTATGTGGAAGTATATGGACTGTTTCACCGATTCTCCTAGAGAATTCAGGGCTTTGTCAATGGCGCTTACCAGAAGCTTGTCGAATTCTCTTGTTTTGGTCACTGTTTCACTTCCTCCATATCGGCTAATATTTGTGTTGCTTAAAGGAAAGTTAACTACTCCTATTGGTTTTATTTACATTTAAAGTTAATTCGTGATTTAGCTTTATTTGCGAGTCCGAATCGGAATCAAAACTTCACTCGCCAAGTTTCAGAAAACTCAACCCGGTTTTGTTTCGGTGAATGGTTTCCTTCATCAAACTCAACTCTTTAACGTAATCCATCAACACCTTCCGCAACGTCTCACTCTCGCTAGTTCCCAAACGCCTAGCCAAGTCGCTTAAAATCGCCTTTTGTTCTTTGCTCAACACTACGTTCACAACACATTTTCAATCACTTTTTCAAGTTTAGCCCAACAGGATGGTCCACACGTTAGCCCGCGGACGGACCAACAAACTGTACAATTCCCTTTTTCATTTTCTCATTATATTACTGGGGTAGAAGTTGTGTGAGGTCTAAGAAAAATGCCATGGGAAAACACGGAAAAACATTAAAAGGCTGAAAATGTAGGCGCCTGTGAAGGTTCACAGTTTTTTCAATATGTCAAAATCGTTAAAAAACGTATAATTGCATTTTCCAATACACGAAGAAAAGTTTATATCTGATGTTCTCTCCTCTGAAGCAATTCACTTAGACACGGGCAAACGAGTTTAAGGTTAAACATGATAATTTTTGAAGGTTTTAACTTGAATTACGTGACTCTGCTGCTTAACGTTACAAATTTTAGAGTGAGCCGCCAATCTGTTGAGTCCTAAAAGTAGAGATGACAAAGGAAATGAAAAGTTACAGGAAAAAGAGGCAAGCTTCGAATCATTTAGTCGCATCAATCCTGCTCATAGTCTGTATGGTTGTGATCAGCGTGGCTGTGAGCGCGTTTACGGGAACGCATGCAAATCCGTCTCCTTTGGTAGAGGATTTAAAGGTAACAAGCGTTACCTTTTCAAGTGGCAACACCATTCACGTGTTTGTCAACAATTCTGGAACATTGGATTTTACGGTTGCTGAGGTATGGATAAACAATGAAAAACAAGCCTTCACCACTAATCCAAGCGTTGGAAGAATATTTCCTAATGAGAGTATGGACATTTCGGTTACCTACGGTTACGTGAACGAGATGAGCTACCACATCAAGATAGTTTCTGACAGAACAAACGGGTACTTTGCCAGCGCCACCGCCTTGTAGCGGAAGTGGCTTCGGCTAAGGGCACTCTAAATTCTTGTTTCCATCGTAGAAAGCATGTACTCTGGACAAGCCTGCTCCTTTTCTTAAGCAACCGAGGAAATGTTTAGTATTAATTAACGTTGGAAATAGGAGTTACGTGGGATTATAGGTTTACCGTTTGCGTTTTCTGAAACAAAAAATCGATGTCAGCATTGTTGCAATCATTAATGGCGGCAAAATGATAGCACACGCTTAATAAATTAGCCTACGTAGCTTTTCGGTCAAGGACCCAGCATTTAGGAGACGAAGGCTGTTTAAGTCAAACGAAGTTGAAAAGTTCAGGTACGACAAAAACGTCTATATAGCGGTAGCAGGAAAATGCGGGACGTGTTACTACTGCGTGAATGCCTGCCCAGAAAATGCCATAAAGGAGTGGAACCCTCCCATTATCAACCACTCTCGATGTACAAGGTGTATGAAATGTGTGGAAGCTTGTCCACGAGATGTACTAAACATAATACGTTAGACATAAATGGGCTAAAACGGATTAAAATTTTATCCCAAACCTAAACCCAAAAAATTAAACATAGCTTTCCCATAGGAATTCTGGGATAGATTTAATGAATGAAGTTAGATACAAACCTATTGGAATTGTACATTCACCATTTAAAAAACCGCAAAATGTTCCAATACAATCTGTAGCTTCAAAAGGCATCAAGGGAAGCGTTGAGTTGGCTCGCGAATACGTTGAAGGTTTGAAAGACATTGAGGGGTTTTCACATATTATTTTAATTTGTCACTTTCACTTATCAAGACCCTATTCTTTACTTGTAAAACCATATTTGGATGAAAACCTCCGCGGATTGTTTTCTACACGTGCGCCCTCGAGACCTAATCCTATCGGAATATCAATCGTGCGCCTTACAAAGGTTGAAGATGACATACTGTACATTCAGGATGTAGATATCATAGATGGCACGCCGCTCTTGGACATCAAACCTTACGTTCCGAAATTTGACCAAAGAAAAACAAAAAGAATAGGATGGTTGAAAGATAAAATCAAACGAATCCCAATAATTAGCGATGATGGCAGATTTGCATATAAAGTTTAAATGGTTACCTTTTTTACCTTGGTGCGTTCACTTGAAGCAAATTTTTTCAATTTAGATTGAAGTAGACGCGTCTGTTATTTTTGCCCTTGTTTTCAGTTTTGACAAGCTGGACTTTTCCAACTTCTCTTAGGTTTCTGACGTGGGTACCGCCGTCTGCCTGCCTGTCGAAGCCGACGATTTCGACGATTCTCAAGGATGGAAGGTCAGGTGGGAACGCTGATGCCATCTTGAAAACGCCAGGGATTTTCATAGCTTCTTCTCGGGGCAACTCGTACCATTTCACGGGGACGTCGGTGCCGAACAGCTCGTTCGCCTTCGCAAGGTATTCTTCCAGCAGGACTCTATCAAATTTTTCTAGGCTGAAGTCGAAGCGCACGTGGTCCTCTTCAAACTGGTTGCCTGTGATAAGTGCGCCTGTTCCTTTGTTAATGAGAGCGGCGAGGACGTGGGCAGCGGTGTGGCTGCGCATGAGTTTGTATCTTCTTTCCCAGTTTAGTACGCAGTAGACGTCGTCGCCTGCTTTGAGTCCAGCGTGGTCGACTTCGTGGGAGATTTCACCTGAAAACTTGCCGACATAAACGACGTTGTATCCTTGATTGCCTTTGATTATCTTGCGCGCGCGCGAACTATGACTTGAAGGAATGTACGGAGACAAAGATTATTTTTTGTCAACACTATCCTGATTGGTAACGCTTCAGTTTATTTTATAAACATAAGATATTAATATTGTTTATGTATTAAACTAATACCGCGCTAGGCGTTATAAGTGTGGGAGTTATGAGAAGGTTAAGGGCACGCAAGGTTGATTCTGCAAATGGTGAAGTCCATTTTATTATAGAAGAGCCTCAAGCTTCTGAACATTCTGAGCGCTTCAGAGATTATGATGTAACTGAAATTAAGAAAGTTTCGAGAAAAGAAGCAGCTAAGCCACTTGTTCTGCTTCGTGAAGAATGAAATTCACGCAGAGTTGGAGGATTAAATGTAATGTTGAAAGTCAATGTTGACTGGACCAAGTGCAATGGATGTGGCACATGCGTTGACAGCGCGCGCGACTCAAAGAAATCCGTCCCAGTTAGAGCAGACGACTGCATCCTCTGTATGACCTGTGCGACTTCGTGCCCTACTGGTGCTATAACAGTGGAAGATGAATAGTGTGTTCTGTTAATTGACGGCACACACTTCGAAGTACGCGCGCTAAACTGTGGGAGGTCGCATATATGGTTAAGAGCAGTAATAAGACTAAAAATCCTTTGCATGTTGTACCAGATGCCCAAGGTTTTCATTTTTGCACGGCTGTTGGGGATTATTGCGGAGTAAGTGTTCACAGCTTGGAGGAGTTTGCTGATGCACTTCAATATGTATGTTCCGAAGCTATAGTTTTTCATTTTGAGAGGGGAGATTTTCAGAATTGGATAAGGGACATAATAGGTGACAATGAACTAGCCAAAAAACTAGCTGACATAAAAACGTGTGAGTGGCATTTGGCGGCAGAATCCTGCAGGAAAGAAATTATGGAAAGAGTAACTGTTCGCCTGCTTCAGTTGGAAGCGAATAGGCTGGTAAGCGGAAAGAGAAAAAATGCGCGTTAATCAAGTGTGACCTAGCAGAGTAAATAAGACTATATAATTAGAAAAATGAAAAATAATCATAGATCAAGCGCTAAGCCTATTGGCAGCGCTAGTTTCAGAGTTGAGGTTGGATAGCGTGACACAAGCAGATGACGTTTTGCTGGAGTTAAGTAGAAAATTTGCTGCGTATGTGAAAAGTGTTTTTCCGTTTCAATATGAGGGCAAAGTCTACCAGTTAATCAACAATTACGTTGCATCACCTCACATGAGATGTGGAGTCTGTGGAAACTATCCAATAATTGAGGTTTCGGTTATAGAAAGCGAGGACTATCAGCAACTGCGTGTGGGAAATGATTGCATAGATCGCCTAACAAATCGTAAAGTTTACAGATGGTTCAAAAATTACAGAAAAAAGCGCGAAAACGTCATAAGAAACAGAAAATACATATTGATGAGCTTACACTAATACTTACCGCTTCTCGCAGAAATGAACTCGCCTTTCAGATAAGAGATTGTGATTTTGAAACGCTACGTTTAATGTTGGAGAAAATGGTTAATGGGGTCAATCCTAATAGAAGAGAGGAACAAATAGCTGAATGCTACATAAGGAGAAAAACAAGGCTTGAACCAGGAATCCCCATTACTGGCTGCAAACTTGCTACAAATTTGATTGGTTCAAAACATGAATTGATTTAACATTTGTTTGATGAGAGGAAATGTTAGTGTGATGGTTCGGAGTGGGATTTAATGAGTTGCAAATTGTTTGTTTTCAGACACGCTGAGACTTTTGATAATTATCGTGGGATATTCTCGGGATGGCGTGATTCAGAACTTACTTCAAAGGGACATGCGCAGGCACAGAAGATAGCTGAGCAACTTAGGCGAGATCGAATCGATTATGCTTTCACCTCGCATCTTAAGCGAGCTCGGAAAACCCTTGAAATCGTACTCGAAACGCATCCTCCAGTTCCGATCTTCATAGATGATCGTCTTATCGAACGCTGCTATGGCTTGCTGCAAGGCAAAAGCAAGAGGAAGGTTAAGATGGAAAGACCTGAATGGTTTGCCAAGGTTCACCGCTGCTACGACTTTGCACCACCAGAAGGAGAAAGTTTGAAGATGGTTGAAAAGCGAACACTTTCGTTCCTAGCTCAAATTGAAGAGTGGCTTGGACAACACTCGGGTAATGTGGCTATATCTTGCCATGGCAA
>CAZJQR010000134.1:0-5567 GCA_964548345.1 uncultured Candidatus Bathyarchaeia archaeon | reverse complement strand
ATATCCAATTGTTGGAACTATTTGTTCTTCTAATATTGTGGATTAAATTTTAATCCCCAAACCCCTATAAGCGTAACACATGAACTTTAAGGCTTAATTGTTAAAAACTGAGAAATTGGATTGACAGGATAAGGAGGTGATTCAATTGGCAGTAGCAGCTTATGCAGCATGGATATTGGAGCGTACTATAAAGGCACTCAAAGAAGCGGGAGCTACTTCTGAAGAGACCGCTAAAACACACAAAGAACTCAAACTTGATGAAAAGTGGCTGAAAATGAGTGCCAATACAATCATACCTTCTGGTGTTGTTGCAACAAAGGACGGAAGATATTATTTAATTAGCAAAAACGAAAAGCAACAATGACTTGATTACAAGGTATTCAAGCGCACCTTTCAGTTTTACTGCATACCCACGTCGTCGTCGGGATTAAATTTTAATTCTGCTACTGCTGCTTATGTTCCATAGGTCAAGACCAAATTCTATGTATCTTTAAAGGAGATGGCTGTAGCCTTGACAAAATCGCACGGCTAATTTTTCTGTTTTTCTTCGCTTTCAAGGTGGAAATGATGGAGGAACCGATGCACAATTGGAACGGCGAAAATTGCCACTGCAATCAACAGAACCATCCCGCAGTATAAGGCGTAAACGCCAGCAAACAATTTTCCAGCATCAGTGTGCAAAATGTCAACCGGGCCCATTCCGCCCATCAGCATCGCGGAATTGAGAAACGCGTCAATCCACGGCATGCCTTCAGACTGGTGATAGCCCACCATGCCAATCACCAATGAAACGACAACCAAACCAAAAGAGACCAAACTGTATTTGGCTACGCGCCGCAAGAACGCACGGCGTGGGAGCAGTTCTTCATGCTTGCGTTCAAACATTTCATTTTCCCTGCTGCTCAAGTTAGTGTCCGCGTTTATGTTGATGCATCAAAAATAAATGCTTTCGGGCGTGAAATGCGGAAAATTACCTTGAGGATTGAACAGTTGCTGCTCGGGTAAAAACGTGTCTTGACTATCAGCACGTGCTGAGTAAAGACTCGATGAACTATAGTGGAACATTTCTTGTTTGAAGAAGATTTGGCTTGAGAAAACTATAGAAGAGCGCATGTTAATTACGGTCTCAGGAATGGTCTAATTGGCTGGCTTAGTGCATTCGTTTAAAAGATTCGCTATCTTCCTAACATTCCTGGCAATCTTGGGCATAAGCACAATCTACATTTATGACCTGTTTATAGCCGCCGCACTCAACCTGTCCACCTTTCTGACACAAGCCTTCAGAATCATCATTATCCTCGGTTTTGGACTAGCAATAATACTGCTTTTACGAAAGGCAAAACCTTTCATGACCACGCGCATAGGAAACCAAGCCGCTACAGTCCTACAGTTTTCAATGGGAGCAATAGCAGTCCTTGTAATGAGTTTCGGAGTACTGCACACAATCGGTGTTTCTCCAGAAACGTTGCTAACAAGCGCGGGCATTCTCTCAATTACTATGGGTTTGATAATATCTACTTTTGTTGGCAGCTTCTTGTCTGGGGCTCTTGTCTTCACAACTCACCGATTTAAAGTAGGCGACAGCGTTATAGTTAACAACATTCCGGGAAAAGTCACCGACATGACTGCGCTGGTGACAATAATAAGAACTGATGTGGGTCAAATGTCGATTCCAAACAGTGCCATAGCATCTGGCTCAGTTATTATAACTGCTATTCATAAATTCGAGGGAAAAACTGAGAGCAGACTTCCTTATGTAATAGGGGATCGAGTTGTCACCACATACATGAGCGGCGGCGAGGGGACAGTCAAGGAACTAACACCTTTTCAAACTATTATTCTGCTGGACTCTGGAAAAGAACTAACGTTCCTCAACAACAGTATCCTAGCAGGCACAGTAGCCATAGCAAAAATAACGCAAACCCAAAAAACGCCTATTCAAACAACAGAAAAGCCTGAAGAATAGACTTTGGGACCATGCTTATGAAGTCTGGTTTAAGAGTTTGAACCTGTGTGAAGTATTACGCATCGAGCTAAGACTTGATATTTAACAACTAAGAACTGAAATTAGGAGTAATGTTATCTTGAAGCGCGCGCGCTCCAGTTGCCTATTGCCTTTGACTCTCTTTGACTTTCTTCCTGTTGTAAGTGTATTGATAATATCCGTAGGAACTCAACATTATGAAGAAGGCAATTACAAGCATTAACCCATAGGATCTCGACATTAAGTAGCCGTACCAGTTTAGGCCTATGCTGCCCATGAAGAGAAGCAGCAGATAGATTATGAGGCTTAGTGGCCAGCGTTTAGGATGATGTAGAGGTTTTTTTCTAGTGAGTAACCTGTACCAAAGGTCGTAGACCAAGAAGATGATAATGGGTAGTCCAGCTATTAGGCGTCCAGAATCGTTGCCAACGAGAAGGTTCAAGGTCCAAAGCGAAGCAAAAGGAACCAACTGGACACTGAAAGCAATTCTCAACTTGAACTCAAACTTCGAGAGTTCACGAGCGCGCAGAAAGTACACAACAAGCAAGAAAGCATAGAACACCAGTGCAAAGAAAACAACAAGATTATCTAACAACGCTGCATCCATTGGACACCACAATTACACCTACTCATTTCGGTTCAGCTATAACATTTTTGGGTTAGCGCGCTACCTTGTCCCGATATTGTATGGAGGAGAAGCTGTTTAGTTTGCTAACCTTTCGCGCTGGCGATGCAGTTTCAGGTTTTTTGAGCTTCTTTTCCGTCCACGAATAGTTTGATAGGCGAGAACGGTCCAGCGCTGATTTCCAAATGATGCTTTTCGGAATTTCTCACTTCCAGCTGGAACTTCTTTGGCAATGGCTGAAAGTTTGCTTCATTAACGACTTTTTCGCCATCCACTTCTATCTTGATGTATTTTAGAAGCGCGCTCGCATTAACAATAATGGTGTGTTTTTCATTCTCTCCTATTTCAAACGTAGCTTTTGTCATTTCTTCCGCCACTTATAGACACAATAGAATGTATTTGCAACATTTTAGGTTATAAATATTTAAGCTTAATTTAGCTCCTTTGGTGTGATATATGATATATACAATATACGAGATATAGTGTGTGGGCATTAAATTTTTAATCTTTTTCTCTCTCTCACCCACGTACTCCCTCACACCCACGCCCACAAGCGTACACGTGCGCGCGTACCCTGTCTCTCTCTGTCAGTGTCAGTCACTCACTCAATAAAGGAATCAGAAAAGCCTTAAATTTCATAAGAGAATACAAATTGAAGAGGAGTGTTTTATAGATGATTACTAAAGAGCAAGCCTTAGAACTTGCTGATAAATGGTTACTTGCATTCGAAAAGGAAGTAGTCCTCAGAGACAATATGACTATCTGGAAAAGTGATGAAGGATGGAGTATAAGGGCTATAACAACTCCGATTATTTTAGGAATGCAAACCGAAATTTTGCAGTTCTCTATTGACGCGGAAACTGGCGAAGTTGGAGTTTGTATAACTTTTCCTGTTCTAAATGTTCCAGTTGTTACAAGGGAAATTGAGAAAAGACAAGACCTTGATAAACAACAAAAGGAGCAAATGAAAGAAAAAGTAAAAGAAGTTGCCGAGGAAGCGGAAAAAGACCCAGTTGATAAAAACAAGCTGAGCAGTTTAAAAAAGTGGTTTGAGGATAACGCTTCATTCTTAAAAGATGTAATATCAATTATAGCGGAGATTCTACGGAGCGCGCGCTAAGTCACTATTGAAATGTCTTTAAAAAAAGCGTAGCATTGGGGTACGGTAGGGGGCGAGTCTCCACTCCCGAAGTTTTTGAGGGCAGGTGTACGAATAGCCACAGAGGCTCAAAAGCGAGGTTATGACGAACCTGAGGATTGCGAAGGTGAGGATACACCATTTAACGAGGTGTGGAGCGAGTCCCCCTTCTTCGAATAGCTGGAACGTGGAGCGAGCGACGCGAAGCGTCGCGAGGCTTAACTTGCCTAACATTACTCAAAACTTCACGTTTTGTTAACTTCTGTTCTGATTTCTTCTGAACTGTACCACTACAAAATTTCTTCTGAACTGCAATATAACAAAAATACCCTAACTTCTTAACTTCACAATAGCATCACGAGTAACCAAAAAATAAACTTGAAGTTTGTACAAAAAAATATGTGAGTAAAGGAAAGCGTCTTAACGCTTCGCTTTGAAGTAGCCTGACTTCAGCTTATCAGCATTCTTGCGTAAGTTCTCGGCAAACTCGGGGTCTTTCGCAAGCTTCTCAGCAACCTTCTCAACAACTTCAGCTGACTCCTTATAATAATCCGAGTCTGCTATCTGCTTAACCAAGCTACCTAAAGCTTTAAGCTCATCTCTGACTTTCTCAAGCTCCTTGTCTTTCACTTCAAGCTGGTTCTGAAAAACCATATTCGCGTCTCTAAGACTCTTTAACGCTTCCATGACTTTCTTAAGGTCGGCTCTCACTTGTAGCCCGTTAATTGATAGGTACTCAAACGCTCGCTGATAAGCCTCTTTAATCGTGATTTCATCGTAATCATAATGTTTCCGCGCCGACTGCCTCGCGTGCCCCATCATCAAGTCTTTAACCTCGCTCTTAATGTCCGCTCTTAGCAAAGCGCTATTATAGAAGCTCCTCAACGCTTTGGTCTTGAACTCCTTAGACTTCTCAGCTCCAAACGTCTTTTCCGCTAAACCCTTCATAGCATTATGAATAGTCCTGACCTCTAACCTGTCGCCTTTACCCTTAGTCGTAGAAACAAAAAGATAGCCTTCCTCTGGATTATCCCGTTCCTGAAGCATAGCTTGAATGTCATGCACAGCCTCATAGCTTAAGCATGTCGCTTGCACTTCGCCAGTTTTCTCGCGTGGCTTCTCAATAAAATAATGCTCCGTCTCCGAATGCTCATAAATTCCCTTAAGGTTTTCAATCTTCATCTGGCTAACATCTACTTCACTAAAACCCGACTGCGCAAGAACTAACAGCAAAGCTCGGTCTCTCAGATTCCCATGCGAGTACATGGCTTTGACTTCTTCTTTCGTGATTTTCCATCGTTGAATAACGGGCTGTTCTTGTGTACTCTCCCAGTCTCCTCGCTTCAGATTTAAGGGCAAGCCGTTCCTGCTAAAGAATGAAGCCACCGTTCTTAGTCGCGTCCTCACGCTTGCGTGTTTTAGGTCGCCTTTTCTCTCCAAATACTCTTTGAACGCTCGCCACTTATTCTCGAAAAACAGTCTTTGCGCTATGTCTTGCGTTGTTAAGTCGTGCATTCGCTTCTTAATTTGCTCTGTCGGTGTCATGTCAATGAAAACGTACCATTCGTGGAATTCGTTGCTATAGTTCTTTTTTGTTCGGGGGCTTAGTCCAACTAACCATTTCTTGAAAAACTCATCTTTCTCATAGGGCTTATCTAATATTTTCTTCATCTTATCTACCTCACATTTTGGTTTAAACCCTAAAAGCCTATCGTTTAGAACGCCAAATCCCCCCAAAAATATTCAGCGCTTAAAACAATCTTTCCCTATAGGGGGTCTATCGCTATTGGCGTTTTCCACAACCAAAAAAGCCACAGTCC
>CAZJQR010000133.1:0-5569 GCA_964548345.1 uncultured Candidatus Bathyarchaeia archaeon | reverse complement strand
CGTTTATAGAAGAGGCGGAACTGGGAAAAATGGGTTGCGGAAGCGGTTAAGCCGTCCAGTCTAAGAGGCGTCTTTCGCCCTGAAGCTTTTTGATGTCGGTTAGGTCCTGCACCACTTCCATCGTTCCCAAGTACTTTCCTTCTGGGTCTCGCACCGCGAAGAACCTGATGTGCATGAAACGGTTGTTCAGGGTTATCCAGAACTCCGCCACGTTCTTTTCTCCGTTCTTGAAGGCTTCCACAATTTTGCTCACTATGTGCAGGCTTTTTTGGGGGTGGCAGTTGTGCACTTTTCTGCCGAGCACCGCTTTTGTTCGCACGAAAATTCTGTCTTCGGGCTTGTTGAAGTACCGCACCGCATCATCGGCGTCCACGAAGGTTATGTCCGTTGGCAGCGCGTTTAGCAACCCGTCAAGCTGCTCTTTAGTGAGGCTTCCTGTCTCGAACTGCAAAACGCCTTCTGGAGTCTGCTGGGCTGGAGTCATTTCTGTTTGGGGAATTATGGTGATGAGTTCGGGTGGGGTGAAGCAACAGTAGCCGATTTCGTCGAATTCTTGGCGGATGTCCACCCATTCCTGCTCGGTGACTACGCTCATGGCGGCTGGGAACAGGACATTATTTTCTTTGTAGAAGTGGTTTTGAAGCAGCTTGCCTAGTGCCTTGGCGGTTTCCCAGAGCTGGTCCTTGAAGTTTTGGAAGCCTGCCGCGTCCAGGTCCTTTATGAGGGTGTGGATTTTCTTTTTTAGCTCTCGTATCTCGTTGTGTTCCATCCACATCACCGCAGGCGGCTCGGTGATGCCGTGCTTCTCAAGGTAGGGAACAGCACGTTTTCCTCCCGCAAATAATGCTTCTCAGAGTCCGTGTTGTCCTCTGCCAAGTGCTAGACCTCGTGGATTTCCGCGGTGACGTAGCGCATGTCGGTTACCTTAAGCACTTTGTTCGCCAAGACCACAAGCTGATCTGCCATCTTGAGCATGATTTTGTGTTCTTCCATGAGAATGCTTATGGGCTGGCTGGGCTGCAGGTCGGGCTGCTGCTTTTCAAGCTTCTCTTTGAAAATAGCCATATGCACATCGCATAACTTGCGCATTTCTTCCCGTTTCATGCCTTCCTTGGCGAGTTTCTCCTCGATCTTCGCTATCTCCAAGGAGTCGGTGCCTTCCAAAACGTGCCTAAACTTTTCTTTAACCTGTTCTGGAGGCACGCCAGCGTGCAGTTGCCTGATGGCTTCTTTGATTTGGGCTTTTTTGTCTTCCAAAATTATCTTCCTCGGAGAGAATTAGAAGGGAATGAGTTGATTTATGCCTTTCTGAAGCGCAAAGAGATGTGGGAAAAGTTCAAAGGTATGGCAGCTCTTTATAGTTCCATGCGTGCCTAGGAAGATGGTGGGACAAGGTATGGGTTACGAGGCTGTTTGGAAGGTTCTGGAAGAAATAATAATTGAACTTCGAAAAAAAGGCGTGACAACCCCGCAAAGGATTATGAACGATTTGAAATCAGCCAAAGTCCTCATGAAAATCATGGATGCCTCCGAGAAAGACCGAGGCGAAACCGCGCCGAAAATAGAACAGTACCTTGGAAGCGTCGAAGCATACGTCATCACCGAGGCGCAAAAGACGTTTGCCCCCTCGCGAATCGACGCGTGGCTCAGGCGCATAGAAGAAGCAAGCTGCGACACCTGCCAAACATGCGTAGTGCCAACAGAAACGAAGGAAAAAACGGAGGCGAAGTTCATCACGGGTCTTCCGCGCGACCAAAAGTGGATTCGCGTCGAGCCGTTAGCCAGCTTGCCCGCTGAGAAGCTGAAGCAGCTTGCAGGAGAAACAAGCCTTTCTTTCCGAGAAGAAACGGATGGGCACTTGACTGTTTACGGAAGCGCTGAAAACATTAAGAATTTCGTTAAAAAAATGACAGAACAAACCGCCAAAGAATAGCTGGGAATTCAAGTAGATAACGTAGCAGAATACCCGTACCAACAATTAATAAGAGGCGGAGAAATAATAATCCAAGTCAAACCAATAAAGATGAAGTGAAAGCTATTTGCCAAAAAAAGTGGAAAGACTTGTATGTTCCCAGACAACAAATGCAAGAAGGAATTGACAAGTGCAAACGGAACATAACTGATTATCTTTCAGAAACAGAACTGCTTATGGCTCAAGGAAGATTCAGTCACGCACTAATATTGATTGGAGTTCGGAATTGAAGAATTTGGGAAAATATTAATGATTAAAAGAGCTTTTGATTTAGACCCAAATGACCCTTTTAGAATAAAAGCGAAAAAATTCTATGACCACGAAAAGAAATCAAAAAAGGCATGGACATTTCTCGACAAAAAATATAAAATACTATTCGATGAAGGCGTTTGTTTATCAAATACTATTTTTGAGAGAGGAGTAGCTGTAGAATACACATTGGCAGACTATGAGGGTAGGTTGAGAAGTGCGTTTGTAGATTACTGTTCGGGTCAATGGCTTCTTGGTTGTGCCGTAAAAGAGGATTACCTTAAGGGTCTTGTTGCTGAAATAAGAAATAAATTGTCAAAGGTTTAGGTGTTGTTAATATCATCCCTCGAAAGTTTACATGGACTCGCTTCCCTCAGAGACTTTACAGAATCGGGCTATAGTCTGCCGTGAGCGGCTAGTTGGTGAACCCGTCAACGGGGTCAAAACAAACGTGCCTCTTTGGGGCTTTCTGCGACTTTTTGGGACAGAAAAAGACGCGTGAAAAGCCCGCTTCACAACCAAAACAGCAAACAGGACTCAAAACACAAACAACCATTACGATATAGGGGGTATAGACAAAATCGCACAGCAGTCCAGCGTTTATAGTTGCTTCGGAGTTTTCTTGTGAAGCGCTTTTATGGTGCCTGAAACCGCCAGAACGTGCACCGCTGCTTCGTTGCCTGCCACAGACGTGATTGTAGCCAACGAAGCCTTAACCGAATTTAAGGTGGCAAGAGATGTGCGCAGAACAGCCGTTTTCCCCTCCATATCATAATCAATCAGCGCCAAACCCGTCAAGCTCGCACCGTACTCCCCAAAAAGCCGCGTGACAGCACCCCAAACAGCATCCAACAACTCCTTTCTGCTCGGAACTCCCTCACCATCAACCTGCAAAGCCAGATAACGTCGCTTAACCCGCTTCAACAGTCCTTTCCCTCCTTGAACACGCGAATTCCTGGAGCCACAAATTCTGCATCAAGCTTCTCCCTGTTCCGTTTAACAATCACCTCAGCGTTCTGCGAGACAGCGTCTAACCCAGAAGCCTCATCCAAGCCGAAGAGAAACGCCAAAGCAGCCATCTCACGCGGCTTCCGCAGCAACATCTCCTTTGCCACACCGCTTGAAACCACAACTGGCACACCAAACTTTTTCGCCACGGCAACTTCACGCCGCAACCACGAAAGCAACCTGACCCTCGCAGCACCCTCCAAAACAAGCAACGGCTTAACATCAACTTCCAAAGCCGACAAGCCATTACAGGCAAGCTCCGCTTCCGCCCTATCAAAAAACCTCCTCCGAAAATCCAGCAAAGGAAAACTCAACAAGTCAACACGCCTATCCTTAGCAGCCTGCCTCGCAACCACTTTACTCTCACACAAAACGCACACCACCTCAAAACTCCGCCTCAACCGCCGCAACAGACGCCCAAGCTCACTCGGACTTCGCGGACGCAAATCCACCCGCGAAACAAAATCCAATCCCGCCTCACGGCAAACCTCCCGCAACCTTGGTACTTCATCCTCACGCACTTCCGCCGCAAGAGGCACACCAACCAAACGGTAACCGAGCGCTGCAGCCTTGTTTGCCATCCGCACTGTCCCAGCCGCATCTTTCACGTTCAGCCGCAGATGGAAATCCACAAAAAACCTCTTCACGGCAGCAACCCCGCGTTCCGGCAAATTTCCACAATCTCCTCAAAACTCTTATTCTTAAAATGAATCTTGAAGTGTACCGGATCAATCTGCGAAAACCGC
This sequence comes from uncultured Candidatus Bathyarchaeia archaeon, assembly GCA_964548345.1. Classification (GTDB taxonomy): domain Archaea; phylum Thermoproteota; class Bathyarchaeia; order Bathyarchaeales; family Bathycorpusculaceae; genus SG8-32-3. The sequence goes on along the minus strand of CAZJQR010000133.1, from coordinate 1,594 downwards.
ACCCTGCCTTGATAGGCGACTTGCTTGTCAAACCTCAGGTAAAGATTCCGCTTCTCCAAATGCAGCTTCAAGTCGCTGGCTAACGCTTCCTTATCCAACGCGGCTAAGCCATCCCCAATCTTCTTGAGCGCCGTCGGAAGCGCTTTTTTATCCGTCAGTTTTGTTTCAAAAAGGATAATGGGGTTTCCATGATGCCCCGTTAACTCAGTTTTTCGGAAAACCGCGTCTTCACCAAGCTCCAGCGGCAGAATGTTGCGCACTGCAGTTAAGACTTTTTCAGGGTCTTCCGTGGCGTGAGCGAAAACTCGCACATCGATGTACCCTATGGACGGTTTAGAAGACACGAAGGCACCGCGTTTTGTTAAGGGCGGTTTCACTTTTTAGCTTTTTTCTTAGGTTGCGGCTTCGGTTTCGGTTTGGCTTTGGCTTTTTTTTTGTTTGCTGCGTAGGTTTTTATGGTTTTGACGTTTTGGTCGTGGGCTGTTTTTCTTCGTTTGTCTATGGGGATTTCGAGTTTTTTTGCTTCTGTCTTGTTTATGCCTGCTTTTTTAAGCTCTTCTTGGCTGAAGCCTTTGCCGCTGCGTTGTTTGTTGCCTGTTTTGGTGACTTTGGGTTTTATATGGTGCATTTTACTTGGCTCCTTTTGCGCCTCTGCGTTTGCTGGGTCTTACTTTTTCTGCGCCTCTGCCTTTTTTGCGTAGGCTTCGCACTTTTTTGCCTGCGCTGGTTAGGCTTCGGAAAACGCGTCTGTGGTGCTGTTTCTGCGTGATCCAGTTTACGTCTTTGTCGGTTTTCACTACGGGGTGGTTTGGGTCTACGAGGATTACTTCGAACCATTTGTGGCGTCCATCTTCGCCAACCCAGTAGCTGTTCAGGACTTCTAGGTTGGGGAATTTTTTGGCTGTGCGTTCTTCGGCGATTAGCCTGAGGCTTTTGGCGGGTTTGAATTTTTTGACTCCCATGCGTTTGGGTCTGCGTCCTGCTTTTGGGCGTTGCTTGCGTAGTCCCCCTCTTCTTACGCGTGTTCGGGCTATGATGAAGCCTTGTTTGGCTTTGTAGCCGAGTTTTCTGGCTCGGTCGAGTCGTGTGGGTTTTTCTATGCGGATTGTGGTTGGCTGTTTTCGCCAGGTCATTAGTCTTTGTTGGAGGAGTTCTTCCACGTAGGATTTTTCTGGTTTGGACCATGCTTCGGTTATGTACTTGTATGCCATCTTACTTTTTTCACCTCTCAGTTTATGTTTGCGGTTCAGCCCTCTTCGGGCCACATCCCAACGGACACGGTTGGTCCGCCTGCAATTTTACATGATACCGCTCTGCTTAAAAATAAACCTTTCCACGTCACCACGGAAAACGGCTGCGAGAGAATCACTTGATTTTTGGAGTAATCTGTTGTCTTTTCTTACTTGCGTTTTCTTAATAGCTTGTTTCTTTTTCCTTCAAGGGCCCAAAGCACTTAATTAACGCGTTCTTTGTAATAGTTCTATGCTGAAAAAACATGTGTACGCATTGTTTTATCTTGTTTGGCTTGAACTAAAGAGAGTCATATTTAGAGTAAAATATTTTGCAGAAGTTGATGTGACGGATAACTGTAATC
>CAZJQR010000132.1:0-5577 GCA_964548345.1 uncultured Candidatus Bathyarchaeia archaeon | reverse complement strand
AAAAATGTTAGTTGGTGCGGTCGCCGGGATTTGAACCCGGGATCGCAAGCTTGGAAGGCCTACACAGCATAGAGATATGCCTTTGTGTCCTAAACCAACTAGACGACGACCGCTTGACATTAGTTTCATGAAAAAAGGCTATTTAAGCTTCTCTAGCGCAACTCGCTCAGGGTTTCTTCTGCAAACGCGTTTATTCTGAAATAAGCATAAACCGCGATCACCACCTCTGCAGCTATTATGATTGCCAAGAAAACCGCGAGCATACGTGTCAAACTGGCGAGCATTTGTTCCGTCTGGAAGTCTATGTAGCCGTCAACCGTGACTAGCCAGCTCCAGTAACTCGGCTGCTGCGTGGTCATAAATGCATCCAAGTCCGAGGCGATCCACCAGCACAAGGAAGCTACGAGCACGGCGAGGGCGGTGCCGATTATGGTTAGGTTTTTCCAGTCCGAAGCCAGAGAGGAAGAACAGGTTATCCGCGTTCCAGAATCGACAGGAGCAAGGCGGTAGGTCACCATTTTCTTGGCGGTTCGGGGAGATATGCCCCACAGCGAACCCTGCCTAACCGAAATAAGCCTAGGCGCTTCTTCAGCAACTATTCTGCAGTTCTTCTCAAGCAAAAGCGCCTTCAGCTCTTCATACGCTTTCTCGACTTCCAAGCCAACAGTTCGCTCAACCAAAGAGACACCCGCCTCGCATTTATGCCTCAACGGGTTATTTTGGTTTTTCATCAGGCTTGAAAAGCTTCTTCTCATGCTGCCGCCTAGGCTTAAGACCCCTAATGTTTCGCCGTCCCTCAGCCCGCTGCCGCTCCAAATTCTTAATCCGCGCATAAAGCTGAGACACCTTAGTCTTAGACGGCGGCTTACGCTTTGATGCACGAACTGGAACAGGCTTAAACGGCTTATCGATCTTGCTCTTAGCTTGCCTGCCCCTCTTGAAAGGCACTTGCCGAACCTTCTTGAACACGACGTAGCCTTCTTTCAGGTTTACTTCCTGCGCCTCCCAGCCCGCGTCCAACCACCCTCGGGCATGAGTGCTTGAGGCAGAGTTACTCCACCACGCTTCCTCCCTGTACGCTGTCATAGGAAGGTTACTGCCGATTAATCCGTCTATTCGGGCAAAAGAAAGCTTAACCACGCTGGTGAAAGAGCCTCTGAACTTCAAGTGACCCGTAAGCCCGCCGTACTTTGACCGCGACCGAGGCGAAACAACGCGCCTTGCACAGTGCAGGCAGAGCATCGCAGTTGGGTCGCCAGTGGCAACATCAGGCACCATGCAATCCCGACAGAACAACTGCTTACACCTCTCACACTTCCGCATGTAAGCAACCCGAAGCAATCGCCCACAGATGCCACATTCATCCTTGACCAACGCAACCACACAAGAAGCGCAAAAACGCCTTTACCCAACCCCTATATGATACTTGGGATATTAACTTTCACCTGTTCAAAATCAAAACCAACATTGGAAAAATCACCAAAAAACAACGTTATCCATCAATTATTATGAACGCAACATCGCATTACGTGTCTTGACCGTAAACTCCTGTTCTAATTTTTTCCGCGAGCAAATGAACAAATTCGATCGGCCAGACATCATCGCAAACATCATCCGTAAGCATGTTACGCTTATGATAAAACGGGATAAGGTCATTTTTCAACAGCAATATCAGGAAAAAATCGTGCCCGTATATTTGTTTGAAAAGAGAATATTTACGCGCTTGCTTCTTAGTCATCTCGTAATGAGGCTCCAAAACAATCTTTCGCCCATGTACAGACCTGTCCAGAATGAAATCAGGTATGTAATTGTCACCAGGCAAAGGAAAATCAATCGGCTCGTAACCGAAGGGAATTTCCATTCTTGAGAGAATTCTAGCGGTCTTTATCTCCCAACCACTCTTGTAACGACTCATACTTTGGTAATAAGAATGCGGCTGCCCAGTCACTCCATGTATGTGTTCAAAGAACTGCAAAGCATCCTTCAATGTACCCCTGTTCAGAGGCTTCTTCTTGAGCCACCTACCCAACAAGAAAAAGGGATAATCAACCTTTGCAGGGTCTCTCGGAAACAGTCGTCTAGCAAAATACGTAATTCTTCTCCGAGCCCCAACTACGTTATCGCTTTTCCACAAATAAGGCGCAACCGAGTTAATCAAACCCAAGCTCGCCGCGACATTAGCGTTATTTTCAGTTAGAGGAACGTAAAGGTCTTCTGGCGAAAAATGCTTGAAAATCTCCAGGTCAGGATGAGGTCGCACCATCCACCTCATGTACACCCATACCTTGTCTTTGTGAAGGGCGCTCATTCTCTCGATGTTCCGCTCGAGTTCTTCAACGAAATCCTCAGGCTTGCTGAACTTCTGAGAGTAACTTATGATATCTTTTTCGGCTTTGACCTTAACAAACTTGTTAACAGAAGTTAAAATTTGGGATATAATTTCCTTGTAAGGACCCAAAGTGCCGTAGAATCTGCACAGCCTAATTTTCTCTTCAAACAGGTGAGGCTTAGTTATTTCGAAAAGACGATTGCCAAAGGCTTTATGCAGATGAATGAGAAGCATCCTCGCATTTTCAGAAAAACCAACAACCGCATCTTCAAGCACTGAAGACCCTAACAGAAAATAGTGCGCTACCATCTTCTGCTCTTCAAAGTTCTCAGAGTACGGATTCAAGAGCAACCGTGGACTCATCCTCCGATCCCACTGGACATCAACAACATCAGAGTTCATGTTCACAAATTTCACAAGCAGAGAAATCAGTTCATCCGTTGCCAAAGTATCCGCGACCCCTTAAAATAATGTATGAAAGGACTTTAATAACTACTGCTAATATTGAGTGCATTCCCCAAGTTAGGCCTCGGTTTGAAGCAACAACTTTTTGAAAAAGCCAGTAGGCTTCAAGTAGACCAGAGAAGAAACCGCGGTGCAGGTCTGCTTGAAAAACCCAAAAGCAGCTTAGGAAACATCAGCCTTTAACGACCGCTATGAGCCAAGTGGAGATATAACCCGCAAAATCCATTTTTTATGTTACTAAGAGATATGAAACTATGAGAAAAGAAGTTTCTGGAAATTACTAATAACGCCTGTTTAACGTGTATTCTAGGAAGATTTGCTGAACCTTAGTTACGGGCGTTCCAGCTTTCTGTCTTATCATGTAGTTTTGGTTAGCTAAGTATAGCCATTCCTGCAGGCGGTAAATCAACAAAGACAGTGGTTGCTGCATCTATTTCGGCAGTCTGCGCGGGCGCTTGACCTTTTAATTCTGCGTCAGTCCAGTCTCCTCTGTATAAAAAGCTCATTCCGGATCCTTTTGGGTGAAGACGAGAATCAAGAAGAATGCGAGCGCTTCGGCGCATTTCTCCGTTGGTGTTAAGAACGACGAGAACATCATAAGTGTGCAGTATTCGAGACCAAGCAACCAGTTGGCCCGGTTGAGGCAAATGAAAGTCGTTGTCGTCGCGGCGAAGCGAAATTTGTCGCATGTATTGCCTGCCCCTTCGCAACGCTAGACCTATCGGATCTTTTCGGTTGCGCACGCGGGCGATAGCTGCTATGCGTATGTACGTTGGATGGTTTTTGTTGAAGAAATGGCAGCCTGCCGTTTGATACGAACCAAAGCTTTTCCCAAACATGCATTCACGCACGTATCTGTCTTCATAAGGAATGTGACCTTCGTCGTCAAGCGGCTCGATTCCTGTATCATGCTGATCCGCGCAGCCGTTGAACGCTTGCTCTGTCCCGTAGTAAATGCAGGGGATTCCAAGCGTTGTCAGTTGCACTCCAACCGCGTGGGCGACCTGCTGATTTCTGTCCTGCGCCTTGCTTCGAGCGTAGAACCTGCATTTGCCACGTCCAATCATGTCATGCTCATCGAGCATTGAAACATGAAACTGTCCTGTCAATCTGTGACTTCCAAGCGCATCGACACCTCCAAACTGATCAAAAAAATCTTCTTTCGGCCGTCCCGTTCCTAGGATCAAGTTGGCAAGTCGATTCTCCGCCTCGCCTATGTCTAATGCCGCATCAATGTTGCGATAAAACATATTCAAGTAGCTGCTAACCGTTTTATCCACGTATTCGTAAACCATGTTTGCACCGCCAGCTACTTCGCCTACTAGTAGAAAATTGTTTTTCCCTATTGATTCGGCGAACTCTCGTATGGCGCCGCAGAAGTTACGGGTTCCCTCGATAGTGGTGTGTTTAACCGTGTCTATTCTGAAGCCGTCGCAATCGCTAAGTGCGATCCAGTACTCGTATACGCGTATTAAGTCGTTTAGAACCTGGTTGTCGTTGTATTTGTGGTTGAGGTCTTTAAGGTCCCAGAAGTCTCCGCGTCTGAATTCGCAGTCGTCGTGCCTTGGGTCTTCCCAGGATAGATCCGGATCCCATCTCTCGATGTGCCCGGCTCGAGTGTAGTATCCGGGTTTCTGGAAATCTTCAGGCCAGACGCCGTCTTCTTTATTGCTGATCTGCCCTGTAGGCTCGCCGCTTTCTGATCGCCATTTGCCAAACGGGTACGGGGGCTTGAACCGATAATCCATGCTGTCTTTGTAATTAACTTCTTCGTTTTGATCTAGATAGAACCAGTTGTTGCCTGAGTGATTGTAGATCACATCTAAAATTACGTATATTTCTTTCTTGTGTGCGGCGTCCACCAAGTTTCTCAGGTCTTGGCGAGTTCCAAAGTGCGGATCGACGTCGAGGAAGTTTTGGATTGCGTAGCCATGGTAGGTTTGCATTTCAGATCGTTGTTTGTAGACTGGGGCAATCCAGAGCGCAGTTACGCCTAAGCCTTTTACGTAGTCCAGTTTGCTTGTGATTCCTTTGAGTGTTCCTCCTCGGAAGGTTTTTCCGTCTTCCATCCATTTGCGTTTTTCCGCTTTGAACTGTTCTGGGTTTGATTGGTTGAAGAGGGGGCGTTCATTTTCTTTTGCGTCGCTGAAACGGTCTGGCAAAAGGAAATAGATGATTTGGTTTCGCCATGCGATTGGGCTGGAATGAACTTTTCCTCTGGGTGTCAGGTCTGCTTCGGAGAGTTTAGTGGGAGCCACACCTTCTATCGCTGTGGGCAAAAAAAGTCACCTATGATATATTGCTATTTGGAAGAATTAAAATGTTGTTCAGGGCTGAGAAAGGAGTGCGCGCAAACTGCGGAGTGCCTTTTTAAATTATTTTCAAGCTGAGAACTTCTGTGAACAGAAAAACTCAATAGGATTAAAAGCCTATAGTTTCTGTAACGATTAAATTCTGTTTTTCAAAAGGAGGGGAAATACAATTAGGAAGTATGAGGAAAATGGGGGTTTTTCTGTTTCGGCAATTTCAGGTACTTATGTAGTTGTGTTAGGATTCAACGCGAAAGAGTCAGCTACCAAAGGTTTGCTTGGCTTTGCAATCTATCGTCAGGATCACACCGAGACCGAGGAGTATTGGCTTCCCGGGTTCAAAACGTTTGAAGAAACGGTGCCCGATCCTGTTCCCGGTAAGTGGTACTCTACGCTTGAGCATCCTGTGCAGTCTTTTCAATGGGGGGACTATACAGCCAAGATTAACCATGATTACACCTACAGAGTGGTGCC
>CAZJQR010000131.1:0-5592 GCA_964548345.1 uncultured Candidatus Bathyarchaeia archaeon | reverse complement strand
AACAATTTGGAAGATACGTTAAGTTACTTGTTACGCACTATTTCTATGAAATATCGTCACTATGCATACAATGTGTTAAGTAAAGATCGTCAGGGCGTAGCTCAAGATTTAGCCATTTACCATATTGCACAACAAAAAGGGCTTAATCAAAAGGATCTTGTCAGCAAATTAAACATTACACCAGCATCAGTCTCAAGTATTGTTAGTCAGATGGAATCGCGAGGATTACTTGTAAGAGTTCAGGATGAAAAAGATGGACGAAAGTTCATTTTATCGCTGACAGAAAAAGGCCAGAATCTAGTATCTCACGTAATAGACGCTTGGACTAAGATTCAGGAAGAGACAACTAAAGGATTTACTGAAAACGAAAAAGCAACATTTTTCCGTCTCTTAAAGCAACTCGAAAAGAATCTTGACAGGTTAAACAAATAATCCATGTAGAGGTCAATTTTTTGAAAAACAACGAAACCCAAAATAACACAAACGATTTCGTGTTTGACAAACGCCTCTACATAATATTCCTCATATCATTTACAGAAGTTCTGGGTTTCAGCATGGTGTTACCACTAATCCCGTTTCTGGGATTGTCGCTTGGATTAACTTATTCGCAGATTGGACTTATCATCAGTGTGTTCAGTATCTGCCAATTATTCGCAAGCCCAATAACAGGAAAACTAAGCGACCACTTCGGAAGAAAACCATTGTTCATCCTAAGCCAAATAAGCACATTTATTGGTTTCATTTTCCTTGGATTTGCAACAACCGCAATTCTGTTAATAGTAGCACGATTAATCGATGGACTACTAGGAAGCAACATGACTGTCAGCCAAGCATACATCAGCGACATCACTGAACCTAAACACAGAACTAGAGTCTACGGTTATTCCAGCGGTGTATTTGGAGCAGGATTAATATTTGGCCCACTCATAGGAGGAATACTTTCCACAATCAACTATTCAGTTCCAATGTTTTTTGCAGCAGCCATAACCATGATTTCGATTGTCCTAGTCATTTTGTTTCTTCCTGAAACAATCCCTAAAAAAGAAGACAAAATTTCTCTTAGCCTCAATGACGTAATTCCTGTAAATGACGTTAGACACTTTGTAACAACCCATAAAATCAGAAATACCTTACTGATGTTTTTCATCTATACTATAGCGTTTTTCCTTTTTATTTCTAACATAAGTTTGTTAGGGGCAGCACAATTTCATGTTACTGCTGAGCAAGTCAGTTTTTACATGGTTTGGATAGGCGTAATTAGAGTAGGTGTACAAACAGTTTTAATTGCACGTATTCTGCGGTTTTTGGGAGAAAAACGTGTACTGGTAACAGGGATATTTTCTATGATTATTTCAATGGTGGTGCTCGTGTTTTCGGCAGAATATTTGTTTGTTTTTGTTCCACTGGTCTTTCTTGCTTATGGGACTGGAGTGAGCAGACCTATCTTAACGAGCAAATTAGCGAATAGTGTAACGCAAAAGGAGACAGGAGCGATACTTGGTGTTAACAATTCGCTAACTAGCGTTGCCCAAATCATTGCTCCAATATTAGGGGGGTTCATAATCGAATATTTACCTTCGCAAACATTACCATTACTGTCAGCAATAATCTTCACATTGCTGATACTTTTTTTGAGAAACAGAACTAGTTTAACCCCAATCCAAACCGTTTCGTCCCAGCAGCAGTAAATTTTAATCCCAATCCAACCCGCGCGCGCCCTGAAGTGTTCAAGTGCTTTTTGCCTTTGTGCCATCTAACGACCAACAATTTTTTTTTGATTAAAATTTAATCCCAAACCCACACACGTGCATTAATCACTTCCTTTCTTTTACCCAAATTCTATACATTTTTTCGTTACCTTTCTCAAAACAGCTAAATCCTCTTGAATCTACCTCTTCTATCTCTACATTCTTTTCTCCATAGACTTCTTTATACTGCTCTAACCAGTTTAGAAAATGAGCTCCCCCACCAACATATTTCTTTGTCCATTTCTCCCCATTTTTATCTATCCTTTCTCTAACCAATTCCTCTCGAGCCATTATTTCCCGTATTGTTTCTTTCTGAGCTATAATCTTCACAACCCCACTTGAAATGTAATAATCTTAGCATTCTTCAAGGTTCCGATTGCTGCAGTACGCTATCGTTGGCTATACAACTTTGGCGTTAGCTAAATGTTAATCCGTTTTTGGTTGGTTGGACTAAATTCTAATCCCCAAACCCAAAAATTTCAAATTTTGATGTGATGATAGATATTAGATACGTTCTAGCTTGAATATCACAGGTCTAAGTCCATCGATGCAAGAATTCACTGCAACTCCTTTTTCCTTAAACCAAGGTAGGTCGAAACCAAAACTCAACATCCTGATATTGCTATATATCGATATCCAAGCAGTATTACAGAAACCTTCGGGTATACTCATATTTTCAACAATAAACTCCTGACCTTCCTTAAACAGTTCAGCGCGCGCGGAACATACTGCATGGATACGGCTACACGCTTCCGGCTAAGGTCGTCATTATTTACTACATTGCCTTTTCGCTTTGCTTGCATGACCGTTTCTTCTCAACCAAGCACGATGCTCTTGCTTATAGTTGACACAAAGGGTACTCTATGGGCAGGGTAACAGTGAAAGTTGTTCCTCTGCCTAAAGAGCTTGCAGCCCTGATCTTGCCGCCGTGTGCTTCAACTATGCGTTTGCAGATTGCTAGGCCAAAACCCATACCCTTCGCTTTCGTGGTGAACAAAGGGGTAAAAACCTTAGCTAAAGTTTGCTCAGACATGCCCACGCCATCATCCACAAAAGCAATTTCTACATTTTCCCCAACACGTTTGCTTCTAACCTCCAAAGTTCCCTTCGCAGGGATAGCGTCAAACGCATTTTTTATCAGATTAAGGAAAACTCGCTCCATTTTATTCACATCAACCCATATAGTGGGCTCGTAAAGAGTGCGGTCAGCAACCCTAATTCCCTCTGGAACCTGAACCATCAACAAAACATAATCAAGAAGCTCCTTCGGCGAACACTCCTCAATCTCCAAACGTATCTCCGCCGAATACTCAAGCAAGCTACCAACGATTTTGTTAGCATGCTCAACTGCCTTGTCAACAATATCCATCATCTCCTTTTCTCTGCTGTCCGCCGAGCAAGCCTGTTTTCTTTTCAAGTAGTAAATAGCGTTCTTAATCGCAGTCAAGGGATTACGCAAATCATGCCCTATCATCCCTGATAGCTCGCCTATAGCTGCAAACCTCTCAGCCCTCAATAAGCGTTCATGAACTTCTTTCAATTCTTTCGTCCGTGCTTCAACCGTCAACTCCAACCTTTCAGAGTACTCTTGAAGTATCTTCTCCATTCGTTTCTTTTTAGTTATGTCGCGAACAACCGCCAATATACCTACATGAACTCTCCCAATCCGAACGATAGAAGCATTAACCTCAATTTGCTTTTCAAAACCGTCCTTCCGCCTGATCGTCATTTGATAACCGGAAGTCTGCTTTCCCTGCACAGTATCCTTTACCCTGCCAAGAAGCTTTGGAACTATTTTTCGATCAACAAGCCCCAACTCATAGAATGGCTTTCCTATGATCTCTTCTCTGTTGAGTCCAGTCAACTCTAAAATTCTATGATTAACGTCCAGAACTTTTCCATTCCAATCAAGGTACACAAGTCCGTCGCTGGCCTTCTCCCAGAGAGTTCTATATTTCTCTTCAGAGTCGGTGATGGCAACCTCTGCAATCTCTTCAATTGGGAGGTATTCTAAACTCCCTGGATCGGAGTGCTGACTCATTCAACATGCAAACTCCACATATTTAAAACTTAAATGAGGATAAAGCCCTTGTGAATTACAGGTCTTTATCAACAATATGATTTGCTATAAAACCAGACACATAAATTACCTTCAAACCTGACCAGTCGCATATTTCCCAGTAGGTTAAAATGTAAGTGAAGATCCTCTACCAGAGGCAGGTAAACATAGGGCACGTTAATTGTCATTTTCTTCTCCATCGATTTTATCATCTCATTTATGTTTCTTTGTCGGATTTTAGTTCCAATTTGGATGTCGCGAAGTAAAGCTTCTCTGTCCTTCTTTGACCACTTGCCTAAGTGTTCTTGGCATTCTAACCAGCGTATCAAAAAATCGTTAAAGTGATAGCGGAAGAACCATTGCTCAACCTCGTCTAGCATCATGGTTCTGGGCATAGTGAACTCGAACAGCTCAATTAAGCGTTCGATTATGATGGGGTTGCCTTTGAGGATTATGTCTTTGTTTTCCAGTATGGCTTCGCTTGTCCAGCCGCCGCGATATTTTTCATTGAGTTCAATGTTCTTCACCAACACCAGCTGTTCCGGTTGAGTGACAGAGTAAAAGTCTATTCGGATGCCCTCCGACGGTGCGGGCTTTAGTTTCTCGGACAGCTCCTCAATCCTTTTAGCTAATTGAGCAGGCTTCACTGTCCATCACCACTTTTGCGCTATGCTCGTTAGCTGTTTCAGGCTTTCTGGGAAACCGAAACACCCTGTCTAAAAGACCCATGTCCCTGCGTTCACAAAGAAGCGCATCATAACGCTCTTTAGGCATCTCGCGTAGATTTTGCACACTTTCAATCCAGTCATACAAAAAATTGTAGAAGTACAGCTTGAAATACCAGTTTTCCAGCTCGTCGCAGCAGATTGAAGCGGGCATTACTTCAACAAACAACTCCATCGCTCGCCTAGCGAAAATCTCCAAGCCCTCATACTACAAACGACTGTTCTTTTCTATGACATCCTCTGGGAGTTGCCGGAGCATACTTGTCAATGATTTCTTGGATCCTCTCGAAGAGTTTCCCTTCACTCTCGCTGAGGCAGTTGAAATCGATTCTTGTCTGAGTATTAATTGAACCATCGAGTTTACGAGACAAGTTCCCAACTTTCTTGTTCAGCTGCCAAGACTTCAAGGCACAAACACTCCTTTTTTCGCTTTATCCTCCAACACCTCTAAACGGCTGAAGAGTTCAGGCAAAACCACGGTCTCACACAACGCCGCATTCGCCTTCAACATCGTGTTTAAAGCGCCGAGTTGACAAGCTTCCTCAGTAAAAGTCAAAAGCCGCACACTCGCCTGACGGTAAATCTGCTCATAACGATTAACCACCTTCAACAGTATCTTCTGAGCGTCGATGACACTTTGAATAACAGGTTGCCAGCTACCCCGAGTCTCAAAATCCCTGTACAAAGTACGGCAAGAACACTCGCATTTCTGGCTTAATTCCTTCACAATCTCCGCTTGCGAGAAGCCCAAACCTTCCCGCTTCAGCAATTCTAAGCGCCTAGAAACCGCATCACACACTCTGCTACCCCCTCAAATTGCAACTTTCTTTCAATTCTCTAACACTTCTGGAAGATTGTAAAACACCACGGCTTGGCTTAGATGACCAACTGACCAAGAGACACCGCAAAACAAGACAACAATCATAACAATAGTGAACAGAAAATAAAAAACTTGTGTAATTATGCTAAAGTTCATTGGGATTTTGAAGAACGGTTATTGTGATGCATGGAAAAATCTCAAGCAAAGGGAATTGAAAGAAATTGCTTTTCAGGCTGTAAT
>CAZJQR010000130.1:5234-5805 GCA_964548345.1 uncultured Candidatus Bathyarchaeia archaeon | reverse complement strand
CGTAAAACACGCGCCCCGTGTTCTCCCCGCTTGCCTCGCAAACCTGTATCGAGTGAACGTCCTGTTCGCCGCTTATCGACGCCTCCGAGTCAATTCCCCAATACGGCATTAATCATCAACTTTTATGAAATCACGTAAACGAAAGTGAAGCATCCACAACGCTTTTTTCTGGGGTTCGGTTGGCTCCTTTCCCCATTGCAATCTGCGAATTCCCGCTTTGATGCGTTCCCACACTTTCAGAGGTTTACGGAATTTTCCATAGCGCTTGAAATACCTGTTCGCGTTCAAAGCGGCGTTAATTGGAGAGTAATATTCTTCTATCATCTCTTTGCGTTTACGCCGATCCCTCGTCCACTTTACGATTTTAGGGTTATCAACCTTTTCGATGCATGTGCTTCCAATCCGCCATTGGCGACCGTCCAGTCCTTCAACGACGTAGATGTGTTTTATCGGAAAGTGACCGTCAGCTTCGCAACGTAAAGGTTTTTTCGAATAGTAATATCTGACAAATTTAACTTTGATAATTTCTTCTGAATCCTCAAGTTCAAGTTTAATTCTGAATTCCCCAATC
>CAZJQR010000130.1:0-5224 GCA_964548345.1 uncultured Candidatus Bathyarchaeia archaeon | reverse complement strand
GAGTAGTGATAACCAACTAATATAACTTCGACAAATTCGTCTTTTTTACCCTCAACTTTAAGTGTAATTCTGAACTCGCCAATCTCCTTGACGTACCACGGAATTTTCTTGTCTAAATCTTCCAGTAATTTCTTCGTGTAATTCTTTAATTGCATTTTTTTCACCTCAAGTTATTTTTTCTTCGCCAAAGGGAAAGCAATGTTTGATAGAACAATTAACCAGTTTATGCCCATCCCATAAATATTTTATATTAAGATTTACGATAAGTAAGATTAAAGCCTTCTTATGTATGTGTTCGACATAAATACACTTCGACTTCACTCATACGCGCGCTAAAATTTTAATAACTCGCAAATCGGGATGGTTGTATTCTATGAGATTTCACGGTCACTCTATTTCTTTCGACGGTTTCGTGACTGCCCCACTTTCGGAAATTTGGGGCACTGAAACAAAGCCGAAACAAGGCGCAAACCGCGAAATAACCCGTGAAACCCGCCCGTTCCGATTACCGCAATATTGGTTATAGCACCAAATGGGCGGCTACCGCGATTTACGTATCGGCTCGAATGGCGCGGTGTTGCGATTGCTCGGTGAGTACGACAACCGTCGGGTTTCCCATGCTTTTGCTGTGTACTGTTATGTACGTGGTGGAACATATGTTGACGCATTGACTTGGCGGGGATTTCAGGTCGTGGACGACCCTGAGACTCGACTCGCACGGTCCCACCGATGCCGCCTACAGGTAAATCGTAAGAACACGACAGTCACCGCTCGACACCGCCGCTAAAATTCTTAATTAATTTTTTGAAAACGACCCTGTGAGCAAATTTTAATACGGGAATTGTTTATACCCTCGGTTTAACCACTATCAGTCGAGCTATTCACAGTTTACCTGTACTCTCAACGTCATCGCTTGTTCTTCTTTTCACTTACCTTATATTTTGAAGCATCAACATCAAACCGACCTACGATGCCCAACGTGAACTTGAGCCGACCCTGCGACAGACACATCGGCGGCTACAAACACTGCCCAAAATGCAACATCTACCTTTGCTTTATGTGCAGACTTAGGCTAACTAAAATTCAGAACGAGTTTCCAGCTAAGTGTCTGATGTGCGGAGGGGAACTGGTTTGGTAAAGCCGCTTTCTTAGTCACACTTTTAAACAAATTCGCGCATTGAGGGTTTGCTGAGGCTCTGAACGGACAGATATAGGAGAAAAAAGAACGCAGTCTGCTTGAAGGCTACTGCAATTGCTTTTTCCCGTCCAGACTCCTTTTCAGCCCCTCTATCTTTGTTTGATTTATGATTGCCTGTGGCTAAACTAAAAAAGGGGAAATGGATTTGTGCGGTTTAGTTTGGTCTTAGCGTTTTCGAAGCATCAGCACTATGATAGCGCCGACTACTGCGATTGCGATGATTATGCCGATTACTCCTGGCACTAAGTACATGTCAGCAACGGATTCTGGAGTCGGTGTAGGCTCAGGAGTAGCAGCAGGAGCTTCCTCCACGCCTAAGTATGTCTGCGCGAATGAAGGCCAGTACGCCCTAGATCCATCGAAAGTAGCGATGACAGTGTATTCGCCTGGAACCTCTGGAGTGAACATCAGCTTGAAACCACCGCTTGAGTCGCTTGTTGTTCTGCCAACCTCGTAGATGTTGTTGTTCGGATCAAGCACGCTTACGACAACTTCGACGCCCATAACGTCTGCCGGACGCGCGAACTGCTTGTAAACGTACAGCATCCAGTCGCTCATGTTCGCGTCAGAAACAGCAGGAACACCGTTCGGGAAACGAGCCGTCCTTGCGTATTCTTCTGTACCCGGAGATATGTCAGCTACCATACCCTTCACCAGTATAGGCGTGCCTAATGGTTGAACGGCTTCAGGTGCTGACACTGTGGTTGCGCTTGGTCCTTTGCCTATAGCGTATACGCGCTGGTCGTACGTATCCATCGTAGCTATAATGCTGTCACCGATAACGGCGGTCCCACCCCAAACGGTTGAACGGAACAAACCATCCGCCCTAAAAATCTCCTCACCAGTCGTAGCGTTAAGGCAGATAAACGGCCCACCACGCGGAAGAGGTTGATTCACAGAGTGCTCATTGTTCGCAAGGTAAAGCTTACCGTCAGTAGCAATCAGATGCCCCACAGGAAAGTTGTTGCTCCATAACACCTGCATGTACGGATCCACAGCGTTGTAAGTCCACACAAGCTCGCCGTTCGTAACGTCGAAAGCCTGGATCACACCGCTCATGGTCCCGCAAATGAGCTTACCCCAAACGATGTAGCCGTTCTCGCCAGGCGGACCACCCGTAAGGTGACCCAACATAGCAATTGGCTCAGAAATCGTCCACAGGTAGTTTCCTGTTTCGGTGCTGAAGCCATAGCGTAATCTGCTCTCTTTTGCATTCACCGTGAAAACGCCGTCAATGTTGCTTATAGCTCCAAAGCCAATTGTTTGGTTGCCTTCAGACCAATCAGAGGGGGCATCCCAAGTACTATCGAACAGCTTACTTCCTATAGCGCCGTTATCTGGATCCAAGTTTATGCCCCATGCAGTCACTTCTGTCTGGCTTGTGTACACACCAACTGCTTTGTCCTCCACGAAAGCTGCTTGGACGCTTCCCCGTAAGCCTGTTGGTATCGAAACGTTCCACATGTATCCGTTTAGTCCTAAAGGCGTTGTATGTGGATTGTAGGGTTGACCTGGTGGGAAGCCCATGAATCCGGCGCCAATAGTTACCCCAGCTATGCCAGTCGCGTTAACATTCTTTCCCATAGGTTGCCACTGACCCCAAGCCATAGAAGCGTAATCTGTGCCTGCGTACAGTGCCGGTATGTTAGTTGAGTTCCACAGAGTCATCCAGCCGTTTCGCAAGTCAAACGTGTATACCAGTATTTCTCCTCTTGGACCGTAGACAACGGTACCTGAAGGTACATCATACATGCTATAAACGTAGTCTCCAGTGAAGGGGTCAAACGCATGCCATCTGGCGGGACTAGGAGCGAAGAAACCACCGCCTTCTGTTGCCCACAAGTAGTCGTAAACGCCTTGATTGTCGTATGTTTGCCAAAAGTGTAGTTGACCGCGCGTTAGCGTTAGGTTGTTTAGCAGAACTCTAGACCATAGCTGCTCACCAGTATGCAGGTCGACGCAGATGGTTTCGTGGTATCGGTCGTTAGCCGCGTATTTATAGTAGTAAAGTTTTCCCTCCATGACAATGCTGCCTCCACCAAAAGAACTGCCCCATTTGCCTTCGTATGCATCTCCAGTTTCATCTCCGATATTGGTAACATCATCCTCGGTACCCTGATATCCTTGCAATGTTCCTCCGACTAGACCTCCTGACGTCAACGGAGTCGTCCACAGAATGTGAGCAGTCTCTGGCGCGTCGTCGTTGCCGATAGCGAGGAAATTACGCGGCTTCGTTAGCCAGTTTCCTGCGATCGGTGCCCACTCTCTAAGCTGATCATCAATCGGACGGGTCCAATATTCGGATGGCAGCGGATGTCCTGGATAGTACGTTAAAGGTTCCTCCGTTACGACAAGGGTGATTTTAATGCTGTCACTGGCTTTCATCACTGTGCCGTCTGGTATCCCGCCACCAAAGAAGCTGGCTCCTCCACCAGGCGGTATTACCTGTTCTGGGAAGTGAACCTGCAGAGTGTAGTTGCCAGCCATGGTGGGCACGTATATGGTGCCTGTTAGTCCCGTTGAATCGGTTGCAAGTGGACCCAGCGTCTCAGTGTGGCCGTCAGGCCTCGTGACCTCTACAGTTAGATCCTTCCATTGGTACAAATCGCTATAGAGTTGCTGAGTTATACCCAGCAGAACCAGTGTTTCTTGGCCCACACCCACAGGATTAGGCGTAACGCCAATCACGGGATAAGTTTTCTGAGTTCCCTGAGCGTTGGCATTCGGTAAAGCAACAAGCGAAACAACAATAGCAATCAACAGAAACAAAGAAACAGCAGTAGTCGTAGTTTTGCTTCTTGAAAATTTCATGTATTTTTATTCTCCTAAATTTTAAAAGAAAAAGTCTTGAAAAAACTCTTTCTCCGCTCTAGTTCTCCAGATATTTCTATTTAAAAGTGTGCAAGTGCAGAGCACACTGACAAAAAACTTAAGTCACATAGCAGCTATGTAATTCAGTATTGTCCTGAGAGAGAGGGCAATGGAGAATCAAGACACTATTCTAACGTTAACTCGTTTAGGACTCACTTCTAACCAAACCAAGGTTTACCTAGCTCTTTTACATTCAGGGTTGTCTACGGCAAAAACCGTTTCGAAAAATTCAGGAGTTGCTCGGTCAGACGTCTACCGCGTAATGGCAACGCTTGAGAAACTGGGTTTGGTTGAAAAAATAATATCCGCGCCCTGTAAGTTCAGAGCAATTTCAATTCACGATGCCTTCGTCGTTCTGATGGAACGCAGAAAGAAAGTAACTTCTGAGTTGCAGGCGACAACAAGAGAAATACTGGAGAAATTCAAAAATGACAACGCAAGAACGGCGCTTGAGGAAGATGCGTCTCGATTCAGTTTAGTTTCTGAACAAGCGGCTGTACTGAGGGAGAAAGGGACGCTTAAGGGTGTGCAGAGGAGCTTCGATGTGGTTACTTCATGGAGGTATCCGCACGCTGTTGTGTTTATTGACTTGGAAGAGATCGTTGAAGCCTTGCAAAGGGGTGTTGAAATTCGAGTTATCATCGACAAACCTGGCGAAAAAATATTATCGGACATCATGAAACAGTTAATGCAACATTCCAACTTCAAGATCAGATATCTTCTGAACGCCCCTAAAGCTTTGGTGTCGGTGTATGACATGAAGGAAGCATGGGTTTGCACTTGTACCACTCCAGTGCTGGAAGAATGCCCTACTCTACGGACAAACAATCCCTGTTTGCTATCAATACTTCAAGACTACTTTGAAATTCTATGGCTTACCGCAATGGAAGATCCCAAACTCTGAAATCAACATAAGAGCGCGTGACCTTCTGTCAATATAGAAGCTTAACCTTGAAGACGTGTGTCTCATCTGTGCCAACGAGACACTCTATTCTTTTGCTATTAAATCGTAGAAAATACAAACTTTATGAAAAACTACGATTAGAACGTGGTTGTTATATATAAAATGAATTAGGCGCTCATTTTTTCAATGATAATGTGGCTATTATCTAACCAGATTTTTAGTTTTTCCTTCTCTTTAATTTCAAGGGCGCG
>CAZJQR010000129.1:0-5847 GCA_964548345.1 uncultured Candidatus Bathyarchaeia archaeon | reverse complement strand
TCTAGTGCTTCTTCGATTTCATTCTTGAAACTTCCTTTCAAGTCTATTTTGAGTAGATCCTCGTAGAGCCTAATTGTGAAATGGGGATTCTCAACCGCTAAAACTATGGTTGTTCTAGGCATTCTTTGTCCCCTTACCTATTGTGCATGCTAACAAATTAAAATTGAACAGTTTATACTTATCTTCTCGCATTGCATCAACTAAACTAAAACTTCTTTAAGAATCATTAGGCACCGTCTGAGAGAAGACAAATACTTGTGAGAAGCATGACTGTAACTTCAAGTTTCTTCATTGAAAATATTATGTTTCACTTTTTGCCCATTTCGCGGGGATGCTTACCTGCTCGCCAATGTCTTTCTATTTCCTCAAGTGTGTGTCCTTTTGTTTCTGGCACAAGCTTGTAACAAAATATCCATGCTAATATACCCACTACCGCGTATAACCAGAAAGTTCCTGATCTTCCAAGAAACTGAATCAGAGTAAGAAAAGTCAAAGCTATGATAAGATTTGAGCCCCAATTAGCTTCGCTGGCTAGGCTCATGGCGAGACCGCGAACTCTCAGAGGATAAATTTCTGAAATGAGAAGCCAGAAAACCGGACCTAATCCAATGGCAAAAGAAGCTACATAAACCATTAGCCCGACTGTGGCTAGAGGTCCCTGGAGAGCAAACAAGCTTGGCAAATAAAAGGAAACACCAAGCAACGCTAAGCTTGAAACCATCCCCGCCAAACCCATCAGCAATAATGGACGACGACCCACACGATCCAACAAAAGTATAGCAACAACTGTAAAAGCCACGTTAACGACGCCAACTAACAAAGTCGAAAAAATAGCCGCTGAAGAAGAGGATACTCCTGCAAACTGAAATATTTTTGGAGCATAATAAATAACTGTGTTTATTCCCGTTACCTGCTGAAAAATAGCCAAAGAAACACCGATTATCAGGGCAGGCTTCACCAGCGGATTTAAGAGTTCAGCACGCCCCTCTTTCTGCTCTTTCAGGCCTTTTTGAATTTCTCCCAGCTCTTTTTCCACATCCTCGTTACCTCTGATTCGCTTCAAAACCATGCGAGCTTTGTTAGGCTCGCTGTGGTTAACTAGCCATCTTGGAGTATCTGGTAAAGGAATCATACCCAACGCCAGTATTATTGCTGGGATTGCTGCCAAACCCAGCATGTACCGCCAACCTTGAATTGGAGCCAACGCGTAATCGACAAGATAAGAAACAACGATGCCGATTGTTATCGCCAACTGATTCAAAGAAACAAGAGAGCCCCGCACCTTTGCTGGAGCAACCTCAGAGATATAGAGCGGCGCCGTCATCGAAGCTATGCCAATCGCTAGTCCTACAACAATTCTTCCCGCTATGAGCAGCAACACATCGGGAGTAAACGCGGTTCCAATTGCTCCCAAAATAAAAACTACGGCAGCCACGAGAATCATTTTGCGACGACCCACCAAATCGGCTAGATACCCGGCTATTGCTGCGCCTATTACAGCACCTATCAAAACAGCACTAACAACGATGCCCACTAGAAGGTTTGAAAGTGCATAGTCTTTTTCAATAAACAAGATAGCTCCTGAAATAACACCGGTGTCGTAACCAAAAAGCAATCCACCCAAAGCAGAAACCACGGCAACCACATAAACAAATCGCCCAGAATTTTGTTTCGCATCCAGCGACATTGCACTCAAAATCTCAGTCTCCATCATATTTCTTGCTTGATTCTTTTTTTGCTTCTTCTAGATCAAGAACGGATAGGATGAAGAAAGCGTGGGACCACGCTAGCGGTATTGCAGACATGGGAACTCCGCTTTCTTTGTCAACTTGCTCCGAAAGTAACCCTAATTCGGTGGAGTGATCAAGTGTCCAGCGAATAAGCTGCTCCGCTTTGCCCAATTCGCCTACTTTTTCGTAATATAACGCTAACCATAGGGTTGTCAGAATCCATGGGTTTCCGCCGTAGTAATCATCAAAGGGATACCTGCCTAACCCGCCTGACTTAAACTTGAAAGCAGATTCTATTGCTACGGCGGTCTTTCTAATTCTCTTGTCATCGGCAGGCAAAACATCAAACGGGTAAGATAAGCTTAAGAGGCTGATGTCAAGGTTCTCGTCTCTGGGGACAGCTGTTTTGATGAATCGGTTTAAGCGTGCATCCCAAGATAGGTTGAGCAGTGATTCCCTAAGGTTAACTGCGTTTTTATCCCACGCACTACCTAAATCGTCTTTTTCCATCACTTTGGCAAGAGTGACAGACGATTTCAGTCCTGCATACACTGCTGCGTTAGAGTATGCGTGACTACCGAATTTCTCTTCCCAAAGACCCACGGTCTCAACCAAACCATTAGCTTGAGAAACTTGTGCAGCTAGGAAGTCTGCGGCTTTCCTGACACTTTTCCACACTGAGCGAACAAACCGGCGGTCACCCGTTAGTTCAAAATGCTTGCCCATACCCCAGAGAACCGTTGCTATTTCATCTATCTGCGAGCTCCAACAGGGACCCTTTAGGCGAACCCCTATGTAATAGCGTTGGTATAGCCCACCTTCGGGTTCTTGAGCTTTTGTGCACCACATATAGAAATGTTTCGCCTCCTCATGATACCCACATCTGTCAAAGGCATAAGCAACGAAGGTGGCATCTCTGGGCCAACAGAAACGGTACTCAGGATCCATGCATGGCGCTGCGACTATACCGCCATGGCTTACAGTCGTTAGCAGTTTAAGCGCTAGTAAGGAACGTCTAATCATTCCCGCTGATTGCGCTTCCTTATTATTCGTTTTTAGACTAGCAATCCAATCTTTCCAAAATTTTTCCGTTCCGCTGATTTGCTTTTCCAGTGATTCGTTTTTGCATTTTCCAAGCGTCCTCAACACTTCGTTCTCAGCGGCGGCCATCGCAATTATGACCGCCAACGTTTTTGTTCCATTCGTCTCCAAATTAGGGAGATCCCAGCTGAGGCAGGAGTTAACATCTCTTGAACCATCGTACAACGTAAGTGAACCCCCCGACAGTTTTGAGTCGTACACATCTCTAAACGAGTCAGAGTTCTCACCTCGCACTCCACATTGATGACCCGAGGAAGGCAGTGTTCCTGTGTATGCAAAATAGAAATCGCGCTTGTAGTGAATAATGGCATCGTCTTCCAACAAGTAGTAAGCGGCATCATCAATCGGCGACTCCGATATTGCTAGGTCGTTATAGTAGAATAACCGTAGAAAGATTTCAGCATCGCTGACGTTCTGGATTACAAATTGTCTTATTAATGCATCAGAGTCTGGCAAGACTGCATCTGTCAATGTTATGTTCAAGTCGGGCTTGTTAGGGTGTCTGAAAAAGGTGCGAACGATGTTGGTGTCGGGTAGGTATTGTTGTTTCTTTGTCCATGCTGGATCAGTGAGCCAGTCAAAACTGTTTTTTCCTTTGAATGAGTAGGATATTCCGGGCAATGAGCCTCGCACATGTTGAGGGTAATCTATTGTAGGCCAGAACAAATATCGAAGCTCACCATGCTTTCCAATTGTAGCTAGCATCCTATTGTTGCCAAGTACGGCTTGTTCGGGTACATCCATATTCGGCGCACTTCTTTCTCAGAGTTATACGGAATTCTTTTCCATAGCTGTCTAAAAGATATTCGCAGCATACTGATTCAAGAACAGTTTTCTTGCACTTATAAATTTGTGACTGTTAAACCACAACCACAAGGTTAGCACGCGGTAAAAATATTCTCAAGATACGCTTGGCGAGAGTTCGAAACTCTCTCGGGCTACATCAACCCCTAGTTAGCGCGCGCGATGAATAAACGGCTAGAAAAGGAGATCGGTGAACATGTCGCTGAGAAACGTGGTTGGCATTGGGCTTTAACAAGCTTTGTTGTGGATGCTTGGGGTGAGATAGAGAAGATAGTATAAGCTTAGAGTTTCTAAAGAGTAATATGACGTTGAATCTCCTTGATGATTTCCATGCTTTCTTTCCATTTGAAAGGCATAACCCAAAAACTATATAATAGAAGGTTTACCCAAAAATTACCTTTGTTAATTATCAAAAGCCTTCCTCCCCACCGAAACTTTATTCTCGCCTCATCAAAAGAAAAGCGGACGGGAAAACCTTTGAACCCCAACAAGCGAACCCAAGGAGTTCTAAAGGATATACCTTGCTTATCAATTCTAATATCAGAAAAGAGCACCGTTATTAATCCAACAACAATCAAGATACACCAAAAAATAAACCAAGCAACTGCGCCCATATTTTGCCTGAGCACCTCAGACCGCACTAGTGCATAACCAGTAACTCCAACAAGAAAGGAAAGCAGTATAATGGGCAACGCTACCTGAAGGGGTATTGCCTTTGTCTCTAACTCTAAGGCGGATACTGATTTGTCATCCAAGGCTTATTGTTCAACATCCTCAAACTTTTTTGCCTGTATGACATAATTTAGGAAACAATATTTGAGATTTGTCCAAGCATCCACTTCGCCATAGTCAAAAACCGCTTATCTTGACAGCGCCCTCAGCCGTTCCCAAAGGTTATTTATTACTTTCCAGCCTTTTCTTCGCGGGATGTTGCCAGATGTGAGTATTCTATTCGAGAAACTCCTCTCACTAACGTCATACAGGCTGATCCAGCCCTCGGTATGAACCATGACGCCGTTCTGAACGGGCTTTAATGTCACTTCAAAGTACTTGGGCGCTGTTAATCCAAGCCCACTTGGAATTCCCAGACGCCCCCTGATGAAATCTTCTCGTTCAATTTCTATCTTTATTCCCTCTTCCCTTACCCAACTCAAAACTTCTTCCCTTACTTCTTGCAAGCTTCTTCCAGAAACCAGAACGTCCTCAACAGTCCTAGTCTGATCTTTCTGACCGTTTCTCTGGGGTCGAATCATCCGGTAGAAAAAGTAGAGAAAAGTCATGCCAAAGATAAAGCTGAAAAAGCTTCGCACCATCCAAGAGAAATCCAATGACCCTATAAAGTACAATGCTAAAACAACAGCTAATCCAGCAGCCTGCAACAGTATAGCCACGGTCCAGAATCGCCTCCACCATTTTCTTTTCGTCTGAAGCGCATAGTCTGGTTCAGGAAATTCTATCAGCAATCGCGAAGATAGCTTGCCCTTTTCTGTGAGCATGTATTGTCCAGTCTCGTTTTTTGCCAAAAGGTCGCCTAGAATTTTCAAGTGATAATTTAGCGTTCCCGTGCTGACAATTCCCAATATATCCATCAAATCAGTGTAGCTCAGGCTACCTTTTTCATTTAACAAGAGTACAATTTTCCTTCTCGTTTCATCTTTCAATATCTTATGTAACGAGGCAAGTCCAGAGCTCATAGTGACTTTATTAAAATGTAATGGCATTTTAGGGTTTTTGACTAAAAACTTCGTCAAAACACAAGAGTCAGCAGATGGCTCAGAAATATGGAGTTTGTGTGCAGTTTCCTTGACTTTTGCTTGGAGAGCAGCAAGAACCAGACCAGCAGAGGCAATGCGATATGACTGATTTAGCGCTGAAAATTGAAAACCTCACAAAAACCTGTGCAAGCAGCAGGGAGCGCTAGCACTTGAAATGGCTGTGAGAAACTGGTTCCGAACCATTTTGGGGTCGAGTCCCAGGATTCACCAATTTTGACTGCAACTGAACAGTTTGAAAGGCATAACATGTACATAACATGATTCCTGGAAAACTCGAACACTCGGATTTACTATCAAAAAGCTATAGAATCATAGCTGTTTCAACAGCAATCACGCTATTTCTTAATAGCAAATTGATAGTACGCTGAAAAAGTTTGAAGCGAGTGTTTGAAGCTATCCCGGGCTACATCAAACCCTAGTCAGGACGACTTTCAAAC
>CAZJQR010000128.1:0-5882 GCA_964548345.1 uncultured Candidatus Bathyarchaeia archaeon | reverse complement strand
AAACACAAGAACTATCCATACATGTTTGGGAAAAGAGGTTCAATGAACTCTACAAATCAGGAATAAGGGCCGTTCTTTTGGTTGGTGGTGAGCCTGCGCTCAGGATTGATGTTCTCATGGTCGCTGACAAGGTGTTTCCTTTTGTTTACGTTATTACAAACGGAACAATAAGGATACCCGAAGAATTCAATCATAGATTATTCGTTTCAATAGATGGTTCTCAAAAAACAAACGATTTAATCAGAGGCAAAACTGTTTTTTCAAAGGTGATGGAGAACTATTCAGGGGACAAACGTGTTGTTATCAATATGACAATCACGAGAGATAATTACAGAGAGCTTGAGGATGTTGTAAAAATTGCAGAAGAGAATGGTTTCAACGGTGTTGTGTGTAACATATGCGCTGGAGGAACCAATGTAAGTGTTGAGATGGTTGTAAGAGAAAAAGAGAGAGAAAATATAATAAGAGAAATGAAACGAGTGAAGACATTGTACCCAAAAGATTTTCTTTTGAGCAAAGCTATGATAAAATGGTATGAATACCCCGACCACAGAGATTCATGCTACTGGGGCGATGAAGTATTGCATTTTGATGTTTCATGGAACAGAAGAAGGTGTTTTGGAAACAATGCGGACTGTTCCAATTGTGGGTGTCTGGCAGGGTCATTTCAAAGTCCTCTAGTAATGCTAAGGCATCCGAGAGAGATGCTGAAAATAGTTGTATGTTAATAAGTGGAACTTAGTGAAAGCATATTTTAACAACGCTTAAATCCCTTGAAAAAAGGGAAGTTGCGCGGGAGACATCACCATCTGAGGTGGGGTTCAAATCCCAGTGGGCCCGCCAAAAACATCTAAAAACCGTTTTTCTCGAACTGCTCCTGTTTAGAGAAGTATAACATAAAGAATAGGATTGGATTATTCTCTGCTTGACAGAATTACTATGTAGTCCGCTGTGTCAGCGCACATATCTGCAGCTTGTTCGATGAATTCAATCAGATCATCAAGGATTACCATGGCTCCGCAATTGATTTTTTTGTCATACTTCACAAACAGGCTTTTAGCCTTCAGATATTCCTGATCAAGGTCATGTTCGATATCCTGAACCTTCCGAGCCTGATCAATGGCTTCGGTTGGATTAGACGACATCTTCTCGATGCTTGCTCGCAAAGTTTGAGCAGTTTCCACCAACTTGGAAGTCATGAAAACCGTTTTCTGAGATAATTCATCAGGGATCTTTGCATCCCCAAGCATCAGCAAACATCTCGCGGCATCTTTACTGTGATCAGCCAAAGTGTCTAGCCTCTTGACGAGATGTAAGAGGTCTTCACGGTAATCCGCCATTAGCGCTATACCTTTTGAAAGTTCTGTGAAAACGTTTGTTCGTAACTTATCAACTTCCTCCTCTGTCGTGAAAAGATTCTCAATATGCTTTCTTGTTTCCTTCAAATTTCCCTCCGCAAAGCTCAACGCTGCTTTATGCAGCAAAGTAACAGTATCAAACGCTTTGGTTATTTGCTCTTGTGCCATCTCTAACCCTATTGTTCGACGGCGCTTTTCAAACCAGTTGTAACTTCTTTTCTCCACGAATGGCATCCTCCTTTTTATCATATTTGGAGCGTTTACATATAACCCTTGTCTGGGCTCAATGCGACAATTCTATCATGTGTGCGCTTAGCTTTTTAATTTTACCTTACCCTGTATATACTCTCGCGAGATTTGTCTTTGGAGACTATCTGATTAACAAGCATTTTGAACACGGTTTTTTGGTGCAATACTAAGATTCCTGCAGCAAAAACTTGTTTGACTATAGTTTTTAGGAGCCCTTTGCCCCTGCCTTTTTTCGAGCACTCATTGACAATTGGTAGTCTAAATGCGTTCATGCAAAATCCGGTTCCAGAAGTTAGCCAGAACCTGTAGAGCAACAACATATGGTTTGGCGCAGTCGTTGTTGTTGCTTATGATTAAGCTGTTTGTTGGTACGCGTATGTTGGCTTTTTCAGATGTTCCAGCGTATATGGACGAGAGCTTGACGCTTTGAAAGATGGCTATTCAGAAAAGAAGCCAACGGATGGGCGACGAGGAAACTTTCAAGCGGCGCGCCTGGTAGATGTTGGCAGCAGCTAAACGGATATTTCTTTCATTAATCCCGCTTGTGGATACGGAAAGACATGAGTTTTTTCAGGAGCGAAACTCACAGTAACTTCTGATCCGACGTCGGTCCATGCTTCTGCCATGGATGGTCTGATTACTACAACACAGTCTTGACTTTTGAGTCTGATAATATATCTCATGAAGGTCCCTTCAAAGGTGACCTTCTCTACCCTGCCACTCAGAGAGTTATCTTTCTGGACGAGTCCTTGGTCCATCGTGAATGCTTCAGGTCTGATAGCTAAAATTATCCTTCCACTTGTTGAAGTGTGTTTGCAGATTGTGTGGACCTTGTACCCGCCGCGCAGTTCCATTTCTAGATCTTCTCCTTCCGCGTTAGTAATTGAGCCTTCTAGGAAGTTGGATTCGCCGATAAAGTGTGCCACGAACAAACTGTTTGGATTCATGTAAAGTTCTTTGGGTGTTCCGACCTGAACGATCTTTCCTTTCTTCATAACTGCTATTCTATCGGAAATTGACATGGCTTCAGATTGGTCGTGAGTCACATGAATTGCGGTGAGCCCAAGATCTTTCGCCATCTTCCTAATCTCGTATCTTATTTCGTTCCTAACTTTAGCGTCTAATTGCCCCAGCGGCTCATCAAGCAGCAGGGTCTTGGCACCTGCAGCCAATGCCCTTGCAACTGCAGTTCTCTGCATCATGCCGCCGCTTAGCTCGCCCGGAAACGCGTCTAGTCTTTCATGCAGTTTGACCATTTCTAGAACTTCGTCTCCTATTGTTTTGGCTTCTCTCAGGTTGAAGTTCTTCACTTTTGGACCGTACAACACATTATCCCAGACGGTCATGTGCGGGAAAAGGGCGAATGTTTGAAAAACGAATCCGATCTCCCTGTCTTCGGGTGGAATCTTGTCAACGCGTTTGTTTGCTATGTATATCTCACCGCTAGTTGGCTCTATTAATCCAGCGATTAATCTCAGCAGAGTGGTTTTGCCACATCCGCTTGGACCTAGGAGGGAGAAGTATTCCTTATCATGAATTTGCAGGTTTATGTTTTCCAAAGCTGTTATGTTTCCGAATTTCTTGGTCAGATTGACTACTCCCACTTCAGGCATAATTTTTTTCCTCTTCTCTTCTGTTAGCAACAGATTTTGGCTTGTAATAGGGTATCATGTCAATATTTCCCTTTTCCTCTAGTTACAAGTCTCAGCAAGAACAGGATTAGGAAAGAAAGCATTACAAGAATCCCTGCGCCTAAGCCTATTTCCAGTGAATTGGCTGGAACAGTTCCTTTAACCCATTCTACAATCACTACAGGAGCGGTGCGCAAAGATGTAACGACTGCGATTGTCGCGCCTGTCTCACTTACACTTCGGGTGAAAACCATTATCGCGCCAGAAAGGATTGAATACTTGCTCAGCGGCAAGACAATACTCGAAAAAACACTGAAGGGCTTTGCTCCCAATGTTCTTGCGGCTTCTTCCATGTCAATGCTGATTCGCTCAAACGCCGCTGACATCGACTTCACAAAGTAAGGATAAGTAATGGACAAATGAGCAAAAATAAGCAACAGCATTTCAGGCATGAAAGGGAAGCTCTGTTTCCAGAAGAAGCTTAGCGAAACACCAAGGGCTATCGAAGGCACGATAAGCGGGATGTTGACGAGTATGTCAAGGAACGCCGACTTGGACGCCCCGAGTTTCTTCCTCGCAATCAAGATCGCCATTGGCAGTCCAGTTATGAAACCAAGAATCGTGACAATTGCCCCAAGAGCATAAGAGAGTAGGATGCTTTGCCAATAACTGCCCCAGATGCCTGAACCCGACAAGGCGTCGGGAAGTGTTCTTGTGAAAACTGCTTGTAAGGCGGGCAGAGCTACGAAGAGTGATGGAACTAGAACAATGATGACGAAGACAACAAGCGTCAGAGTGTTCCTAGAGTTAGCCGCCTTAGCGTAGCTTAGTCTTCTTTCAATGTTTGGCCAGATTCCCTTAAACGGCAATTTCATTCGCGGTCCCAAAACCCTGATGACACCGAACATAGCGCATGACACAACAATCAGTATCACACTGGCGAACACTGTGGCTCCTTCGTACGTGGCTTGAGAGACGAGCCCGGCTGAAAAGCTATTCTTGAGGTTCTGGATGAACACAGGCCCGTTCTCGAAGGCTCCTGCGACAATAAACGTCGCACCCGTTTCTGACAGCGATCTTGCAAACGCGAGAATAAACGCGGCAATGAAAGACGGTTTGAGTATAGGGGAGGTAACGGTTCGGAACGCTACAAAAGGCACTGCACCCAGCGTTCTCGAAGCGCGTTCATACTCCATCTTGTAATCCAACAGTGCCCCAACCATTACGCGGACAACGACGGGAAATGAGAACACGAAATGAAGCAGCAAAATGAGGAGCCACCCAGTAGAAACCAGAGAACCGCCGAAAAGGCTGGATACACCCTCTGAGCTATTCCAGAAAAGTAGAAGCGAATAACCAAGCGCTGCCGTTGGAACCACAAATGGTATGTCCGCCAAAGTGTCGAGCACACCCATCCATCTAGATTTTGAACGAGTGATTAGCCAAGCCATCGGTATCCCCGCAACGAGGTCCAATGCAGAAACTGCGAGCGCGATCACGAATGAATTCCCGATAGCGGTAAGAGCTCTGCCCATGAGTTGGGGCTGGTCGAAAACTTGCTGTATTTCACCCCATTTGATCACGATTCCGAATATTGGTGGAAGCAGAATAAGTACGAAGAACACGACGACCGCGGAAGCATAAACTGTGTACTTCACTGCTCTTTTCGATGATAACTCCTTCAGAGCGTTGAGGAAACTCCGTCTAAACCCACGTCCAATCAACTCGATTTAGCCTCTCGTCTGTTCTAGTCGATAATCTCAGTTGTGCCGCCAACTCAGCTTTATAACATATATGTGCGCTAACGCCACTTTGTTCATATCCTGCATTCGCGGATAGCCGTTTCAAATCTATGTACATGCCATAAATATTTTTTGTAGGCAGAGCACTGTAAGTCCGACTGACGCGGCAGTCAAATAAAAAGAAAAATGGGAAAATATTGCGGGAGAAGACCACACTTAAAGTTGGCGCGCGCGCTAAAACTCTAGTTTGTTGATGACCCGTACCTTTTCAAAATATTTCTAAGCAGCAAAGGTGATTATTTTTCTGCTGGGTAAGATGCTTCGTTTGTGACTTGAAGGGTGCGTCCTTCAGTTAGGGCTTGAGCAACTTTTTTTCTTGCGCTTTGAACTAGTCTCCAGATTGTGCCTCTTGAAACACCCATCTCTATTCCCGCTTGCTCCTGAGACAGCCCTTCGAGGTCTACTAGTCTTAGGGCTTCCATTTCTGCTGGTTCAATTGTTACATTCGCAGCGAGCGTTCTTGGTTGCGGGATGAATTGATCAACTCTCGGGGGGATTGGTATGGTGACTGGTTTGGGGAATCTTCCTCTTCTTCCTCTTCTACATCGTCTGCGTGACATTGTTCTCTGCTTGTGTTATTTACGGCGTAATCCTTATATATTTTTGTGCATTATCTAATAATGTAAATTGTGCATAAACACAAAATAGAGGTGAAACAAAAAATGCCAAGAGGAGACAGAACAGGACCATATGGAGCAGGACCCATGACAGGAAGAGCAGCAGGCTACTGCGCAGGCTACTCAGCCCCCGGATACATAAACCCACGCTTTGGATACGGCAGAGGCTTCGGCAGAGGATGGGGAAGAGGTTACGGCAGAGGATGGGGAAGAGGCTTCGGAAGA
>CAZJQR010000127.1:0-5928 GCA_964548345.1 uncultured Candidatus Bathyarchaeia archaeon | reverse complement strand
CACAGCGGTCTCCACCACCAGAGACTTACCCGACCCTGGCATGCCAGCTAAACCAACAACAAGTTTCTCAGCGTTCATGGCGTACACTTTTTTAATCTACAATAGCAACATTCGAAACTAAAAAGCGTTTATAACTACTTTTTGTCACTTGCAACCTCTAGTTTTATTTCCTTTTCCCGACAAGCTCTTAACCCCACGCAAGGCATCGCCAAATTGGTTGGACACAGAAAAAAAGAATAGTGCAGACGGAAGCCGCTTTTGCTGTTAAAAAGCATTTATGAGAGGACAATGTAAAAAGTACCTGAGGAACAGAAATGCCCGAGTCCATAAGAAGCTTCTTAGCTTTCGCCATCGAAAGCGACACCGTTTTGAACAGGCTTGCCACTGCACAGCGCCATCTGGTTCAGACGGGCGCGGACCTAAAACCCGTGGAGCCACAAAACATACACATAACCGTCCGCTTCCTCGGGAACATCACGCCAGCAATGGTTGAAAAAATTTTTGACGAGATGAAGCAAGTCAAGTTCACCATGTTCACCGTGCAAATCAAGGGTTTAGGCGCCTTCCCCAACCCGCGTTACCCAAGAGTCGTCTGGGCAGGCATAACCGAAGGCGCAGAACAACTGAAAAGCGTGTTCAGCCAGATAGAACCCAAACTGCGCGGTTTAGGCTTCACCCCCGACCACAGAGGATTCAGTCCACACTTAACCATCGCCCGCGTCCGCTCCGGAAGAAACAAGCAGCAGTTAGCCGCGTTCCTAACCGAAAACGCAAACTACGAATTCGGCACCGTCGACGCAAAGTGCCTACGCCTTAAAAAGAGCACCCTAACCCCTAAAGGACCCATATACTCAACGCTTAAAGAATTCTGCCCTCAACCATAACTCAGGTCTCGCCCATGCAGAAACTAAACGCCATCAACCAAGAAATCTTGGAGAAAATCACGCCCACCCAAGCGGAAAGGGCAAAAATAGCAGCGTTAGCCAAAGAACTACGGCAGAAAGTGCTCCGCGCCTCCCGAGAACAAGGCGTCAAAACAGCCGTAAGAGTTGAAGGCTCAGTCGCGAAAGACACTTGGCTGAGGGAAGAACCCGAAATAGACGTATTCATGCGCCTGCCAACAACCATACCCCGCAGGTCACTCGGAGAAATCAGCCTGAAAATAGCCCGCAAAGCCACCCAAGGCGCAAGGCAGATCGAACGGTTCGCAGAACACCCCTACCTTGAAGCGTTCATAGGCGAAGTCAGATTGAACATCGTGCCCTGCTACGATGCAAAACCAGGCGAATGGCTTAGCGCCACAGACCGAACACCCTTCCACACAGACTACGTGAAAAAACACCTGAACGCAGACTTACGCAGCGAAGTCCGTCTGCTCAAAAAATTCCTGCAAGGCATCAAAGCATACGGCGCCGAAATAAAAACAGGAGGCTTCAGCGGCTACCTCTGCGAGTTACTGATTCTACACTACAAATCCTTCAGTGAGACGCTGCGCACGTTCGCCAGTTACAAGCATCGAACCACCATAGACATCGAAGGCCACTATGCTGGCAGAGAAAAAGAGCTTAAACTGCTCTTTCCAGAACCCCTCGTCATAGTTGACCCCGTAGACAAAGCCAGAAACGTGGCGTCCGCCGTGCAGCCACAGAAACTCTACACACTTGTTGGAGCAGCCCGAGCCTTCCTCAAAACCCCAAGCAAAAAGTTCTTTTACCCACCCAAAATAAGCGCCCTAACCTCCGAAACTCTAGCAAGCAAACTGGAGACGCGCGGTTCCACCCTCATATTTCTGACGCTTGGAAACATAGAAGCGGTGCCTGACGTTTTATGGGGGCAACTGTACAAGACGCAGCGGGCTCTACGGAAACTTGCTGAACTGAACGACTTCAAGATACTTAGAGACGCGGTTTGGAGCAACGAAAAAACGCTCAGCGTATTCGTCTTCGAGCTAGAGCAACGCGAATTGCCGAGCGTTAAGAAGCATTTGGGTCCGCCTCTCAAGCGGGAAAAGGAATGCGAAAACTTCCTCTCCAAATACGCCAGCAGCAACGGCGTGGTTTCCGGACCCTACATTGAAAACGGCAGATGGGTCGTGCAGCTCAAGCACAGATTCACCGACGTTGTTGCGCTTCTTAGAGAGAAACTGCAGGACGGCGGCAGAAGCATAGGCGTGGCAGAGCTGATGTCGCAAGCTTTTCGAGAAAAGCTCACAGTTCTGGTCAACAGTGAAGTAGTTCAAGTCTACAAGCAAAACGAGTCGTTTGCGGAGTTCTTAACAGAGTTTCTTTCAGGCAAGCCTTTCTGGCTAGACACCGCTGAGACTAAACGCTAAGAGCACAGCGCCGATGAGCCAGCAGTAGAACGCGAAAAGGTAGAATTTCTTGCCCGCCAATGCCTTCCAAAGGAGTTTTAAAGCGAAATAGCTAGCCACCAGCGACACCGCTATGCCCACGAAGATTTCCGTCAAACCCACGCCTGCAAGCGTCAGCATCCCCTGCTGCTCATAAAGCGTCAAGCCTAAAGCGCCGACCACTGCCGGGACAGAAAGCAAAAACGAAAACTTGAAGGCTTTCTCGCGTCTCACTCCTATCATAAGCGCCGTGGCGATTGTTAACCCACTTCGGGACAATCCTGGAATCAAAGCGACGCCCTGAGCGGTGCCTATCGCCAAGGCTGCAATGTACGTAATGTTCTGCGTATGTTCCTGCCCCGTTTTTGAAACGTAAAGCACCACACCGCAGGTTATGAAGGCGCCAGCTATGGGCAGGAAACTGTTGCTGCTGAAGTACGTTTCTATGGTGCCGCTGAAGACCACGCCGATTAAGGCGGTGGGCACGGTTCCAACGATGATTAGGGGGATTAGTTTTCCGTTTTCCGATTTGAAGTCGCCCTTTGCGAGTGCTACGAGGACTAGTTTGATGTCTTTTCTGAAAAAGAAAAGTATGATTATGAGGGTTCCTACGTGCAAGGTCGCATCAAAGAGTAGGGGTAAGGTTAACCCAAGGAATTGCTCTGCTATTCTGAGATGGCCTGTGCTGGAGATGGGAAGCCATTCTGTCACGCCCTGAACGAAACCTAGTATTATCGCTTGTATCGGGTCCATGTGCAGCCCGCTGTTTCCTGCTTACTCGATTATTGTGTAACGGAGTGGTACCAGCTGATTATGTACTCGGGCAGCTTCAGTCCTCTTTGACCCAGCCTTTCAGCTAACTTAGCAGGCAAAGGGCTCAAAACGTAAGCTGCTCTAGTGTAAAACCGTCGTGGTGTGCCTGGTTTTACTTCTTCCTCTAAGATTATCTTCGCGTCTGCTTTCTTGGCTAAGGTTGAATCTGGCGAGCCCGTTATCGCCAGCACGGTGCCGTTAAACTTTTTCATTACATCCGCCCAGATGATGACGGGTTTGGTTTCGCCAGTGTAAGATAACAGGATTTCAAGGTCTCCAGCTCTGGGGTGCGGGGTGTTAACGCCTCTGGTTACGTACACGTTGTCGCCTAAGAAGCTTTTAATGTGGAAGAGTCTGACGCCTGTCATTTTGGCAATTTCGTTTGCGGTGCCTTTTCCACCTATGAACACGTTGGTTCGCTTTTCCATGAGGTCAACAAGTTGCGTGTAGGTTTCCGACTTCACGTTAGCGTCTATCATGGCACCTATCTTTTCGAATTCCTCTTTGCAGAGTTTAAACACGTCTTCCACTTCTAAGTTTCTGAAAATAGCTTCAATCATCATGCACAGAAGCGAAAGCGTGCCCAGCTCGAACACATCGCCCATCATGCCAGTCTCGCTGTACTCGAATGAAGGCTTGAGTCTACCTCGCCCTTTAACGTGAACCACATGACCGTATTGTCTGGTGATTTGAGCTAACGGCGATTCCAAACCAGAAGTTATAAGCCCAAGTGTAAACCTAGATGTTTTCTTTTCTTCAATGTACCTCGCCAAGTCCTGAGCCATCACTAACGGGTCATCTGAATAGCCGCTCCCAGAATTAATTAACAGCAAAGTCTTCTTGTAGCGGCGTTCAAGGTCACCGGCAGCATCGTACATGTTCTTGCCTGGAAACCCAGGGTCATCCGGCGTTAACACAACTTTGTTTCTCCAGCCTACTTGGCTGAGGGCTATTTGGCTCATAGCCGCGTTTAACGAGTGAAGCGATCTGCCTGATCCTGCGCAGACGACGCAGTCAGCGGCTCTCAAGGCTTCATATAAAGGTGCGAGGTTTTTTCGTCTGATGCTGAGTATGTTGTCTCGGATTTTGTTGACGTATCCTATGCTGCTGATTTTGGTTTTTATGCGGACTGCACCTCAATTGAGAATGATTTTCTGACAGTGTATATTATTCTTGCGCTTAATAATTTGCGTAAAAATAAAAACACACTAAATTTTTACAGAGTACATTCCTATACATGTACGTGGTGAAACACAGCGCAGATAAGCATAATTCGAGAAAAGGTTAAGTGTTAGTTCAACGTATTATATGTTGGGTGCCTGGGGTGAATGTGTTAGCTGTAACTTTCATAATGGCACTTTTGTTTTCAGCGTTAGCTGTTGCTGTTCGCTACTTGCCATTTCACCTCTTTCAACTTTATTTTCAATTTGTTTCTTCAGCTTTTGAGCCACCTAGTATCGGGAAACTAAAAGTATGGGCGTACATCCCGACCGTCGTACTATACTCAGGAAACCCATCAACAGCAAGCTACTCCGCGACAACCTGAGCTATATCGCGAAGCAATGCCAGCAACTTGGGTAGGCACCAGTTCAGCCCAACGCTTGACCAATACCAACAAAAATCAAAAATATAAACCCGATTAACACACACACGGCAAAGAAACCTAAATTTTTGATGAAGCACCATTAAAAATTGACACCGCGCTCCATCAAATTCACCCAAAAAGTAAAACAGGAAACCAATAACAACAATATAGCAAAAAGCAACAAGATTAGTTGCCGAAATTAACTGTTAACTCAGTGAAAGCTAAAAGAGCCTGAAATCTAAAAACTCAATTCTATAATTCAATCCAGTAACATTTTGCCACAAAAAGTGCGCGCTAAAGATCAGAATTTTCTGTAGTTTGGGCTTACAGCTATTAATGCGTAGAAGAAGTATTGCACAGTATTATTCGGTTTGCAGTCTATATCAATGTTAGATATTGTTTTGGAGTGTACCAATAGATGGTTATTGGTTTCTTGCACTTTGGATTTCGGCAAACAAAGTCTCTTTCGATCACAGCGCCCTCAATTTTGGCTTGCAAAGGCTTTTGAAAAGACCAAGCAAAATGCTGCCTGTCTGGCTGTTGAACCGTAAATATCCAGTGACAACGAGGACACTCGAGTCTGGTTTTTTTTAGCGTCTCAACACACCTTCGGTTGACAGGAGGGTATTCAATGGTAAAAAGCTTGTTGTGTTGTGATGTAGTTTTTGATGTTTAACACTTATCGTGTACTTTGTCAAAAGAATATTTTTTGCGCGTGAACTGCGAGGGAAATCATGAGCGCGCAAGTATCGAGTGCGACAAGTTTTTACCGCAGATCAGAATATTACTAGTTTGGAGGAGTGTTATGGCATTAGCCAAACTCGTTATCAAATGCCCCTACTGTCATTGGTTTTTTGAAACTAAACCGCCTGACCCTTTGCATTCTGATTACGCCTTTGAAAAATCTCACTCGCGAAGTTTTCCTGGCAAAGTGGTTGAAAAAATTCTTGTTTGTGAAAATCCAAGGTGCAAAAGAAGATTTAAATATATTGGTATACGATAGCGAACTACTTTCCCAGAATGCAGTAGGCATATCCTATGGATACTAAAATAGAAAAACAAGGTAGCGTAAGGGAGCTTATAAACAACAGTCGTTTAGATTTTCTCAAGATATGACAGTATATACTCAAGTTTTCGCCCTTCTATTTCGCCCTCTTAAAAGAGCCATGGCCACCCGCCT
>CAZJQR010000126.1:0-5977 GCA_964548345.1 uncultured Candidatus Bathyarchaeia archaeon | reverse complement strand
AACGATAGAGATAACACTTACAAAAGCGTAAACCATGACGGCACAACAAGAAAAACCTGAATTCAACTCTCCACTTATCTTTTTATCGCTCTTAAGCAACTCTTATTGAAGTTTTCCTATTAGAAAAAGACGTTCTTACTTTTCATCTGTTTATTTTCTAGTTCTCTTTTTCTTTCAGGTAATCTTCAACTTTCTTCACGATTTCAACAAACGCCTTAGCTGCAGGCGAGTCTTCATGCTCAATCACAAACGGTGAGCCTTTGTCTGAATCCACGCCTATTTTTGGGTCTATCGGGATGCTTCCGAGAAATGGAACACCAGTTTCTTCCGCCATCTTCTTTCCACCGCCAGACCGAAATATGTCAATTTTGGTTCCGCAAGTTGGGCAGACATAGCCGCTCATGTTTTCAACGATACCTATCACGGGCATTCCCACCCTTCGCGCGAACGTGATTGCTTTTTCGACGACGGCTCGAGAAAGCTCCGAAGGCATGGTGACGATAATCACGCCGTCAATGTTGGGCAAAAGCTGCGCTATACTCAACGGTTCGTCACCAGTTCCAGGCGGCAAATCAATAAAGAGCGTGTCTAATTCACCCCAGACCACATCTGACAAAAACTGCCGTATAGCCGTCATTTTAAGCGGACCACGCCAAATAGTGGGAGTTTTCTCTTCAGGCAAAAAGAAATCTATCGAAACAACCTTCATCCCCAACGCGCCTATAACTGGAAACGCGCCTGGCGGTCCCACCTTCACCTGCTGCCCCGTTAAGCCTAATAGCCTAGGCACGCTGGGACCATGTATGTCCGCATCTAAAATCCCCACATGTTTCCCATGCAGGGCAAAAGCCGCGGCAAGGTTCACCGTCACGGTGCTTTTACCTACACCACCTTTGCCGCTTATCACGGCGACCGTGTGCTTAACATGCTTCATTCGAAGCTTGAGAAGTTCTTGTTGTTCCCTCATTCGCTTCCTAAAAATTTCAGCTGGATTCGAATTTTCTGTGCTTGCGCTCATAAAAACACCCTTGTATGCTGAGATTTTGATGTTAAAGAGTACTAAATATTTTGTGGTAAAAAATTTGCAACGCCAACGCTGCAGTCAGCGCCATTTCAACTGCCACATTTTTAACCTACGCTGCTTTCTCTCTAATAACAGCAGTTTGCAGCCTTGAACTTCAATGGTGATGTCTCTGATTACCCTTAAAAAAATACAAGACGCCCGAAAAGCAATAGCGCCCTTCATCAAGTGCACTCCACTCGTACAATCGCAGTTCCTAACCACTTATTGCGGGTGCCCACTGTTCTTGAAGCTGGAAAACCTGCAGATTACCAACTCCTTCAAACCCAGAGGAGTTTTCAACAAGCTCCTGCATTTGAACGCGGACGAAAAAGACAGAGGCATAATCACTGCGTCAGCAGGCAATCATGGTCAAGCAGTGGCGTTTGCCGCGCAAAAACTGAACTATTACGCAAGAGTGGTTGTGCCCAGAAACACGCCGAAAGTCAAGATTGACGGCATACGGAAGTACGGCGCCGATTTAGTCTTGTTCGGCGAGAACTATGATGAGGCGGAACGTAAAGCTGAAGAGCTGGCGCGTAAAGACGGTTGTGCTTACATTTCGCCCTACAACGACGAGTATATCGTCGCGGGGCACGGCACCATTGGCTTAGAAATCATCGAAGCGCTTCCCAACGTTGATGTAGTTATGGTGCCTCTTGGCGGAGGAGGCTTAATCTCTGGTATAAGCATCGCCGTAAAAAGTGCAATGCCAGGTGTAGAGGTGATTGGTGTGCAGTCAAAATCGTCGCCGGTTATGTACGAGTCTCTGAAGGCGGGAAAAATAGTGCAGGTTCAAAAGGCAAAGACAAAGTCCGTGGCTGAAGGTCTTTCTGGCAACGTTGGGCCAATAACGTTCGAGATTGTGCAAAAGCGCGTTGACCGCGTCGTGTTGGTGGAGGAGGAAACGTTGCGGCACGCGGTTTTTCTGCTTTGGAACTACGATAAGCAGGTTGTTGAAGGTTCTGGCGCCGCGGCTGTTGCGCCTGTGATAGAGAATAAGCCTTTGTTCATAGGTAAAACGGTTGTTTCTGTTGTTTCTGGCGGTAACATAGACAGCTACTTGTTCCAGAGCATATTAGCTTCTGGACATTAGCAGATTTCCATGATTTTGAGGCTGTGGAGATGTTATTTCTGATATGTATTTTGAATTCATAAGTGTTTTAATGTTTTAGAGTGAAGTATTTGTTTGCAAGGTGAAGTCGCATGAGTGAACAAATCTTTAAAGCTTGCAAGGAATTGATTGATGACGCAAAGTTGGGTTGCGCTGACCTCGTTTTTAAAGACATATGTCTAGAAGTTTTGTCCAGAGCACGCAATGTCCTTTCAGAAAAACAGTTTAACCAGCTCGTCGTGTATGCCGCGGAGAAAATGAAAGAGAAAATTCCGTTTGAAGTTCAAACAGTGCCGGTTCAGGCTTAAACTCTAAAAAAACCTTTACTTTTATACAATGCGATGCTTTGCGGGGCTCGGAAGTCAACGCTGACTTCGCCTTGTTTTGTTTTTCTGATTTTAGGAACAAGCCATAACTTTTGTTTTTTAGCCCGTTTCTGTGCTTAGCGCTTAAACTCGGTGAGCCAATCAAGTGTTTCCACAGCGGCTCCCGTGTTTCGAAATGGCAAATTTTATATTCTCCTCTGTAGTGCATAGGTACACCGTGTAAGAAGCGATTTTTGCACGCAAAACAGTAAGAAGGAGTTGAAAATAGTCGATGTCCGATAGAGAGATGCACAAGGCAGTTTGCTCTGAATGCGGTCAGGAATGTGAAGTTCCATTCAAGCCCGACCCGAACAGGCCTGTTTACTGCCGAGAATGCTGGTCAAAGAAAAGACCGCCACGAAGACGATATTAAGATTTTAACGCTAACCGTTAATTAATGTCTCATTTATTCTTTATTTTTTCCATCAACCTCATATTTCGCTTTTAAAGAGTGGCGATGCTGGATTCCAGCAGACAAAAACTAAATATCAAGGAAATGTTCTTAGCATTCAGAAAGCCGCGTGTGGGCCGGTAGTTCAGCTGGTATGAACGCCTGACTTGCACTCAGGAGGTCGGGGGTTCAAGTCCCCCCCGGTCCATCTATCTTGTTATTATTATACCAACTGCTATGTAGGCTATTCCAGCTCCAATAAGAATTAATCCAAAAGCTAATCCTGCTGGTGATCTTCTCTCTTCTTCCATTACTTTTATGTTCCAAATAGATGATATGTATTTTCTGAAAAGACGTTTTGTTGTTCCCCATGCATTATAGAGGATAACTCCAGCTACTAGAGCTCCAAACAAAATAAATGCTCCTCCTTGCAGAAACAGCATGTCACTAAGCAAAAGTGTTGTTGATCTGTTTCTCCAATAGGGAAATATTTTTTGCAAAGCTGAAGAAAAATCATTCAGAAAGATGAACTCTAGAATCATTGGAGCAAGCAGTAATATGATAAAAACAAGTAGCAAAATTATGTTTCCAGTTTTTCTCAGGGTTTTCACCCTGATCTAATATTAATTGATTCCAAATAATTAAAACTATCATTGAGTTACTCAGATAAATATCAATAAAAAAGGGAGTTTTGCGGGTGATGTCTCCACTGCGGTTGGGGTTCAAGTCCATCCACGGTCGGATTAGTACTGGGAGGCGTTTCCAAAATAACACACAGCGACGAGATCTATGCCAATTATTTCATAAGCGTATCATAACATGCGTATGCACGTTAATCGAAGAGATTACCTCGTTCAACGCTTTTTTCAAGAACTACTTTTTTTGATTTTTCTAATCGATAAGAACCCTTGCAATCTGATACGCGCTTTAATTTTCCAAGATACAAGGAATATCGGTCATAGTATCCGTCAGCTTGCCTCAGCAATTTTGATTATGCCTTGCCCCTATTTTCTTCGGCGTTCTCCCTTCAATGAAATCAGCAACGGATTCAGGAATACTGAACTCTTCGCTTATCATCGTGTCAAAGGCAAACTTGCGGAGGTACTTGGGCGCGACGAAGCCGAACTTGCTGTAGTAGTGGCTGGCAGTACGGTCGTCCAGCTTATCATGGTTCTGCTGGATTAGCTTCAGCATGTGCGTGGTAGCGCGCGCTCCCTGTCACTCCAATACTATTAATAATCGATCGAAATGGTCAATAATTCCGGAGATACATTAAAAGCTCAAGTTGGCGCAAAAGAATGAGGCTTGGTCTTCACTTATCAATTCAAGGATCGATTGACCGAGTCGTCGATAGAGCCGCGGAGCGAGGCTGCAACACTCTGCAGATGTTCTCTCGAAATCCACGCGGATGGGACTCAAAGAAGTTAGAATCACACGCGGTAGAGAGTTTCAGGAACAAGCTGAGAGAAAGTAGAATTTGGCCTGTCTTTATCCACACGCCTTATCTGTTGAACCTTGCATCGCCAAAAGATGATGTCTTTGTTAAATCTGTTAAAGTGTTGAAAGATGAGTTACACAGAGCTTCAGAATTAGGCGTGCCGTATGTTGTTACACATTTGGGCAGTCATCTTGGATATGGAAAGATGGAAGGCTTCAAACGAATAGTTAAAGCCGTGACCAATTCGCTATCATCAGTTGAAAACGATGCCATTCTGCTATTGGAGAACACCGCTGGCACAAAGAACAGCATGGGATCTGCCTTCGAAGATATTGCACAAATCTTGTCTAAAATCAAGACCAGGGAACGTATTGGCGTGTGCTTTGATACCTCTCATGCTTTTGCAGCAGGCTATGACTTGGTCTCGCAAGGAGCTGTACAATACACACTCCAACGCTTCGACGAAGTAGTTGGTTCGGATGCAATGAAACTTGTCCACCTCAACGATTCTAAAGGAGCTTTGGGCTCAAAAGTGGATAGGCATGAGCACATCGGAATGGGAAGGATTGGAGAACGTGGGTTCAGAAGCATTCTCCAAAGTAGATTAGGACAGCTTCCTCTTATCCTTGAGACTCCAATAGATGATCGAAGAAATGACATGGAAAACTTGGAAAAGGTTAGAGAACTTGCCCCTCATCCGTAATTCAAAGAATAACGAAGGCTCTTGACGGGGTAAAATAGTGATTAGCGTGCGCCAAGACATTCAAAACTCTGGAAAAATACGGTAGGGCGGAGATGATGACCGCTATGATGGCTATAATTCAAAAGCTTTTTGCGTTTATTGAATCAATGTGGATTTAGGTTACTGAAACGAAGTTGTTTCCTTTAATGTAGAATCGCCAGGATTTATTCTTCCATTTCCCAGCATAATCTACGCCAACGCGTGTTGTTTCCATTATATCCTCTTGTGAGACAGGGGGCGCGTCTTTGATATATAGCGGTGGAGCGTTAGGTCCATTTTGTTTTGTGACTTTGATATGGCCATTGCCATGCATAGCTTGCTTGGGCCATTCGTCAGGTTTACCGCTTTTGCCTTTGTGATGCTTCGGCGTTTTGTCATAATGTCCAGGCCTGTGACGGGTTCGAGCGCTCTGATAAGAACGGCTTCTGGTTTTCCCGGCACGTTGCCCGCGGTTACGTTGAAACAGTAGTAGAGTCCGTAGATAAAATAGACGTAGGTGTGTCCTTTTTGCCCGAACATGACTTCATTCCTGACGGTGCGACGTCCGCCTGAGCTGTGTGCAGCTTGGTCTTCGGGTCCTCGGTATGCTTCAGTTTCAACTATGCGGCCTGAAGTCGCGCCTTGACTGGACTCATGTACAAGAATTTTTCCCAGAAGGTCTTTTGAAACTGCTATCGTGTCTCGTTGATAGAACGGTCTTTGCAGAATCATGTTTTTGGATTAGGAGTTATCGAACAAATAAGTTTACCTAATATTGTTTACATCATGCGCGCTTTAATTGGTCAGAGATATTCTAATCCTTAAAAAGGGGGTGTGCGGGTGACATCTCCACTTTGGGTGGGGTTCAAGTCCCCCCCGGTCTACTAC
>CAZJQR010000125.1:0-5992 GCA_964548345.1 uncultured Candidatus Bathyarchaeia archaeon | reverse complement strand
GAGGAATGGGCGAATCTGTAGGTGAAGGTGAGGAAGTTGGTGTGGTCGTGGGGGTTGGTGTGGGCGTGGGGGTTGGTGTGGGCGTGGGGGTAGGTGTCGGCGTCGGAGTTGTGTCTGAATCTCCGGAATCTGATGATGTGGCAAGGGTTATTGTGTCTGAGTAAGTTGAGACCAGACCTGTGTTATCTCTGAATTGCACGTAGACGCTTTTATCACCGTTTCCTCCTTGGAGCGTCCATGTGCTGGAAGTGTTGTAGTCCTGCCACTCTGACCACGTGATTTCGTCATTGGAGAGTCGCATTTGGCCTACGCCTGAAGGGCTGTTGGCTTGCAGCGTTAATGTTACTGAGGTGGTTGTGGTGGATGATGCCCCGTTGTTGATTGTTATTGAGCCGGCTGGTGTTGAGTCATCATCACATGCATCTCCTATTCCGTCGTTATCTTTGTCTTCTTGGCTGGGATTGTACGTTAATGGACAGTTATCTGTTTCATCAGAAATTCCATCGCCGTCATCGTCTAAGACTGTATTTATATAAACAGCGTAGGTGGAAAGATGATTTAGCTGCAAAGTCAGGGTATTAGTAGTTGCGTCTTGTTGAGCGTGTTGCGGTATCCAAGTTCCAGAATTGTTATCGTAGAATGCGATGTCGTAGATTCCGTTTTCTTCTTGTGTGGTTAATTCGCCAGAATCTTCATAGTGCAGTGTCAGTGTAGCTGGTTTCACAAGATCAGCTTCAGAGTTGATTTCATATGCGAAGCCTTGTATGTAATCTTCTTCAGGCAGGGCAAAGCTAGTCTGAGTTCTGATAGTAACACTGGTCTCTTCAGCGAAACCACCTGCAGGAAATGATAGAACAGCAAATTCATTACCAGATGCTACGCTATTAGCTTCACCAGTGTAGAGAAGCATACGTTCTATTTGACACCCGATAGAATCTACTGTTTGAGAACCCAGCCCCCCTGTGCAGCGGTCACATTCGTCTCCAACACCATCTCCGTCCGTGTCTGTTTGCTCGGGATTGTAGACATCACAGTTGTCCAATTCGTCCAATATTGTGTCATGATCTTGGTCTCGGGAGCAATATGAAATTGAGGCGTCAAAACTGTCTGTCTCCCATTCTTGATATGCAGGTCCTTCCGGTCCTGTTGTGTGTTTTGAGTAATCCAAAATCCAAAAACCTAACTCCACTCCCCATAACTCCATCCCATATGATAGGTCTCCAAAACTGCCCCATCTTCCAGCGTATCTAGTCCATTCTTGCCCGTTCAGAGGATGCCCCTTCTCTCCAATGTTAATTACGTTTCCCCAAGTTTCCCAATGAGGTCCTGCTCCATCATTTGTATCCTTATGTATAATATCGCGCGCTTCAAGAAAGTCCCACCATGGTCCAGGTATGGTATGCTCACCCGTTTCAGCGTAACTAGCATGTTTGCCGCAGGCTGGGTAAACATGGGGGTGAGTACCTTCCGAAAACGTAAGTTCACTGATATCGTAGTATTTTCCTTCTTCGTGAATAGAATAATAAGCAGCTGGCCCTAGGGTTGAGATTTGAGTGCTGTCAGCGTCTAGCCCTCCATACCAATCGATGAATACGGTGATTGACTCCCAGTCCGCCTCATGATTGATATTTGCAGGTCCGTCATCCTGAGGATACAGGAACCAGTATTGAATCTCGATTTGGCAAGGTTCAGTGAGTCCATGTTTTAATGGTTTTACAACTTGAAATTCGGAACCTGACTTAGGCGTTGAAGAACAAAATCTCGAATTTCTCACGTGGACATAAACTGGCACGTCGCTTGAAACCAATCCCCAAGTGTAAGGATACACTGGATCTTCTAAGGGATAGCCGCCGTAAATATTATCGCCAACATC
Source organism: uncultured Candidatus Bathyarchaeia archaeon (assembly GCA_964548345.1). Classification (GTDB taxonomy): domain Archaea; phylum Thermoproteota; class Bathyarchaeia; order Bathyarchaeales; family Bathycorpusculaceae; genus SG8-32-3. The sequence continues at coordinate 4,119 of CAZJQR010000125.1, read as the reverse complement.
GAAATAAAATTTGTCGTCGTCGCCAAATGGATCTTTAGGGGAGGCGCACGCATTATACTCTGTGTTGCCTTCATGAGAGCACTTTTGGTAAGGAACATTCACGCACGCCTGCTTCCATTCGCATTTCGTGTTCCAGAATTTAAGCTTCACATCACATGATAAATACGGCGTGCACACCCTTTTGTAGTAGGTTCCCCAATTGTAGTCCGTTCCTTTGTATTGACACGGATTACTTAAGAACGAAGCGGAATTGTATTGTTTAACAACCTCATCGCCACCGATTATATCGCCACAGAATCCTGTTTGTCTGAATTTGAGTTGGCTGTTCTGCGTTAGATACCACACAGGTGCCGGTAAGTTATCTTCTCCAGAGTCAAAAACCAGAAGAGGCGCATAGCGTTCAGCAATCTCCTGCTCAAATTGATCATCCAATCCATCTAAGTCATCGTCGACGTATCCGATGCATCGTCCATCTGAGCAGCCTCTGCTGCAGAATATTCTCTCCGATGCTAGCTGATTGTTTTCACCACAATAGTACTCAATTAAGTAATTCGGGCCATCGCACCTGTCTGTTTGCGTGAGGGTTGCCCTATCGCCGTTCTGATTATATACGGGAAATCCGTAAGAGTATATAGAGTGGGTGCAGTTTCCCCGAACATATTGGTTGAGGCCGTCGGTATCGTAGCAAGCGTCGCATTTATCTCCCAAGCTGTCTGAGTCAGCATCAGCTTGATCAGGGTTGTAATCTTGTGGGCAGCTATCACAATCATCGCCTACTCCGTCTGCATCCGCGTCGGTTTGATCATTATTACGTAACAGTTTGCAGTTGTCACATTGATCTCCTATTCCATCAGTGTCCGAATCTTCTTGAACGGGGTTATAGTTGAATGCGCAATTATCTTCTTCGTCAGGTACGCTATCCTTATCATGGTCTGGGGGTGCCAAACCTGATAGGAAAACATGAACGGCTCCTGTTGTGAAAGTCACAGTACTATTATCTGAAGCTTGGTATTGTGTGGCTGCTTTGCTGTCGCCTATCGCTAGGTCACTGTTTCCGTCGCCGTCGATGTCTCCAGAAATCACAGAGTTACCAAAAGACCCGCACCATCCGCAGGCATCAAGGATTATGTCGGCGTTTTCTGCTGTTGCTCCTTGTCCCAATCCTGACGGGTCTTCCTGGCTCGGGGGACCTCCGAACCATATGTAAACGCGTCCGTTCGACCCTGGCGCATTGTCTGGGTTGTATAGGGGGTCACTGATGATAATGTCGCTGTATCCATCTCCGTTTAGGTCTTTTGCTGCTGCCACTTCGTTGCCGAAGGATGAAGTTGTTTCTTGAGATCCAAAAACATTCCAAGAAGGCGATATTGATTCTGGAGGATAAAGGCTTCCATCGTCCGGCGGTAAAGTAGCGGGTAAAGAGGCACTGCCAAGATAAACGTGGGCGCTTCCTGGATAACCGTTTTTGCCAATAATAAAATCACTGTTGCCATCGCCATTTACGTCCCCAGCTTCAGCCATTGAGGTGGGGAAATTTGAATCTGTCCCGATTGCCTGCAGCCAAGAGGGAAAAGTTGAAGCCATCCCTTCAGAACCAACGAGAAATTCGCTAAGACCATCATTTTGCAAATCCCCAGCCGCTGAGACTACATGCCCTACTCGCTTCATGTACTCGCGAGTGACATATACCCCATCAATATGTCCATAATCGCTTTGCAAACCGTTATCAGAACCGTAGAAAGTGTAGATGCGCCCTTCTGGAACAGCATCAATGTCTGATTCAAAATTCGATCGCCAATATGGCGCCCCAATAACGATATCGTCGATTCCATCCGGGGTCAAGGTTGCATCTCCTACACCTGAGTCTATGTCGCCGATTCCTGCTACAGAAAAGCCAAATTTTTCAGTATCGAACTCAGAATAGTAGGTAGCGTTGGCATAAGTCTCACCTGTTTTTGCCCAATCGGCTTCAGACATATCCAATAACACATTGTTGTTTTCGTTTCCCCACTCATTTTTACCGTGGAAGAGTGCTACTTGATTGGAGCTACCGATTACAATGTCGTCTAGACCGTCGTTATTAACATCAGCAGTTGCTATGTCGCAGGCACCTAAGCAGGCTTGTTTTATGACTACCATTGGCGATGTCATGACGCCAAAGAGTGACCCTTGGTAAACCCTAACTGGATATTCTTCAGTAACTGTTTTTTCCTTGGGAGAGGCAACGATAACATCGTCAAATCCGTCTCCATTAACGTCACCTATCGCTATTGCTTCGCCAAAATTTGCACCTTGTATATTTTCTGGTTCGTCAATGTCCAAAGGAGGAACCAAACTTGCATCATAAATCATCCCGGGGTCTTCATTAGGCAAGGAATGGACACTTTGGTTTAGAACCACGGGTAAAAACACTGATATAGAGATTGTTACAAGCAAAAAGAATCCCCGTGAGCGTTGACGCCCCATCCTTTTTCCTGATAGTCTTTTTCTTGCATGAGAAACAGCGAAAATCATAAACATGATTGTTAGCAGAATCGGCCCTGCCAATCTGAAAAAGCTCATTAACATGAGAATCGATTGGAGAACCATTGACAAGGGCAGGACAACAAAGCCAAGGGCTAACATTGTAAGACCGCCAATTAAACGCATTAATCGATTATTTCTATCAGTCCATTCTCTAATTTTCCCGAAAGAAACGATGTTGGAATAAAGGAGTAAAGTAATCAGGATCAGGGGTAACACGAAGATGAAGTTGTAGTAAAGTAACACGGGTATCGTTTGTAGCCTTGTTGAAGCATTAGCAAGCTGGCCGAGGATAAAGAGGTAGGGGCCTCCGGTGCACGGCAGTTCGAAGCAGACGACGGCAAAGCCCATTAGAAAAGCTCCAACCGGGCTTGTCACTTTCTTGAGCATCTTCATTAGCATTGGCTTTAGGGAGTTGGGAACCTCCATGGCGAACCCGCCACGCCTGTACCAAAAAACGTCCTTCAGATACAAGAGTCCGACTGACAAAGCTATTAGCCCAACCAGCAGACTGAATATGCCAGAGAACCCGCTAGTTACTATCGCGTTCAGCAACCCTATGCCAAACAAGAAGTATCCTATGAAGATTGAAAGACAGAAGGCTAAACCCACTTTTAGCGCTCTCTTTCTGAAGCCGGAAACTAGAACTCGGGCGCCTATCAGAAACACCAATATTGCAATTGAGCATGGACTGATAGCGTCGACTAAGGCGGAGATAGTAATGGTGATTATTGAAATATACGAGGCATCCGCCATGGATGCTTGAACAGAGCTTTCTGCGCTTTCTGCTCTAGGAAGGAGTTCTGAATTAGGACTCTGCTCCAAAGCGTTTTTGATCGTTTTTTCAACGCTGTTGATGATTGAGCTGTCGCCCACAAAATAAGTGTTTGAAATGAAAACGGTTGGAACGCCCCTTTGTTCAGAAGGGATTTCATACTGGTCGCAATATTCGTTGAAAAGCGAGATGTGTTCCCTATTAGTGTAAATATCGTAACTGTGAAGTTGGATTGGGTATTGCGATTCCATGTCGGCGAGGAAGGGCTCGACTTTGGCGCAGTGTGGACAGCCTTCACCATAAAAATAATAGACATTTATTGTCTGGCTGTTTGTTGGCAGAGACATCAGATCTGTTTTTGTAGAGCTCGATGAGATTTCTTCGGTTATAAAGAAGGAGCCAATAAATAGAAAGATTAGAAAAAGGAAAATGATTTCTTTTTTATACATTTTGTTTCGTTTTCCTCCTGTTTTTTCCAGTTTTTTTGTTTAGTTTTTTCCTTTGCGCTTTTTTGAGGGAAGCCCAAATCGGATTTGATTTCTTGTTTTTCGATTGTTTGTTTTTTAGGTTATTAGGATGGGAGTATCTCGGATGATGAGGCGTATTCCTGTTAGGATTTTGTGAGGAATCTCCTCGTTGCCGGTTACATCTACGCTCCAAAATTCTATTTTGTTGTTATCTCCTTGAGTGGTAATTTCTGGTTGTCCGTTTGCGCTTATGCTTAGGACTGGGCCATCATTGATTCTGTAGTAGGTTTTTGCTACTTCGTTGGTATCGTTGGCTGTGAGCGTTATTGTAAGTTTGTTGATGTGTATTAATCC
>CAZJQR010000124.1:0-6018 GCA_964548345.1 uncultured Candidatus Bathyarchaeia archaeon | reverse complement strand
CCCAGGCTGGGACTGCCACGGCTTAAGCATCGAGATACAGGTGGAGAAAGAGCATAAGGTCAGAAAGCGTGACGTGCCACCCGACCAGTTTCGCAAGTGGTGCGAGCAACTCATCGAAAGATACATCGCCATAATGAAAGACGCCATCCTGAAACTGGGCTGCAGCATAGACTGGACAACCGAGTACCGCACAATGAACCCTGACTACTGGAGACGCACGCAACTCAGCTTCATACTCCTGCACAAGAAAGGCTACATGTATCAGGGAACGCATCCCGTGAACTGGTGTCCCCGCTGCGAAACCGCCATTGCTGATGCTGAGGTGGATTACGAAAAACGGCAAAGCGCACTTCACTACATCCGTTTTCCACTACAGGACAGTAGCGAACACTTGCTTATTGCCACGTCGCGACCCGAGTTCATTCCTGCCTGCGTCGCGGTTGAAGTAAACCCTGAAGACGAACGGTTCAAAAAGCACATCGGCAAAAAAATCACCGTGCCCATAGTTAACCGCACCGTGACGATAATAGGCGACGAAGCAGTTGACCCAGACTTCGGCACTGGTGTGGTTCAAATCTGCACGTACGGCGACAAGGAAGACGTGAAGACCGTGATGAAGCACAAGCTTCCCGTCATAACGCTTCTCACCGAGAACGGCAGGATTGACGAGAACGGCGGCAAATACGCTGGCTTAACTGTGAACCAAGCGCGAAAAGCCATCGTGGAAAATCTGGCTGCAGCTGGGTTGCTGGAGAAAACCGAAGAGCTCATGCAGGAAGTCGGCGTGTGCGACCGTTGCAAGTCACACGTTGAGATCCTTGAGCGCAAGCAATGGTTCATGAAAACACGCACTTTGACGGATAGAGTGGAAAAAACCGCCAACGAAGTAACATGGTATCCCGATTACATGAAATCCCGTCTGATTGACTGGGCAAAGTCGCTGGACTGGGACTGGGTGATAAGCCGCCAACGCGTTTTCGCCACGCCCATTCCCGTCTGGTACTGCAAAAACTGCGGGGAACTCATCCTCGCCGCGGAAGATTGGGTTCCCATAGACCCGAAACTGGAAAACCCACACTTAGCCAAGTGCCCAAAATGCGGCGGAAACGGGTTCACTCCAGAACGCGACGTTTTCGACACATGGATGGATAGCTCAATCACGTGCGCGGTGCATGCCGGCTGGCCTGACCGTGAAGACTGGAAGAGGTTTTTCCCTGCTGACGTACATCCGTCAGGCATTGACATCATTAGAACATGGGCTTACTACCTGATGGTTAGGCACTTAGCGTTGTTCAACGAGAAACCTTACAAAAGCTGCCTCATCAACGGAATGGTCCTAGGCTCAGACGGCAGAAAAATGAGCAAGTCGCTCAAGAACTATGTTGCGGCACCTGAAGTTTTAGGCAAATATGGCTCAGACGCCACGCGACAGTGGGCTGCGGGAGGCGGCGCTACAGGCTCGGATATTCCTTTCAGGTGGCCAGATGTGGAGTATGGTAGGCGTTTTCTCGTTAAATTGTGGAACGTTTCGCGCTTTGCGAATAAACTCTTGAGTGATTATGACCCCAGCGAACCTAGCGAGTTTGTGCTCCAGCCTTTGGATAGGTGGGTTTTAAGCAAGGCGGAAAAGCTGACGCGTAAAGTAACGGATGCTATGGAGAAGTGCCAATTCAACATCGCTGTGGAAGAAATTCGTAATTTCACGTGGCATGTGTTTTGCGACTATTATGTGGAAGCGGTGAAAGATAAGCTATACAATGTTGATTTGTATGGTTCAGAAAAGAAAGTTGCGGCCCAGTATACACTCTATGAGGTTCTCTATCGTGTTCTGCAGTTGCTTGCGCCAATTACCCCACATCTGACTGAGGAAATTTACCAGTTTATGTATGCTGAAGACAAGAGGTTCGAGAGCTTGCAGATTTCATCTTGGCCCAAGTATAACCCTGAGCTGGAAAATGAGGCTGTGGAAAAGAATGGAGACTTGATTATGACAATTATAAGTGAGGTGCGACAGGATAAAGCGGAGAAGAAACTGCCACTTAATGCACCAAGCAAAACTATAGACATCTACTCTGGAAGTGTAGAAACTGCGAACATAATCAATTCAGTCAAAGAAGACCTTGCGGGGACTCTCAAGATTGCCAACGTCAGAGTTCATCCAGAAAAGCGCTGTGACTGCAGACAAATCAGCCCGTACGATGTGTACTTCCAAATAGAATACTGAAAAGGGCGACAATTATGAGAGAAAATTATGAGCCAAAAAAAGTCGGTTTAATCGGTTGCGGAGCCATCGGCACGCTTATATCTGAGGCAGTGGAGCGAAAACTGGTTGTCTGCAACGAGCTGATTCTTTACGATTACGACGGAAAAAAAGCTGAGAAACTCAAGAGCTCTCTACGTTTTCCTGTGACTGCCGTGACGAACCTTGATAAGATGCTTAGGCTTAAACCGAAGGTTATCGTGGAAGCAGCGTCACAGCAGGCTGCCCGAGAATATGTGGAGCTCATCGTCTCTGAGGGCATTGATTTGATTGTTATGAGCACTGGCGCCTTATTGGGTTTAAACGTGCAGAGCAACAAAATTCACGTTCCTTCGGGCGCTATTGGCGGATTAGACGCACTTTCCAGTGCGGCTTTGGCTGGGATAGATGAGGTGGTTTTAACTTCCCGGAAAAATCCTAGGGCGCTTGAATTGAACAATAAGGAAGCTAAGGTTGTGTACGAAGGCTATGCTGAAGAGGCAGCTAGGCTTTATCCGCGGGAAATGAACGTTGCCGCTACTCTGGCTTTGACGGTTAAACCCGCGAAAGTTCGGGTGCAAGTGGTTTCTGACCCAACGGTGAAGCGCAACACACATCAAGTTCAGGTGAAATGGCGGCTTGGCGAGATGTTTTTGCGTTTTGCGAATGACCCTCATCCTGAGAATCCACGAACGAGTGCTCTTGCCGCTTGGTCTGCGATACGGCTGTTGCAAACGCTCTTGGAAACGTAACGGATTCTTTTCCCAGTTAACGTTATTATTTTTCAGCGGCGACGTTTAGGGAAAAACTTGGGAACTTTCGTTTTGTATTCTCGGTATTGATCGCCAAATCTCTCGGTTAGCTCACGGTCCTCCAACTCCATTGTTACAAAGTAAGCTATCACAAGGTCGATTATGGCAATTATTCCCACTGGGATGATGCCTGTAATCAGGAAAGTGCCTGTGATGATTGAGGTGTGTGCCCAGTAGGATGGATGTCTAACCACAGAAAAAGGTCCAGAAGTAATGAGTTTATGCTTCTTTTCGTCAGGTTCGGGCTTCAATTCAGTATAGCTGATTGTTGCTTTGATTCCAAGCAGTTTGGCGGTCCAAGCGTGGAGGGCAATTCCTGCCGCCACCGCTACGACTCCTAAGATAATAAGTGGTATAGACATGGTGACTTCGTATTGTAAAATTGCGTCTCGCCACCAATATAATGCGAATGCTATAGGTAACGATTCAAGGAAAATTACAGAGTACGTCCAGCTGCCTAGTTTACGCCAAAAATTAGTGGCGTGATGAATTTGGATTAAGAACATCGGGATAAACGGCCACATCATCACCATCATCATAGCCAATATGTTAAACATGGGCTTACCTAAGCTAAGAATATTTTTGCCGGATTAATTTAAGTGCGCCGCTTATGGGAATCGCTGTCGAAGTGATCCGCCACTTTTTCCGCTTAACGATTACGTTCAGAGATGTTTTACGACTCTACTTTACAAATAAAGGCTTACCGGAAAATTGAAATCTGCGCTAAAACCTCGTCTAAAAAAGAAAAAGAGAAACTGGTACTTGGTTTATAATTCTTGATATTCACTGTCTTCGTCTGTTTCTGAGGTTTCGTCGGCTTCTGCCGTTTCTTCGTAGCTTTGATCCTCGTCTGTTACGGCCTCGCCGCTTATTTCCTGTGGAGCCTCTTTGGGCGCTCCTAAAGGGTGGGCTTCTTCGGGAGTTTCCTCTGCAGTTTGAAGATTATCTTCTATGAGTTGCGACTCATTTTCTACGATCAGTGGCATGTCTTCCGCGGTCTGCTGTAGTTCTTCGGTGATTTCTGGTTGATCCGCAATTTCTTCTACATACTGCGGCACGTCTTCCGTGACTTCGACTTCTGCGTTGTCCTCTGTCGCCTCTGACGTTTCATCCTTGCTTTCCAACGTCTCTTGTACGATCTCTGTCTGTTCTTCGGTCTCTTGCGAGAAGTATTCAGTCATTTGAGGCATCTCTTCGATAGTTTCTACGTGTTCCTCTGTTGCACCTGTTGTTTCATTCAGGTCTTGTGACACTTCGTCGGTAGCTTGTGGCGGGCATTCGCATTCGGGTTCCTGGGGTGCATCCTCTACAACTGGGGGCATTTCTTCGGGGATTTCAGGCTGTGGGGCTTCCGTAACAGCGGGCGTTTCTTCTGTGAGTTCTGGCTGATCCATTATGATCTCTGGTTTTTCTTCTACGGCTTGCGGTATCTCTTCCGGCATAGAATCTGCACTCTCAATCACGGTTTCTTCGGCAACGGCTTCCTCCATCATTATAACCGGCTCTTGCGAACACGGTTCTGTTGTAACCGCCACTTCTTCTGGAACGCTTGGCACATTTTCTACAGGTTCATTTTGAATGACCGGGGCTTCGTTTTCCTCTGCGGGCAGAGAAGGTTCTATGGTTGTCTCTTCGACAGGTGGACAAAGCTGGTTGGTGGCTTCTTTTATCACGTCTAGTTCGCGCCTGGCGCTTTCAAGTCCTGTTGAAAGTAGATTTATTTCGCGTTGGTAAAATTCCTCGTCGATCTCGCCAACAACATGCTGGATCTCGTAGTTAGCAAGAAGCGTCTCCAACGTTTTCACCTGGCTCTCTAGTTCCTCGGCTTTACCATACATTTTCGTGAGAAGGTCTTTCTGCTGCTTTTCGATTTCCATTATGACTGTGTTGATGTCGCTGTCGAAGGAATCTCGTGTGGCTTGCGAAATTCTGCCGGTTTCAAATAAATTGTCCAAAGCTTGCTTCTTTTTCTTGGCTATTTCATATTCTTCGTTTAATCGTTTAAAGGAGTGTTTCCACGAAATCAATTTTAACACCTTGCCTTTTCTAAGCCTAAAAGAGGAAATAACATTTGTTAACATGCATGTATATCGCTGACTAGTAAAAACGGCAGTATGTATGGTAGAAATGTAAGATATGCGTTTAAAATTTTGTTGACTGCAAGTTATTTATAGCACTAAAAATTGAAATTTTTTCAACAAAACTAGCAACAAAAACGTTCTTCTCACATTTGGAAACTCCCTCTTATGAGCCATGGGAGTTGTGTTCTATGTTGGCTCATGCTGTTGTTTCTTTGTGTGAAATCCTGTTTTTTGTCTCATGTTTATGTTGATATTGTCTGGTTGTCTTCAACGGTTTTCATGGTCTTTTGTGCTGTTTTTCTCCTTTTCTTGTTCGTTCTGTCTTGGTTTCATTTGGCTTGTTTTACTTCCTCGTTTTATCCCATCTTGAAAGGAAACACTATTCTCGTTGGGTTGGGGATTAAATTTTGATGCACACGCACACATTTTTGGGCGCCAGAAGGCTTGAGTACGCTGGGTGGTGTGCTGAAAGGCACGCTATCAGGCACGTGGAAAGGCACGTGTTTCTGAAAGGCATGTGATACCCCCTACCCCCTTTTCTGAAGGCATTCATTGACCCCTTCCCCCGCACGTGTAAAGTTAAGGTTTATATGTCCATTGAGTTGTTGAGTTGGTTCAATGAAAGCTTTGGAGTTCCTAAGGTTTATAGTTGAATGAAGAAACCGGAACGCAAAAACAGAACGGAGGTGAAATGTTAGATGAATGAATACAAACCGAATATAAATAAGCCTCTTATGCGAATAATTGTAATAATTAGCGTCGCTATTGCGATAATCGGTCTCATGGTTTTTGCAATGATTTACAGTGTAGGCGTTGGAGAAGCTGGAATGGTAGTTGATCCTCTTACTGGATCAATAAGCGATCCGGTATTAGGTCCGACCTTTGG
>CAZJQR010000123.1:0-6065 GCA_964548345.1 uncultured Candidatus Bathyarchaeia archaeon | reverse complement strand
GACTTTGTTCGGTACTTTCCTGAGACCCTGCCAAAACATTTAAAGACCTCAATATCATATCATAATACACAATATACGCTACGGGCGTTATAAACGCTTGTGACTGGTGTGCCACACCGACAAGAGACAGTTAATTCTTTTTTCTTTTCTTTTTTGGGTCTTAAGCAATTGGATAGTTAAAATAAACGTTACCTTTCTTATGTTATTAGCAAATTAATTCAGAATTTCAACAAAAAAGAAGGAAAAAAGGTTACGTGGGACATGGGAAAAATCCTGAAAACGAACCGAGATACCTCACCTCAGCCACTTTTCCATGCTTTTCCGTGATTTGGACCACTATTGCCTGGTCTCGTTACACACAGGGCAAACACCTTATTTTCGTTTTCGGGAAATTTTTCCGTCATCGTTGTATTCTCCTTGACGTATTCGAAAATCCCTTAAACGAACGGGCGCACTTTAATTTCTTTCTTTAATTAACTAAGTTTTAATACTTAGTTCGTGGGCATTTCTTTGTAGGCTTTGGAGGTTAAGAACTTCATGGTGAAAGTTCAATTAGCAATTGTTGGGCTATATGCGGCTGGCTCTTTGCTAATTTGGACTGCATTTTACAACTGGCATTGGTGGACAATATGGGGGCAGTACATCCACTTGTTCTGGGTAATATTGAGCAGCGTCATGGCAGTAGTTGTAATTTTTCAGGCGTCAGTTTTTGTTCTTCAGATAGTTGACAAGTGGTATTTCTTGCATAAAGCAAAAAGAACAGAAATATAGAAATGTTCGAAGTCGAGGAGTCTTTTCATGATTATGAGCCCGTGTTTTATGTGTAGTTTTTTGTCTCCTAAGCGGGGTCTGTAATGTATGGGGATTTCGGTTATCTAGTAGCCTTTTCGTTCTATGTAGTAATTTAGTTCTACTTCTACATCGAAGCCTTGGGATTTTGGTTTCCAATCTTTGAGTAGCCCTCATAGCATAATCCTTAAGCATGTTAACGGGTCGTGCATATTCACGCCGTTCAGTAGGTTATGCATTGGAGCTATGGCTCGGTTGCCTGTGTAAATTATGTTGTGCATTTTGCCTAGGTGCACGCGCGCCGCGCGCGCGGTTATTGAATCTGTTTCCGCACACCATTCCAGCATCCGGCTTCTCGTCTAAAATTCTAATCATCTCGGGCAAATATTCAGCTGGGTACGTGAAGTCAGCATCGGTGAAAGCCACATAGTCAACGTCAAGGTTATTTACATGCGCAATCGCCGTTGCTATGGCGTCACCCTTGCCTGAACCCTTATGAAGTATAACTTCCACGCCCATTGTTTTAGCAACCTTAACCGTTTTGTCTGTGCTTCGTCCATCAACAACTAGGCAAAGTGAACTACGTAAGCAAAGGTTTATCTCCGCTAAAGTATTACATATGCCTTCTTCTTCGTTTAATGCAGCAACAATCACCAGTGTTTTTGAATAGCACTCTTCTACATCCCACTTCATCCACGGGACCACGTGTGCTTCAGTTAACATCAATTTTTATGCACCACCCTTTTCCGTGAGAAATTTAACAAACATGATGTTTTTACGCTCCTAAGCCCCTTCTCCCTTCAAAGCATTCTATTAAGAAACCAAGGTACCAAAACCTTGGAATTCTCTATTGAATTGGATGTTTTTCTGTTAGCATTTAAAGCTATGTGACTGCATTGGAGAGTAACATCTTCTTCCTCCATTCCACCATTCACGTGTTAGGCAGCAAGCGGATTAACGTTTCTTTCATCCAGTCACATTGTATGTGCACATTTCGTATTATGCTGGAGAGTAGGCGCCACCAAAAGTCTTATGTGCGCTTGCCTCCTTACGAGATTGCAACCAAGAAGAGAAAAATATGGTTTATTGCACTGAAATGGGACCAATAATGTAGAAGCCTCCAAGGTTTGCGTTAATTGCGGCGCTGCTCTTTACGGTGTAAGCGGTGAAGGCAGAGGTTACGTGAGACACGTACGGTATGAGAGGGGGTATGGTTTTCACAGAAGAAACTCGGCCTTAGTAGGCATCGTTATCGGTTTAATAATAATTTTCGCCGGTTTTAGTTTGTTGTTGGCGGAGTTCTACAGCATAGACATACCTTGGGGACCGATTATACTTATTCTACTTGGAGTTTTCGTTTTGGTGCGGTGGTTTCAGGTGCGAAGCCGCAAACGATAGTCACCACCTTTTTTATACATGGGGGAAACGGGTTAATTCGTCTTAGTCATTTTTGCGCGCAAAAGAGTTATATTAAATCTCGTTGAAAGGTGTAGGTTATTGCGGGAGAGAGCCATGGTTAGGTATATTTTTGTAACGGGCGGCGTGTTAAGTTCAGTTGGCAAAGGCATTTTAACCTCTTCCATCGGCAAGATGCTTCAAACCCGAGGGTTAAAGCCTACGGTCGTGAAAATCGACCCGTACGTGAATGTTGACGCGGGAACCATGAACCCGTACATGCACGGTGAAGTTTTTGTTACGGACGACGGCGGCGAAACAGACCTGGATTTAGGCTGGTACGAACGGTTTTTGGATTTAAGTTTGAAACATGAAAACAACGTAACCACAGGGCTCGTTTATCAAGCGGTCATCGAAAGGGAAAGGCGAGGCGATTTTCTGGGACGTTGCGTCCAGATTGTACCGCACATAACTAACGAAATCAAAGACCGCATAAAAAACGTGGCGAAAGCCTCCAAAGCCGACGTTATTTTAACCGAGGTAGGCGGCACGGTGGGCGACATTGAAGGATTGCCCTTTCTGGAAGCCATACGACAAATGCGGTTGAAAGAAGGATTTGAAAACACGCTTTACGTTCACGTTGCGTTGGTTCCGGTTTTGGACGTGACTCAAGAACTGAAAACTAAGCCTTTGCAGCACAGCGTTAACGAGCTGCGCAGGATAGGTATTCAACCCGACATTATCGTTGCCCGAAGCCCGAAGATGATTGACGCTGAAGCACTGCGGAAGATAGCGCTGTTCGGAACGATTCCAGAAAGCGCGGTTTTCTGCTCTTATAACGCGGAATCGGTGTATGAGGTGCCGCTTATTCTTGACAAACAGGGCATGGGTGACTTCATTTGTTCAAGGTTCGGCTACAGATGCGGTGCTCCTGATTTTCAGGAGTGGAAGCAGTTTGTGGATGCGGTGCTGAAACCTGAGAATGAGGTGAGAATAGCGTTGATAGGTAAGTACGCTGGGTTGACGGACAGTTACGTGAGCATGAGCGAGGCGCTGCGTCACGGCGGAGCAGCCTGCAAGACGCGCGTGTGCATCACGTATTTGGAGGCGGAGAAGTTTGAGCAGGAGCCTCAGTGCATCAAAGACCTTGAAAACTTTGATGGCGTGTTTATCCCTTACGGTTTCGGTCCTAGGGGCACCGAGGGGAAGATTGCAGCCATAACGTTTGCCAGGGAAAACGACATGCCTTTTCTGGGTATTTGCTACGGTTTTCAGTTGGCGGTTATAGAGTTCGCCCGAAACGTGTGCGGCTTGAAGGATGCAAACAGCCGTGAGATTAACCCGAATTCGCCGCATCCGGTGATTGACCTTATGCCCGAACAGCGCGGCGTGGAGTATAAGGGAGCCACAATGCGGTTGGGTTCTCATAAGGTGGTACTGATGCCCGACACTATTGCGCATGACTTGTATAAGTGTGACGAGGCTTACGAGCGGCATCGCCACAGGTTTGAGGTCAACTTGGACTACTTGGAGATTCTAAAGAAGAATGGTTTACGGTTCTCGGGTAAGAGCCGAGACGGCAGAAGAATGGAAACCTTGGAGTTGCCCAGCAGCTACTTCTTCTTTGCTTCGCAGTTTCACGGCGAATTCAAAAGCCGCCCAGGCAGACCATCACCTGAATACTACGGTTTCATCCGAGCGTGCGTAAACAAAAAAATGGGCGAAGCGAAGCCCGTCTTTTCCTGAACGTGTGAAATGGGGTTACGCTGGAGAACGTAGGGTTTCCAGCTGCTGAACTTGCCCTATTTTGAGGGTTGATAAAGTTCTTTCATTGCAGGCTGCAGTTCTGGAACGTTGAACGCGATGTCCAGATAGTTCAGCATGCCTGCGATTCTGCCGTCTCTTGTTACGGGCAGGTGCTTGATGTTCCATTCCTTCATGAGTTTGGCGGCTTCTTCCACAGTTGCGGTTTCTTCTATGGTCACTAGTGGGTTGGTGTATATGGCTCTAGCTATCACCACTTTGGGGTCAAGTCCTTGCGTTAGCATGCGCACTATGACGTCTCGCTCGGTTATGATGCCTGTTGGCTTTCTGCTCTGCACCACGATGACGTAATCTACGTCGCAGTCAGACATTGTTTGCACTATTTTATCGACGGTGGATTCGTTTTCAAAGACGTTAACGTCCGTAGACATGAGGTCTTTTACTAAGACTTTGCTTGGCATTTAGATTTCTCCTAACGGCTATGACAAGTGCAGTAGGCATTTATCTATTTTATGGTAAAAAAGGCACTCTTGGATTGAAAGGACAAGTTCATCTTTTTGAAAAAAAATTGCTAACATAGAAAAGGTAAATGTTTATATTATCAAAGTTAGCTTAAATTAAAATTAAACTTCATTTTCGAATAAGACCCTCAGATCTTCGGCTAAATAAGAATTTGGTTAACTCTACAGTTTCGGGATTAGTTTAAACGTTAAGATAGCTAATATTTCCCGCTCATCCAAAAAATTTAACAACAAATTTGAAAGAGTCGTTGCGTTTTTGTGTTTTGCGACATCAGACAACAGAGTCATTAACGCGTGCAATTATTTTGATTTTTAGAGTTTGGGTTTTTCCATTGTAGTAAGCCATAGAATTTCAAAGTAGTCTTGAACAACCGATATGAGGCTCTGGCTATTTGACCATAAAGCAGGAGAATCAAACAAGCCCTCCTTTGGATCTATGATCATGAATACCTCTTTTTTGTCGTATATCCCCAACACCGTCTTGGGAGAACCAGGCGCGCGCTTCATTTCTACCTAAATATGAACTGTATTCACTTAATTCGATTTTTAACGTCTTAGAATTGCGAAAGGGCATTTATAATCTTCTCCTTTTCAAATATAACGATAATTATAACCTTAATTAACTTTATTTCCATAATAATTACTGTCATTTGTTGGCTAAATTTATGAGGAATGAAAGGAAAAACTGAAATCCGAGAATCGTAAGTTTTTGAAAAGGAAAATTTTAGAAGCTAATAAATAGCATAATATGAGAAGTATGACCGATTGGAATAAAATTGAGGAAAAACTCAGAGAATTATATTTAAAAGAATATCAAAAGCGCACCGATTCGAAAGAAATAGCGGGCATTAAAGATTATGCTAAACTCATAAACGAAAATTTCCAGATATGGACATCTATGTGGACTAAAATTGGAAAATTAGAGAAATCTGTAATTGAAGATTCATTCTCCAAACTTTTTATTGTGCTATTTCTGATTGAAGGGCATCTTGGATTTGTAGTTAACTGGATTTCGTACCTTTTGATGGTCAAGGAACATCATGATATTTGGAGCAGACAGAAATTAGTTACTTCATTTTACGAACTCATGGAAATAGACTTGTATATAAAACTTGAATTCTTGAAGAAACATGATTTTGGAGAAATCGTTGAACTTTGCCCAAGAGAAATAAGAAATGCGATAGCCCATATGAATTTTAGAATACAACAAGACGGAGCAGTGCACATAATAAAGAATGGAAAAGTAGATGGCAGATATACCCAAGAAGAATTGACCGAGAAAATGAAAGCTATTTTGAAGCTATTTAAAATAACACAAAAAGTGTTGAAAGTACCACTAAAATGACCCTTAGACCATTTCTTTTTTGTTCGTCTATCTATTAGAGTTATAGAGCTATCTTTTTTTCTATGTATTTATATATGTCGGGGGCGGGGGCGGGGGGAGAGTGAGGGTGTGTGGGTGAGAGAGAAAAAGATTAAATTTTAATCCAGCAGAGACGCACGCGCATGCCAATACTAATCAGAAGCGTCCTGTCCAACAATACGTGCACAAGTCTTCTTTTCTAAGGTTCTTGTTGTTCGGTGCCTCAATTACTG
>CAZJQR010000122.1:0-6086 GCA_964548345.1 uncultured Candidatus Bathyarchaeia archaeon | reverse complement strand
GTAGCCTAGAGGCCTGTGGAGCCTTTTGCCTGGGTTCAAATCCCAGCTTCGGCCCCTCCCACAACGCTTGCACCCTTACAGGGAATCTTTTTGCTGGATGTTGGCTTTTGAACTCAGAATTTGTTTGCTAGAAAGTTGATGTTAGAAGCTATTTGTTTTTAGGTTTGTTATGGTTTGTGAGCAATACACAGGTAGCATCCGGGTTCGTCTTTTAAGCGGTTTACCGTGAAGCCTGTCTGCTCCAGTAATTGTGTCATTTCGGCTTCTTTGGGCAAAGTGTCGTTTGCCACATGCGGTGAAGCTCTGCTGTGATGGGCTTCATCTACCCGCTACCATACGTGGCAGTGGTCAAAGAATGCAGACGATATTACAAGCGCAAAGTAGAATACAACAGGTAACAAAAATCATCGTAATCCTGAAGAAATGAATCGTATCTGAGACAAGTTAGATGTGGGGCAAACGGGCTATCAGGGAAAAAGCTCGATTTCCACTTTACACGTTATATAGCGTTGAAATCAGCTACCTGCAACAAGGGAAAATCTTTTCGTACTCAATTTTCTTAAGTGGATGAATAGTAAGATAATTCGTGTCTTCAGTGATTCTGAGCCCTTTGTTATTAAAGAAATTTCTGATGCAATTAAGACAGAACTTATTGGCTGAATTCTTCTTGATTTTGAGAGCCTAACCTTCGCTCAGAAGGTCAGCCATGCTGATTTTAGGTGATGCACCTAAATACCTGAAGCGACCTACCTGTAAAAGCGCGCGCTATGACAGTGTATCTCAAGTTAAGGCTCATCGTTCACTACAGAAATAATGGAGCAAAACTATTCAAGAAACGCAAATTAACCACAATTCCCTTCTTATTTATTAGCCTCACCAAAAATGAGCACCCATAATGACGGACTCAACAGAGGCACGTAAGAAACACAAATCTTGCACCTATGACGAGCGAGTTCTACCCAATTATGGAACAGGTGAGGCGCGGGCAAAGGATAAAAATCCCATGCTGAGAGAGCTTACCTTAGAGAGGCGCACCGCCCCACAATGAAGTTAAGTGTTAGGTTACATGGGAGACAATCCAGCCCGTTAAAGAAGATGAAATCCTCCGCTCTTTTTCTATCATGCGCGCGCGTCCGCGACAAAAGCGAAAGCGATTAACGGACTATATTTTTAAGTTTAACACTTACATTAAATGTTAGAAAACTCTGCAGGCTGGTTAAGTCTTGGATATAGAAAAGAAAATCGAATTAATCTGCAAGCCACCAACGGAAGAAGTCTTAACGCCCGAAGATTTGAGGCAGCTGTTGGAAACAGAAGAGCACCCTGTAGCCTACAACGGTTGGGAACCTTCGGGCTTGGCGCATTTGGGAACTGGTGTTATCTGTGCTTACAAGATGAAGGACTTTGCCGAGGCGGGTTTGCGCTTCAAAGCCTTCTTAGCCACGTGGCATGGGTGGCTGAACAACAAGCTCGGAGGCGACTTGACGCTTATACGAAAGGCGGCTGACCTTTTCCGCCACTCGTGGATTGCGCTTGGCGTGCCCGCGGACAAGGTGGAGTTCGTCTACTCCGACGAGCTTTATGATGACATAGATTACTGGGCGAAAACCGTGATGATCGCCAAAAACCTCACCATAGCCCGGACAAGGCGAACCTTGGAGATTGCGGGAAGAAAAGAAACAGACGCCCGCTACGTCTCGGATTTCTTGTACACACCCATGCAAGTCGCCGACATATTCCATTTAGGCGTGAAAATCTGCCAGTTAGGCATGGACCAGCGGAAAGCCAACGTCGTCGCCAGAGAGATAGGCGAAAAAATCGGGTATTGGAAGCCCGTCTGCGTTCATCATCACCTGTTACAGGGGCTGGAGAAGCCGAGCGTGTGGCCTATTCTCGAGGGGCAAGAGAAAGAGGCAGTGGCTTCAGCGAAGATGTCCAAAAGCAAGCCGGAAACCTGCATCTTCATTTACGACACGCCCGCGGAGATAAAGCAGAAGATGACGCGGGCTTTCTGTCCCGAACGGACAATCGCGTTCAACCCCGTCATAGATATCTGTAAGCACATAGTCTTCCGAGAAAAACCCGCGTTCAGCATAGAGCGACCAGCCAAATTCGGCGGCACCATAGAATTCCAAAGCTTCAACGAGCTTGAAACCGCATACGCAGAGGGCAAGCTGCACCCACAGGACCTTAAGAATGGCGTAGCAGCAGAGCTCGCCGAGATACTTGAGCCTGTAAGACGTTACTTCACGGGCAACACGGAAGCCCAAGAATGCTTGAACACAGTCCGGAAAGCTAAGATAACAAGGTAAACCGTTTTGTCCACGCGGCTTAAAGAGAAAGAGGAAAAAATCCTCCAAGTCCTTGAAGCCTTAGCGGAAGAGTCAGCGAAAGGAACACCCATAATGGTAGAAGGGAAAAAGGACGTTGAAGCCCTTCGCTCCTCAGGCGTAGCGGGCACGCTTTTGACAGTTAAGACTGGCGGAAAAACCTTCTTGGACGCCGTCTACGAAATAGAAAAGATGAAAGTGCCCGAGGTAATTCTCCTTTTAGACTTTGACAGACGCGGAAAACAAGGAACAAAACGCCTCAAACACAGCCTTGAAAGAGCCAAAATAAAACCCAACATCAAGTTCTGGCGCCAGCTTGCAGCTCTGGCTGGAAAAGAAATCCAATGCATAGAAAGCCTAACAGCCTACCTAAACACTTTACGAGCAAAAGTCAACGCTCAGAAATAACCCGAAAACACGCTTTACCGCATCAGTTTAAACGCCGCATCTGTTAACCACTCAAAAGGCAACCCCACCAGGCCGTACCCGCGTTTACCCAGAAACTTCCTACCGTAAAACTGCAGATGAGCCTTTCCAATACCAAACTTCAGCTTAGCTTCACTAAAACCCGCCTCATACAGCAACTTATGCCTAATAAAACTCCAACTCTTAGGCTCCTCCCAATCCTCAACGGCCACACCACCGTTCCCCTTAACACGCTCAAACAACGCGGTACCAGGAATAGGATATGGCAACGTAAACGACAAATAATCCAAAGGCAACCTCGAAGCAAAACGCTGCCGTTGACTTTCCACAACCGATAGCCAACCTGGCCCTGCAAGCTCGTGAGACAAGCCCATTCAGAGCGGACAACATCCCACGCGCCGATCTGCTTATCAACCAAGCTCACGTTACATGAGTCGGAGTATCTTCTAAAGAATGTGGCGCTTTGCTCATTCAAAACAAAAACTTTTTGCGGGCGCAACTTTCGTAAATCGTGGAAATCAACTTTGGCGTTAACGAAACCGTTGCTTATTTCGTAAATCACAGCTACTTTGCCAATGGCAGCAGTTTTCACAAAAGTCGCTTCAACACCCATCCTCACGAAAAACCCTTTTAAAGAGAGATAACGGAAACGGCGATTCTTTTGATAGAAATCGGTCAAGTACCTTATGAAGGCGCGGACTTTTTGATTCTCCAAATACACGTTTCCAAGTTTGTTCCGTGCCTTTCTATCCATGTAAAATTCTTTTCGAATCTTGATGGAGTCTGTGGTTTTCACCACAAAAACTGTTGAGGAGCCTGAAAAGAGCGCTTCTTTCGGATAAATCAAAACGGGAAAGCCGAAGCCTGTTCCTTCACCGACTCTTTCTTTCCCGTTGTACAATAGGATTAAGCCTTTTTGTAAATCTGCTATCTTCAGGTTGTAAGGCTTCGTATTGGAATAAATCTCAAGAGCTACAGCGGTTGAAAGGGGAACCATGTATTTTTCCGTTTTCAAACGTTTATAATTCTTATTAAAGGCGGCTTCCACAGTAGAATGCATTCAAAACTCCTTTTTCAACTTTTACCATCGAGCATAAAAACTTGTCGGAAAAAGGAAACAATTAAAGCAGTTATATCTAAGCAATCATGGAGCGGAAAAAGGAAAAGAAACGTAATCAACGCTTGCACGCTATTCCGAAAGGCAAGCATGGGAGATGTCTCTCACAGACAATTCTCTTTTTTGAAACAATACTTAATTTTACAAGTCGCGTTTTTAGCGTGAGTTGGTAGACTATACTGTGTGAAAGACATAAGTGTATAAGTGCGGAAGTGATTATATTAAGAATTGTAGATGTTTTTTGTGACAAAAGACAGAGTCAAATTGGAATGCCCCGAGGGCTATTGGATGTTTAACGCTGAACGACCGGACAGCTTTTATCCTGTTGCTTCTTTGAGCAAGCCGAAAGAGACCAGCTTTGATGGAAGCGTAATAGAATATCTTCATTATTGTCGAAACCCGAAATGTAGGGAAACGTTTAGCATTTACTGGTTTGAGCCTATGCGATTTTTCGACAGGGCCTAAAGACAGATTGCTGAGATTTCGACGTTGAGTGTTCCGGTTTTTTCGAGGCTCATTTGTCTTTCGCCTCTAAACGCGGACACTCGCGCATTCTCAATCTGAACAGTATCCCCAGCCGATACAGAACCTATTTGGCCGTTCCACAGGCAAAGCTTGATTGTTCCAGTTTCATCCGCTATTGATGCTTTGGCGACGCTAGCGTGGCTTCCATATCTTGTAAAAACGTGCTTTGGCTCTGCAACTTCCAAAATTTTGGCTTTCAGATTAACATGCCTCATTCCAGTTTGCAAATCTTTGATGGAGTTGGCAGTGGCTGTTCTAGCTTTCCGTGCTATATACCCGCGAATCTCATCGGTGTCCATGAAATCTCTGAGGTGATTGCTTTCATTAAAAAGAAATTCTTCGCTTATTGGAAATTGCGCAACGACTTCAGACTCCTTTTTAATTAGAAAGATGAAATTGTTTTTTATTTTGCCTCGACACTGGATTGATAATTTGTCACATCTTGATTTTTTATGCCATCCTGCTGAGCGCAGAGAATACAAAAATTCTTGAGGATTAACTTCATATTTAACTGAAAGAAAAGCAAGATATTCTCCTACAGACTTCTTTTTTCTCAAGTTTCTTCACTCTTTTTTCTTTTCACATTTACATGCGCCAATAATATACTATTAGAATAATCTGGAGAAAAAGTAAAACACTCTTATAGCCGATCTGACTCTTCCTCAAAAATATCCAGATAGTTAATATATGAGATTCGTGGCATACTATATTAAGGTAATCATAGAGAAAACACTTTTTGTATGGTAATTCGATTTCATTTCTTGTTTTTAAGAAAAGGCGTCATAAATTTCAAAAATTTTAGCGCGCGCTAGCTCGTTCGGGTTTCAGGTCGGGTCGGTTTTACACAGTCATCGCAGTATGTGTATATGTCTAAGCGTTGCCCAATGGACTGGATGCCGAGATCCTTAATAAC
Organism: uncultured Candidatus Bathyarchaeia archaeon; assembly: GCA_964548345.1. Classification (GTDB taxonomy): domain Archaea; phylum Thermoproteota; class Bathyarchaeia; order Bathyarchaeales; family Bathycorpusculaceae; genus SG8-32-3. The sequence continues at coordinate 775 of CAZJQR010000122.1, read as the reverse complement.
GTGAGACCAAAACTCTCCAATATTTTCAGCTTGGTAATCCCATATTCTTCCACATTTTTCGCACAAGACGTTAATATGCGGTGAAGTATTGGGATCATACCTTGAAATCCTTTCGCTGAATCCCAACTCTTGCAGCAGTCCTATCTCGGTTAGTAGATGAAGTGTTTGATACACAGTGGCCAAGCTCACCGTAGGATGTTTTGCTTTCAGTTTCTGATGCAATTGTTCGGCTGTTGGGTGATCCTTGCTGGAAAGGACAAGCTCGCAGATGGCTAAACGTTGCGGTGTGACCTTGAAGCCCTTCTCACGGAGCTTGGCTATGATCTCTTCAGCGTTCATACGTATTATTACAATGCCTTAACTTAAATTGATTTCTATTAAAAAGCAAAGTTTAAATAATAATTACTATTATTTGAAATTAGTTAAAAATTACTTTTGGTGGAGGTGATATAATGGCAAGAGTAGCACGCGAAATGGTAGAAAAAGCCGGAATCAACGTCGACCAACTGCTGGAGTTGCTCGTGAAAAATGCTGCAGCAGAACTTACAACTTTCTATTACTATACAATTCTCAGGGCTAATCTAATTGGATTAGAAGGAGAAGGCGTTAAAGAGATTGCAGAAACAGCAAGAATCGAGGATCGAAACCACTTTGAGGCGCTTGTTCCACGTATCTACGAGTTAGGAGGAAAACTTCCAGAGGATATGAAGGTTTTTCATGACATGTCTGCTTGTCCTCCAGCGAGTCTTCCAGAGGACCCAACCGATGTTAAGGC
>CAZJQR010000121.1:0-6160 GCA_964548345.1 uncultured Candidatus Bathyarchaeia archaeon | reverse complement strand
ATAGAGGGGAGATAAGTTTTTTCACGCGATAGTACACGTAAATGAGAACGTCGGAAAAAGGGAAACGAAGTTCCTTGGTTTATTTCTTTTTCTTGGCTTCTTGGAAGAGTCTCTTTACTGCTCCGATTCTGGCTTTCTGCGCTAGCACGTCGCTCGTCACTACAGTCAAGGCTTCTTCTGGGCACCACTTCACGCATTGCGGTTCTCCCTCGTCCTTGCACAGATCGCAGACATGAACAACCTTGGATTCAGGATGCAGCATTATCGCGCCGTAATCACAAGCCTCAATACACCATCCGCAACCGTTGCACTTGTCTGGGTCCAGCATTATGGTTCCTGTTTCCTCCGACTGAGTCAAAGCGTCACGCGGACACGCAGCCACACAAGGTGGATCCTCACACCGCCTACACGTAACCGCCATGTTCGCCAACTGATTCACACGCACCACACGAATCCGCGACTTCAACGGGTTAAACGCTTTCTCCTTAGTCCACGAACAAGCATACTCACAAATCTGGCAGCCCACACACTTATCAGGATCAGCAGAAACAAACTTCCGCTCATGAATCTTCACCATCCCCGCTTACGCCTCCTGCTTCCCCTTAACCAAGCCTGCCAAGCCCTCCATGCCCAGCTCCTTAAGCTTAGCCGCAGTCGGAACACCCTCGAACGTCCACCCGCGAGAACTGAAATAATCATCCAAAAGCAGGTCCAGCTCCTCCTGCGTCACCACCGCACCCTGCACAGGACCCTCATCCGGAATCGGCACGTTCATAACCTTCCACGGCAACGTATCATCCTTCCTACCCAACCCTTCCCGAATGTTAATCAAACGGGCAACCGTGTTAATACGCTCACCACACCTCTTCAACTCCTCACCCGACATCTCAAAACCAGTCACCAGATTGTAAAGCTTAGCCATCTCCTCCAACCCCTTATAATAAGTGCCTCTTGAAAACTTGCAAATAATCAACGAGTCAATCACCGCGTAAGTGTCCTCCATATCCCGCACCAGCTTGCCCCTACCCTTCTCCGCCTTCAAACGGTCCACTTTACCCTTAACGTCAAAAGCGTAAGCTCCATGCCTGTTATGATCTGCCCCACGGAAGGAAACGGCGAAACCCAAAGCCGCAGTTTTCAAACAACGCAAATCGTAACCTGTGACCTCCAAGCCTTTGATATGCTGCGCAAGCTTCTCTGCGCCTTTCCCTATTTTCTTGGCTGCGATGCGTACGCCTTCGGCGAGGATGTCGCCTATGCCTTCGCGTTTGCCTATTTTTTCGATAAGTTGGATAAGTGCTTCGGAGTTGCCGAAGTTGGCTTCTATTCCGTCAAGGTCTTTCTTGGTTAGGATGCCGTTTTCGTAGCAGTCCATGGCGAATGCGGCGATGACTCCTGTGCTTATGGCGTCCATGCCGTAGTAGTTGGCTAGTTCCATGGCTTTTATGATGGTGTCTAGGCGGCTGATTCCGCAGTAGGGTCCCATTGCCCAGAGGGTTTCGTATTCCATTCGGGTCATGGTGCCTTTGTAGGGGCCTTCTGGGATTACGACTTCGTGTTCGCAGCGCATGGCGCAGCTGTTGCAGCCGATGATTTTTGCGACGTATTTTTCGTTGAGGACTTCGCCGCTTACTTTGTCGGCTTCTTCAAAATGCGCGTTGTTATAGTTGCGGGTGGGCATGCAGTACAGCGCGTTGTGAACGAGGACGTTTTCGGCTGTGCCGAGAGTTCGGTATTTTTTGGTGGCTGGTCCTTTCATGCGTTCGTGGAATTCTTGGACCATGTCCATGAACTGGTCGGGTTTGGCTGGGATTATGTCGTGTGTTCCGCGAACTGCGATGGCTTTGAGGTTTTTGCTGCCCATAACTGCTCCGAGTCCAGTGCGTCCTGCGGCTCGTGTTTTTTCGTTTATGATGCAGGCGATGCGTGTGAGTTTTTCTCCGGCTGTGCCGATGGCGGCTACGCGGATGTAGTAGTCGCCTAGTTCGGTTTTGATGGTTTCTTCGGTTTGGGCGGGTGATTTGCCCATGAGGTGTGAAGCGTCTAGCAGCTGCACGGAGTCGTCGTCGATCCAGAGGTAGGTTGGTTTTTCCGCTTTGCCTTTGAGGGTTATAGCGTCGTATCCTGCGCGTTTGAGTTCTGCGCCGAAGGTGCCGTGTGCGACTGCTTCGCCGATGGCGAATGTTTCGGGTGACTTTGCGACGAATGCGTGGCCGTTTCCAGCTGTGGGGAACATGGTTCCTGATATTGGTCCGAGTGCGAGGATGAGTGGGTTGTCGGGGCTGAGGGGTTCTACGCCTGGTTTGCTGTTGTCGAGCCAGAGGCGCATACCTAGGCCGATTCCGCCGATGTATTTTTTGGCGTATTCGGTGTTTAGTTTTTCTGTGTGGGTTTTTCCTGTTTTTAGGTCAATTTGAAGAATTTTGCCAGCGTAACCGTGCAAACCGTTTGTTCCTCCATGTTTGTGAATTTATTAGTCCGTTGAAAACTATATTAACTTAATGGGTTTTGTTGCTGAAAGTTGATGTGCGACTGCGCGTGTTTTGCGGGTGGTGTCCGCAGGGGTTTTTGGGTGTTGTTTGGGGTTTTCTGGGTCCGGGCAGCGTTGTTTCCGTGTTTGGTGTGCTCTAATGCTCGGAACAGACTATAGCCCCTTATATATTCTAAACTGCATGGAATTCCACAGACCCCCAGACTGCTGATTTTCAACATGCTATTGGGCTTTTTCTGCGCCAATACGGGACCTACCCCCCTATTTTTTGGCAGACCGCCTTGCCGATAAGCCCCCTACAGGTTTCTACAATGAACCACTATTAATCAATTTATCCTCTGTAGAGCTATCTTCTCCAGAGCTTATGCTGAACACACCAGTTTGTATTCTTCAAAAAGAGCGCGCGCGCTACGGCTTAGAAAAGAAGGGCTTTGACGAACCTGAACGCTTCAAGACGTGAAGAAAAGAATCCAATGAAGGGAGAATTCTTCTTATCAGGGAATGACTCATGGAGGGGTCACGTCTTCCTTTAGCGCTGGTTCGTCGAAGCCTTGCTTAATGGCTATATTTCCCGCTGTGCACTTCAAGTTTTAATTTTAAACTATAAAAGAACTTGTGGCTACAGTGATACACCAACAAAACAGAAAAGGTTTATTCGGGTCCTTCGCCCTCAGGAGATCCTGCGTCGCTTCCGCCGCCTGTCACCTTATGGAACATTTTAGTGCCTGACAAGACGAATGTACCAACAAAGGTTCCTCCTGATTGTTTCCCCCGTTACATGTTCAGAGATTGATGGTTTACCCGGCAAATTGATGAAGGTATACGTGGTAGTTGCCGTCAAATTTGAATCACCCGTAATGCCATCTGCCTCCATGCGGAAAACCTCTTCGTAATCGAGGTCGTCAGGGTAAGAGTACTCCACGCCGTTTATCGTTATAATGCACTCAACTATGTTTGTAGCTGGCCGATAATCCTCCAATATAATTTGAAACGGAGCGCCACTGTCATCCACGTTAGTTATTACAGGTGCACCAGCAATAACGTCAGCCTTATAGGTATAGAACCTGTTTTTGTTCCATCCCCATCGTCGTCCCCATCTGCAAGCCTCCGCGGATCCCAACAGAGGCGTAGCCATCATAGCAGTGAGCAACAAAGCAACCATAGCGATCAGCACTTTCCTATTCAACGAATCACCTCCTTGCAATAGCTAAACAAGACAGATTCCGTTTTGACCGATGAGGCTTATAGTTTCTAGTCAACCAAAAATGTGACTATCTGATTATGGAGTTTGAGAGCGCGACAAGTTAAGGGCTAGCGGTTCCACTGGAAAAGCAGAGGCTAAAACTTGTGAATCCACGGAACAAGCTGTTGTGCATTCTCTAATTTCTTGGAAAGCGGCAGCTGCAAGTAAGCGCCGTAAGCGTTAAAGTACGGGGAGCCCTTTCTGGAAAACAATGTCAAAACTTTGCCGTTGTGGTTTAGTTTGAAGCCTTCTTCGCACGGCTCGTGCCCTCTTATCAAAATTTTAACATTTAACTTTCGTAGGACTTTTTCTGTGACGTTTCTTCCGAAGAGTTTTCCCGCACCCCTTGGCGAATACAAAACCTCCTTAACCCTGTCATTCGGGTCGCTCCACAGCAAGTCCTCCAGAAACTCTTTTTCGGGATGTGTTAAGTTGGCGTTTGCCAAGTCTTGGATGCCGCTGATGCTGGGTGATAAGCCGCCGTGAACCATCAGGTAGCGTTCTTCCACTAGCACCGCGTTATAGAGGCAAACATACAACTCGCGAACCTTAGAATAGGTGGCCATCCAGTTTTCCTTGAATCGGACCTGAAAACTCAAGGGCAAGTCGTGAGGAGAAGCCATCAGATCTTCGGGTCCCTCGTGGTTCCCACGTAAAAGAATGACTTGTTCTGGAAAAGCGAGCTTAAGCCTCAGAATTATATAGTAAACTTCTGCTGAATGCGCGCCTCTGTCGCCGTAGTCGCCTAAAAAAATTAGAGTTGCGTCTTGGCGGTTGGTCATTTTCTGCATAAAAGCGCTGGTGTTCAGGATTGTTAGTAAGCTTTCAAGGTCTCCATGTAAATCGCCAATCACCAACGCCTCGCCCGAAGGCTCAAGTTTAACCAATCGACCTGAAACCGTCTGGTTTCCTATTTTCCCGCTTTCCCTGCGCAACAGGTCAAGTGTTTGTTCCAAGATTTTAATAAAGTCCTTGCTCTGCACAGCCTTAGCTTCTTCAGCAACCGAGGGAAGATTCAAGGGCAAAGACCTCGCAACTATAAGATTTGGACTTTTTCGCCCAGCGAACTTTGCACGTTCTTTTCTATTGCTCTTTTGTGACTGGAGATTTTGTCAAGTGTCTCTTTGTACGCGCGTTCTTTAACAGATTCATGAGCTTCAACTCTTGCTTTCATCGCTTTAAGCCGCGTAGTTTGCTCCTGATACTCAGATAAGTTACGTTTGGTTTCCTCCATCTTCGGCGAATTCAAAATTTGCCTTTCACGAGCAGCCACCTCAGCGCACCGCGCGTACAGTTTCGCTAAAGATTCACGTTCAAGTACATCATTTAACTTTTGCTCTGCTTTCCTCGCTTTGTCCGACTTCAACTTGAGTTTACCCTCAGTCATCAAACGTTCCATTTTCCGCAGAATCTGCTTCAAAACTGGATAACCCTCCTCTTCAGTTGCCAATGCCTTGAAGGGTTTCTGCAAGTACTGGTTGAGCTTGCTGAGTTCATCCTGCGTTAAGCCTGCCCCGCCCCGGTACAACGCTAAAGCCTGCATTTTTTTGAAGGGTTTCTGCAGATGCCGTAACGCGTGTTTAAGTTCTTTGTTCAATTTTTCTACTTCTACCTCTAAAAGAAAAAGCTGGTCAACTGGACCTTCACCCTGTAGCTTAGCGATTTTTTGCTCCAGTTCAGCTATCTCTTTCTCGATGGGAACGCGCTCGTTCTTCATGCTTGTCCTTTCCGCCTCGACATCTGACAAATGTTCTTCTAAACCGCGAAGTTCATCAACAAGTTGGAACGTTTCCTCCAAAGTTTTGGTTTTAATGTACTCTTTAGTCAGAAAATCGTTGAGGGCAACAAGTGATTCTTTGGCTTTTTCGTGAACCGCCAAGAATTTTCTTCTATCCATGATAAAGAAGGGGGAGATGCGTGGAAACCAGTTCTTGATGTCTATGTCGGTTACCATAAACACTTTCTGGGTTTCCTGCGCGAACTTGTTTAGGTTGTCATAAGAGACTTCGTCGGGGACTGTAACTTTTTTGATTCTTTCGCAAAACAGTCGAGCCAGCTTGTTCATGGCGCGGGCGCGGTTGTAAACGCGCTTGTTTCTTTTTTCGATTTCTTTTGCGCTGTTGTCCAGAAGCATCTTGCCGACACCAGCGACTTCTTGAATTGAATCACTCATGTCATCTCGAAATTTCTTAGCTTGATCATGTACTGGAGTGAGAATTGAGCTGGTTTCGTTTTCGAGCCAGCTTTTTATGTCATTGGAAGAAAACTGTTTGACTTCGGACACAATTGTTCACTCCAAGAATATTATTGATGGGCATATTTATCAATTTTAGCCAGATTTAAGCCAAAATCCACATACTCAATAGTAAGTAGCTACGCTTAAATAATTACAGCAACAATTAAGGCTGATTTCAAATGAACACCAA
>CAZJQR010000120.1:0-6219 GCA_964548345.1 uncultured Candidatus Bathyarchaeia archaeon | reverse complement strand
GAACATGCGACACGCTCAGGCAAGGCGCCACCAAGCAAATCTCCGACTACGAGCAGCGGTTCTCAGCCCTAAAAAACCTCTACAGCCAGCTTCTTGAGAACCTGATCAAACAGGGTTTCAGCCCGAAAGAAGCCTGGGAAACCGCCACCGAGTTTTTCGGCTCCCCCAGCGTCCGCTTCGCAGGCGTAGACGGCACCATGTACTCAAGACCGCTGTTTGACATGGTTATTTTCTTCGGCGGTGCCTACGCGGCAACGGGTACCGTTACTTTCTCTGAGAATGCGGAACCCCACGTCCAGTACGACGCCAAGACCATTCAGCAGAGCACGGGCATTTCTAGCGTGGTGCCCATATACGTTAACGAGATTCCCGAAGTGGACCAAGCCTTTTACGCTGAGGGGCAGCCAGGCGAAACCAGCCCTAACAAGGCGCTGACCGACGAGGGCATAATCAGCAACGCCACCATCGCCAACTCCATAATGACGTTGTCGGAGTACTACCTTGCCTACAAGCTCGCCGCCGACCCGAATCGTGGTACGCGCATTATTATGCTTGACCGCAGCCTCTCCGTGGACCGCGCAAGCCTGCTCTACGACACGTCCAAAATGGAGTACTGGACCGCCAAAAGCAGCCTCCTCGGATACAAAATCAACGATACGGCGTTGGACGTTAACGACTTGGCAATCGCGAGGCAGCATATTCACAATGCTGGGTTGGGGTTGCCACCCCCAAGGGCAAATCACCTGCGCTACGCTATAATCAGCTTGGCTAAAAGGGAAAAGGCGTTAACCGCTGAACGTGTCTTAGCCGAGTTCTGCGTGGCAGATGAGAAGCGAGCCCGAAGAGTGGCGCGAGCGCTCAACAACTTGGTTTCGAAAGGCGTCTTAACCGAGGAAAACGCGGTTTACCGCCTCAACCCGAAACACGCTTCAACATGGGAACGCGTGAAACACCTCACCGTAAAGGTAGGTAACGCCCTGTTCTTCACGAAAACTCAGGATTCGGAAGCTGCCAGTACCATGAAAATCTTGAAAGAAGGCAAGGAGCAGTGGCTGACCACACTTGACATAGCCTTTCTAACTTTGTTTGCTTTGCAGATGCTGATGGAGGAGTGCTGGCGAAAGCGCATCCTGCTCGTAGGCGTCACAAAGGACACGGCTGCACGCGACTTCAAACGGCAACTAATACCAATCATGCATAATGAGGGCTTGTTGAAAACCAGCGTTCAAGCTGAAGCTCTGCGAGATCTGCCGAACACAGACCGCATGATACTTCAGTCAACCAGCGTCTTCAATGTGGAGCAAATTAAGCCGCCGTGGAGCCTCGTGGAGTATGATTCGGCGTTCCGAACCATGTTGCGCGACCGGCGAAGCCGCAAAAGCTACGTTTCAGGCGCCATCAAAAACAAGATCAGCCTTGAGAAGGCGTTTGTGAAGACGTATGTGCAGTTGAGCCAGGCTAAGTCGGACCCGTTGTTGCGGAGCAACGTGTTGTTGGTGGACAGGTTGGCGTATTCAGAGTACGATTTGAAGCCTGAAAGCACTGTGCGGTTCTGGAATGAGTTAAGCGATGGAACGCGGGAGCCCTTGGAAGTCATATTGTTCAGGGATAAGGCGGTGCCGAACCGATTGCAGAACCTTGTCATGAGCGTGCTTGTTGCCATGGCGCCAGCGAACATTCCTGAGGCGTTTGGGCACAACAAGGCGCTGTTCATAGCGGATAAGATTGCGAAGTGGAATTACAGTCAGTTCAAGTGTGTGGTGGACACGACTGCCGCGTGGATTCTCAATAATCATAAATTGCGAAAGTTCATATTTTACATGAGCACTTTCAGGGAAAGGAGAGCAAACATTGAGCAGGCAAGAAGAGAAAACCGTTAACACCCGTTCCTTCACGGACTTCGCGGGCAAATTCCGCGCGCGTTTAGCCGCGGTCATCCCCAGATTCTTCGGCGGCGGAGCAGATTCAAAAGTCACGGGCACCAGCGCCCGATACCAGTGCCGCGTCAAAATCGAATACCAAAAAGACTTAATGGGTTTGCTGGAGGAGGGTATGCTTTTGGCGGTGCGGAACTTCAAGCGGGCAAGCCCCGGTGCGGAACGGTACACGTTGATGGAGATTAGCCGCGTTTGGCCTGAACACTTCGGCTTGCGGGGTTTGAGTGATCACGGTTATTATCCGATGCAGTTTGAGATTATCGAGCAGAGCGAGGAGGACTGGCAGACAGACGACACTTCGACCATGATGATTCAGATAGACGCCATACCGATAAACTACGATTTGGTAATGAACGCAGGCGGCGAGTTCGAGTTTGTCAAGGGCTTCTCCTACCCAGTGGTGGGCAGCCACGCTTACCTGCTGAACAGCGAGATGATAAACCGCATGTACAACAAGCGGATAACCGACCAGATGGGCATAGACGCTTCAAGAACCGTGGAAGACGCCCGCGTTGACCCGCGGCTTGGGCTGGTCAAGATGTTTGAGGCAAGTAAGACTACCATTCCGATTTACGTGGATTTTGAGAAGCTTGTGCGGTATCATTTCGGCATTTTCGCGTTCACAGGCGGCGGAAAAAGCAACTTGACCTCTAACGTTTTGAGGCGCATCTTGCTGCACACCGATGAGCAGAGCACGAAGGTTGTTCTTTTCGACATAAGCTGCGAGTACGCGTTTCTGCTGCTTGACTTGCTTGCAGACTCCGCGTTTCCGTCAAAAATCGTGCTGGAGCACCGTGTTGATTCGGTGGAGCAGTTCTTCAACTCCGTGGTTAAGCCTCGGGAGTATGAGGAGGATGAGCGGATTAAGGCGGGGCTGCAGCGGGTTATGGAGCAGGGCAAGGTGGCGTACTACACGAAGCCGAAGCAGAAGACGCCGAAGTACCTGCAGTTTCTTGATGAGCTGACGGCGCAGAGGAAGGATACCGTTGGAAAGCCGCATTACATGAACGCCATCGACAAGATTCACGACGCCGTGCTAGAGTTCATGGAGGAGAACGGGTTAAGCGAGGGGCAGGAAGTGAACGAGGCGTTTGTGCAGCATATTGACGGTGTGGCGCGGGAGGCGGTGGAGGAGTTTAGAGTGCACGACAAAAGCGGCTTATATGCGTGGGCAACCACCCGAACCACCATTCTGGACACTATTAAGAGCAAGCGGGACAAGGAAACGGTGGAGACAGGCGGACTTACAGCCGAGAAAATCCGCGAGCTACTGGAGGACAAGACCACAAGGCTCGTCTGCCTCTCCATCTCTGATTCGTACAGCATAAAGGAACTCGCGATAGCCTTGACGCAGGAGCTGCTTTCCCATAGGAAACGCAAGTTCCAGGTCAAACCGTACATCCTGATGGTTTTCGACGAGGCACAAGAGTTCATCCCAGCCACGGGCGATTCGGGCGGCATAGATAAGAAGTGCAGCCGCCAAGTGGAAACGCTGCTCAGGCAAGGGAGAAAGTACGGGTTAGGCGTCTGCGTCTCTACGCAGCGTATCGCTAATTTGAACACGAACGCGCTGCAGCAGCTTCACACGTACTTTGTGGGTACGCTTCCGAGACCTTACGACCGCCTGCTCATAAGCGACACCTTCATGATTGACAAGGGCATTTTAGAGAAGACCTTGGAGTTTGCGCCAGGCGAGTGGTTGCTGTCCAGCTATATTGCCACGGGGATAGAGAACGTGCCAATATTCATCAAGGCGGACAACGCAGAAAAAGAAATAGAAAAATATCTTAGAAAGGAACGCGATGGCGGTTCTACACGCGCGCTCAAACTATGTTGAAAACCAGCCAAACCCGCTATTTAAACTATATAAAAGAGGGTTATAGACTGCTCTGATTATCGTGAGGCTTTGGTGTTGGTAGCCGCATTTTGGGCAGATGTAGGTTCGTTCAGCTTGCATGGTTAGCAGCAGTTTCGCTTTAGCTTCGCTTTTTCTGCCTCCTTTTAGAATTAGCGGTGTTCCGCAACGTGGGCACTTGCATTTGCTGGGCATGTTCTTCTCACTAGCGCGCGCTGATGTTTGCATATTTATGTAGAAAGCCTTGAACCAGTCAAGGTTCATTTTTCTTTGGTTAGGCTTAGCGTGGCAATGCCTATTACGATCAAGACCCCGCCCACAAGCTGATTAGCTGTAGGTATCAAAGCCAATATGGCAAAAGAGAAGATCGCAGTCAAGAATGGCTCAATCGTGCGTATGGTCGCGGTCTTGGACACCGCATAGACTTCCAACGCTTTGAAAAACAAGACGAAACTCAAAACAACACCTGTGACCGCCCCCAAAAACGCGTAAACAAGCGTCACTGAAGGAAAAGCTGTCTCCAGCGTGCCCGACAAAACCGCAAAGGCAAAGATGAACAACAATACGAACATGGCGTTTCCGCCAGCCAAAGCTACAGGATTCACGTTCTTCACATAAGCTTTTGAAAGCGAATTCGCCGACGCAAAAAACAGGGCTGCACCCAACAGAACCAGAGTGCCCACGATTTCCAACGATAAGTTTCCGTACGCCAAAACGAAAACGCCGACTATAGCCACCAAAATCCCAGCGCCCTCCAACCGCGTAAACCTCTCCTTAAAGAACAATACACCGAACAATATGGTGAAAACCGCCGTAAACTGAACGAGGAAAGTAGCGTTCACAGGCCCGTACAGGGAAATGCCATAAGTATACAGCAGGGAACCTACAGCGGAAAACAGACTCATCAAACCCACCCCGCGCCAATTGCCAAAAACGCTCCGGAAATACACTGCTTTACGGAAAGCGACGAACGCGACCACAAAGCACAGGCTCGCAAAGACCGTAAACAAAACATTCATGGTCGCAACGTTCACAAAGTCAAGAACCAACCGCACAAAAACAGGGCTCAACCCGAACATCAAACTACCCGAAACCGCAAACAAAACACCACTCTGCTTATCCGCCACGCTCACCAACCTCTAAGCCAATACCAAACCAAGCACCCAATAGCCCAGGTTCTACCTTAAAGTTCAAGCTATATATAAAGGGGTATAAGTTTTTCCACGCGCTAGTCTCCCGTTTAACTTAACCCGTCAAGTTTTCACGTAGAAGTATCGTTTGTAAGGTTTAAACCCAACCTTCGAATACACATGCATTGCAGTTGTGTTGTCGCTTAACACGTAGATAAACGCGGTTGAAGAAGACGCTAAAAGCTCTTTTAACAATGCCGATAGAATGGATGTCGCGTAACCCCTGTTCCTGTAATCCTCAAGCGTCGCAATCTGCGCTACATAGCTCACAGGAGGTGTAGAAACAGCCTTGCCAAACGCAGCAAGCTTCCCCTCACGCCTGATACCAACCCAAAACGCCTCCGCAAACGTTTCCATTATTCCTTCAGCGGTGATAACGCTCCAAAACTCAGGATAAGCCTCATGCATAATCTTAGCAATTTCATCCGCATCGTCAGCGCACAGTTTTTCCGGCGTAATCGTTACCTTGACGTTTTCTTCACCCCTCTTAAGAAACAGAAGTATCGGCGTTGTTTTATGCTCAAAAACAGGAAACCTGTCCACAACAACATCTTTGCAGTTCAAAGGAACCTGCACCCCGGCTTCTTCAACATCCAAGCGCTCAAGCAGCAACCACACTGCTTCCCGTGAACCCCGCACCTGAACAATGCAGCCGTTGTAAACCACCATCAGCCCAGCAACCAAATCAGTTTCGTCCAAAGCCATGAAAATCTGGGTTTGCTCCCGCTTGAACTTCCGGTCAAAAATGAAAAAGTAAAAATCCAACGGGTCCCGATTCACAAAATCCCAAAAAAAGTTTTCCAATCCGTCATTTAAATTAACCATACGTAACTTAGAAGAACTAGACGTTACCAATTTGCTCACACAAGAGAATCAAAACCAAAAAAAGTAAAAGTTTACGGCGCTTAAGCCGTTTTTGATGTTTCACCGCACTTCTTAAGCACGCGTTTCCAACGCTCATCCGTTACGCGTTGAACCTCTTCCAACAGCATCTTGTTCTGCGGCTTAAACATGTGTCTAAACCTGCCTTGCCCCTGCAAATAGTCACTTACTGGCTTCTTTTTCTGCGGTGCAAGCGCAACGAGCGTACTCGGCGTTGACAGTTGGCATTGACCGTTAACGGACTCCCAAACCGGAAAAACGCAGGTTTCAACAGCCAACTTCGAGTACTCCATCGATTTTGCTGGGTCACTCCGCCAACCACGCGGACAAGGCGCAAACACGTGCAGAAACGCTG
>CAZJQR010000119.1:0-6265 GCA_964548345.1 uncultured Candidatus Bathyarchaeia archaeon | reverse complement strand
GAGAAATGTTGAAAGCAGATGGAATTACTGCTGCCGAAAACGCGTTCATGCAAGGAAGAGAGATGAAGCCTGAAAAGAGAAAACGCCCCACCCATAAAGACACCGTTTCAGTTCAACTCGCTGAAAACGAATACAAAGAAGACTAATCAGATCGCGCTAAAATCTACACGAGAAATTGCATAAGCACGCGGAGCGCTTAAACCTTAAAACGCGCATTATCATCATAAATTCAGAAGGAGGAACAGAATATTTGAGTTATGGTAGAAGACAAGGTGGCAGTTATGAGGGAAGACGTGGCCATGGTAAAGGCTTCAAGCGCTGCCCGGTTGAGATGGGGAAAGAATATGAAGTTGAAATAACCGAAACGAGTCCTCAAGGAGAAGGCATAACCAGAATCCAAGGTCTCGTAGTACGTGTTGCTGGGGCAAAGCCTGGAGACCATGCCAAAATAAAGATCACAAAAATAAGTGCTATGACCGCAAACGCCGAGATAGCCAAATAGGACTTCAACCTCCAAAACACAAACAATAGCTCACGCGAGAGGGAAGAGTCATTGATGGGTTTTATGTCTGTCCTTGGTTTCTTTTGTCGCTCTTATCTTTCCTAAACCGCCGTTGTGTGCGCTCAACACAAATTGAAGTGTGCTTTCCTTGAAATATTCTCTAAATTGATTTCCACATTTAGTGCATTTGTACATCTTGACTCTGAATCGCCCAAACTTCCATTCTTTATTGGGTCCTTGCATGTGCGCTGTGCAATTCGGACATTTTGGCATAACTGATCACCTTCCAGAGTTTTGCGCATGATTGCTATAAATCGTCTTAATGGTGTATTCGCCAGTAACTTTTAAGCGTTAACTTGGTGAGATGCAGGTCAGCGATTACCCTCAAGTTTCACGCGCCCACCCGTAAAGTGGCAACCAACAGTTTTAAAGTTAATGCCAAGACGCGGGGAATTCACCGCGGTTTATCCTTGAGCTGCCTAGTTCACTGCACCAGCGCTTCAAGCAATTTCCGTATCAGCTCCTTCGTTTGCTCATTAGTCACGTTCCCCTCCGCGTCAACATTATCCTCCGCAAAAGGCATTATAACCTCTGGACGGTTAACTGGATGCATATCAAGAAAAACAAAAGACTGCCGCAGATGATACTGAGCGCGAGCACCACCCAAATGACCAATAGAGGCGCTCATGATGGCGACGGGTTTGCCTTCAAACGCGTTGTCGCCGTGCGGCCTCGAAGCCCAATCAACCGCGTTCTTCAAAACGCCAGGCACCGAATAATTGTTGATTCTGGAGAGGCGATCAAAAGCGCGTCTGCACCGCGGATTTTCGCCTTGAAGTCCCGCACCGATTGCGGAGACTGCATTTCCAAATCCTGATTAAACGGCGGAATCCCTTCGAGGTCAAAAATCTCTATGTCGGCGTCGTCTGGCACAAACTCCACTGCGGCACGCATCAAAGCCTTGTTGTACGAATCTTTGCGCAGGCTCCCGACAAAACCCAAAATTTTCACACGCTGCTCTATAACAAAGTCACGACTTCTAAAATTCTCAACGAAACAACAGAACGAAATAGAAGCAAAAACAGATTTAAAGTTAATCCTCTTTTTTCGTGACCGTTACGTCTTCAGAGTTTTCACTTTTGTCTTTCGGCTCTTCAACGTACTTGGCAAAGTGTTTTTCCCAATCGAACTTGAACATTATAATAAGAACGATCACCAGCAGAACTATCCCGATTATTGTTCCAACTAGCAAGGAGGTTCCTTCGCCTTCCACGCCGAAGATGTTTTTAACAATGTCCAACGATAAGCGGCCACTGTACGCTATTATGAGGTTTGAAAAGAATTTACCCAACACCGCTGGAATAAAAGCGCGAAGCAAGCTGTAGCGCATAACACCCAACGGAATAAACAATAAATCATCAGGCAGAGGCGTGAGAGCAAAAATGAAAATCGCTATTGACCCATATTTTTTGAAGAGTTTCGTTATGAAATCCATTTTTTTCTTGTATCTGTCGCCGATGACTTTTCTGCCTCCCACACCGAGCAGATAGCCTGAGAATTCTCCTATTGCCGAGCCTAAACCAGCCGCAACCGCAATCAAGAACGGGTCAAACGCCTGGAGACCACCAAGAATGAATATGACTATGGTGTAGGGAATCGGAACGAAAATTGACATGGCGCCTATCAGGCTTATGAGGAAAATGCCTAAATATCCATACTGAAGCGCAAAATCCCTCAACCAATCAGAGATTTCCTGAAGCGACAAGGCGCGGTCAAACCTTTCAATAACGTATGCTTATTGTGCTTAAAGAGATTTATGAATTAGAAAAATCGTAACGCAACAATCAGTTTACATTTTTACCTTGCCCAACATGCTTTCAACAATACGTGCAGAACCAGAATGGGAAAAAGC
Organism: uncultured Candidatus Bathyarchaeia archaeon; assembly: GCA_964548345.1. Lineage (GTDB taxonomy): Archaea > Thermoproteota > Bathyarchaeia > Bathyarchaeales > Bathycorpusculaceae > SG8-32-3. The sequence continues at coordinate 3,851 of CAZJQR010000119.1, read as the reverse complement.
AAGAGAGAGGCACTGAGTTCAGCGGAGTTTCATAAGAACCATTTCAGCCGCTAAGACCATTGGCTCCCACGTTTCGCACAGTGGCGGCGCGTAAGCCGTGTCAGCTTTAGCCAACTCGCGCACCGTCATGCCCTTTTGGATGCCGAAGGATATGGCGTTTATGCGCTGCGTGACTTCTTCGCCGCCGATTATCTGCGCGCCCACGATTCGCTGTGATTCTTTTTCGACGACGAGTTTGACTTTTATGGACAATGCATTGGGGTAGTAATCAGCCTTTGTCTTCGAGCTTATGGCGGCAGTGACCACTTCGATTCTGGCTCTTTGCGCTGCTGCTTCTGTCAGCCCTGTCACTCCGGCTTCGGTGTCGAACAGTCGCGTGACCGCCGAAGCTAACACGCCTGAAAACAGGGCGTAACCTCCTCCAGCGTTAGTGCCTGCCACTTTGCCTTGCCGCACTGCTATGGTTCCTAACTGTGCGCATGTTGGCTTGTGCGTAAGTATGTTTGGCGCTTCTGCGCAGTCACCAACCGCGTAAACGTCTTTCACGTCGGTTTCCATTCTGCCATTGGTTTTTATGGCGCGGGTTTCACCTAGTGCTATTCCAGATTCAGCCGCCAGCTTGGTGTTGGCGCGGACTCCGAAAGCGCTGATGAACAGGTCAGCTTCTATCTTTTCGCCGCCAGCCATAATCGATGTCACTTTGTCGTCGCCGAGAAACTCTTCTACGCGTTTCTCCGTGAGAATGCACATGCCCTTTTCCTGTAGGTGCTGCTGAACCATCTTCGCCATGTCCGCGTCAAGCATGGCAGGCAGAATCTGCGGCAGCATCTCGACTACGGTTACTTTTAAGCCGCGTTCGATCAAAGCCACGCCTGTTTCCAGCCCAATCAAGCCAGCGCCCATGATTACTGCCGATTTAGCGCCGTTCTGGACCGCTTGCAGAATTGCTTCTCCGTCCTCCAGATTGCGAAGGCTGAGTATCCGCTGCTTTTCATGACCCTTAATTGGGGGCAGAAAGGCGTCTGCGCCTGTGGCGAGCACTAGGCTGTCGTAGTGTAGCGATGCTGGGGCGGCTGCTTTGCCAACGGCAGTGACGACTTTTTCTTTAGTGTCAATGGCTGTGGCTTTCGTCTCAGTCTTCAAATTCAACTTCAACATCTGGAAGTAAGCAGGCGGGTAAACAATCAAATTCTTGAAGTTCGGTATTTGCCCACCTATTACGAAGGGTAAACCACATCGGGAATACCCTGCGTTTTTCTCCTGTGTTATCAGGGTGATTTCAGCCGTGCGGTCTTTTTTTCGCGCGGCGGATGCGGCTTCCACACCTGAAGCGTTAGCTCCAATAATGACTATGCGCCTAGCCATCGGTTTTTCCTTCATTTTCCTTGGTTCTTGTGCCACTCAACTGCCTTATCAAAATCCATCAAGTTAGTCAGTTCTACTTGCAGGTTCGCAGGCTTCACGAGAAGAAGCCAGCCTTTCACGTAGGGGTCTTCATTCAGGATTTCTGGTTTTGACGCAACTTCCGCGTTGACTTCCTCCACGGTACCGCTTACGGCGGCGACCAAGTCGGAAACGGCTTTCACCGACTCGAGCGTACCGTAAGGCTCGTTCTGTTGTACCTCTGTTCCTGGCTCTGGCAGTTCCGCGTAGACTATCTCGCGCAGTTGCTTCTGAGCGTAGTCCGTAATGCCTATGCGGACCTTGTCTCCTTCAATTTTTATCCAAGCAAAATCTTTAGAATAGTATAGGCCTTCAGGCACTTCGTAATTTTCTACCTTCACCATACATACGCACCTTTAAATTGTGAGTAATCAGAGCTTCTACCCTTAAAAGTTTTCATGAAGCCCTTTTAGGTCGCAGGTGCCGTTCAGCACGGTTTAGCGTTCTCTTTTGCCCGCAATCCAGTCTTCAGTCCACTGACGCGCCACAGGGTCAGGCACCTGAATCGGCGGGTGCTTAAAAGCGTATGCGGGCATGCTCAGCAACGCGCCTTTGATTTTGCGGTCTAAAGCTATTTTTGCGGCTCTTATCAGGTCGATGACCACGCCAGCGCTGTTAGGAGAGTCTTCCACCTCGAGCTTGACGTTTATGGTTATGGGTCGGTCGCCGAATTTCCTGCCCTTCAAGGTTATGTAGCATATTTTCTTGTTGTTCAGGAAGGGAACGTAGTCTGAGGGTCCGATTCTTGTGGGTAGTTCGTATGGAACGAGGCTTGTGACGGCTTCGGTCTTGCTGATTCGCTTCGTTTTCAACCGTTCTTCCACGGTCATGTTTAGAAAGTCGGTGTCTCCGCCAAGGTTCAGCTGGTAAGTTTCGTCCACAATCACGCCCCTGTCCAGGCAGAGACGTACAAGGTTCCTGTGTAGAATTGTGGCGCCCACTTGGCTTTTGATGTCGTCCCCGAGCACGGGTAAGCCGGCTTCCTCGAATTTTTTAGCCCATTCAGCGTTTGAGCCGATGAATTCGGGCATGCAGTTTACGAATGCGCATCCAGCATCCATGGCGGCTTGCGCGTAGAAGCGTGCGGCTTCGTGGCTTCCGACTGGCAGGTAGTTTACGAGGATTTGAGTGTTTGTGTCTTTTAGGACTTTTACGACGTCTGTGCTGCCTTGTGTTTTTTCGTCGTGTATGTTGAAGACTTTTCGCATGTGTGGTGCCACGCCGTCCATGATGGGTGCTGATGAGACTTTGACGTTTAGGTTGGGGACGTCTGCGATTTTGACGACGCAGTTTGGCTTGGTGAATATGGCTTGGGAGAGGTCTTTTCCGATTTTGTCTTTGTTCACTTCGAAGGCGGCTACGAATTTTATGTCGTTTATGTGGTATCCGCCGAAGTTAACGTGCATGAGCCCTGACACGGTAGTGTTTTCTTTTGCGTCTTTGTAGTATTGGGTTCCTTGGATTAGGGCGGATGCGCTGTTGCCAACGCCTACGAGTGCTACACGGATTTCGGGCAAGTCTTAAACCTCTTGTTTGAAGGCTTAATGTCTGTCTGCTCTATAACTTTTTCCCAAAGCATAGGGTTCTGTTGGGCATGGTTGTTGCGTTTTAAAAGCGTCCTGAACTAATGCTCGGAAAAGACTATAGCCCCCTTATATATACTAAGCTGCATAGAATCCTGCAGAACGGTGTTTTCCACATGCTTTTGGCTGCGGAAAACGCCAATACGGATACCCCCTATAGTTTCTGCATGCCAATTTCTATTAGGATCCAAATATATTGGTTTGGCAAGGAAACTTGGCTAAAGTTTGAGCTGCTTATAGACATGGGTCTGCTTGTATACTTTAAAAAACGTCGCCGTTAAACATTCTTTAAAGAAGCAGACTACAGCAGGTGCTTCTCAACTGGACTTTTTAACTCGATACCCCGTGTTTTCGGTCGAAACCTTCTTAAAAATGTACAAATTACTGGCGAAATCTCCCGCAAAAACACCCCCTTTTTTATTCCGCATTATAAACACACGAATGTCGACGAATTTATGATCCTAATTTTCATGGAGTCCTTAACTTTTGTGAAAAGTATAATTTGCAGTGTCTAACTCTAATTAGTGGCGGAGACGAGGGTTTTTGACTATTATTAGGGTCAAGTCCACATATATGCTGTGTAATAAACGGAGGAAGCAGATTGTGGTATTAAACTCAAATCCAGTTAGCGCGAAGAAATGGTTCCCCTAAGGTGCATATTTTATTTTCTGGGTATTAGTTCATTGAGTTCGTAAGCTGCAACACATAAAACGCTATCTGCTCCTCCGTAGTAGATCAGAACTTCGCCGTCAACCTTAACGTTTCCGCAACTGAAGACCACGTTGGGTACTTTACCGTAGCGTTCATAATCCTCGGTAGGTTTCA
>CAZJQR010000118.1:0-6298 GCA_964548345.1 uncultured Candidatus Bathyarchaeia archaeon | reverse complement strand
AAGCTCCGCCATATCCACTGGAAAAGACTTCTTGGTTCTAATTTTTCTGCCAGTGGGGTGCCCCAGAATGTTGACGTAGCCACTTTCCATCGCAGCTGCCAGCCTTTCTGTCATCTTCTGTTTCGTTTGGTTAAAATTGGAGTGCACGCTTGCTACCACAACATCCAAGTCTTTCAGCACGCTTTCCTTAGCCTGCAACGCGCCATCTGAATCTATGTCAACTTCAGCGCCTTTCAAAACCTCTATGCCTTCAAGCTTCTCGTTGACTTTTTCTATTTTCTTCATTTCTTTCCTGATTTGTTTCTCGTTCAAACCGCCGGCGATTACCATTTTGCTGTAGTGGTCAGTGATGCAGATGTAACTGTAACCTAAGGCTTTGGCTGCTTCAGCCATCTCCTCTACAGTATTTTCCCCGTCAGTCCATTTGGTGTGCACCTGTAAATCGCCTTTGATTGCGTTGTACTCTACGAGTTTAGGCAACTTATGCCTCTGAGCCGCTTCAATTTCATCTCGGTTCTCTCTAAGCTCTGGCGCTATCCACTCCATCCCTAGTTTACGGTACACTTCTTCTTCAGTTTCGCCAGCTATCTGCTTGTCTTTCTTAAACAAGCCGTACTCGTTAAGCTTGCACGATTTGCTGATTGCTACCTTGCGCAGTTTGATGTTGTGGTCCTTGGAGCCGGTGAAGTACATCAACGCGGAACCAAACGACTTCGCCTCTACAATACGCAGGTCAACACGGATATTACTCTTCAAGATTACCGAACATTTCGTGACGCCTTTCCCAAGAACCTCACGCACATCATCCATCGCCGCAAAAAAGTCTGCCGTCTTTTCAGGTTTCGCTGAAGTGACGAGTATGTCTATGTCACCGATTGTTTCATTCATTCTTCTAAGCGAACCCGTAACCTCAATTTGACTGACTGCCCTCTCTTTTTTCAACCGTTCTTTAATCTCTTCAGCGATGGGCAAAGCAAAACCCAGCAGAATTCGCTCTTTGCCGCGTCTAGCTAGCTCCAAATGCTCCAGTATGTTCTTCTCGGTTTTGGGACCGAACCCTTTGATTTCCCGAATTTCATGCTGCTCAGCAGCACGTGCCAAATCATCCAACGTCTTTATCTTCAATGTCTCGTAAAGTTTCTTCACGCTTTTCGATCCCATCCCCTCTATGGAAATTAAAGCCTCAATGTCCGCAGGCATCTGCTTCTTCAAGTTCTCAAGATACTGAGATGTTCCCGTCTCAATTATCTCCGCGATTTTTGCCGCAATGCTTTCACCCACTCCCGAAAGCTCCTTCAGCTTTTTTTCCTCGTAAACCTCCTCTATCGGCTTCGAAAGCGACTCCACAGTGCGCGCGGCTTTACGGTAGGCGCGTGGTTTGAATTCTACATTTTGCATTTCCAAGATATCTGCAATATTGTTCAGAATTTTGGTCACGAGCAAATTCTTCATTTAACAATTCATCTGCTTGTTCTTCTTTTTGAAGTTGTTCCTACGTCATCAATTTTTTTCAGTTTATCTTCAACTTCAGGATTTTCTAGTTTTTCAAAATATTTGATGAGGGTAGAAAACCGCAAAGAATCGCCTATAAGAAATTATCAGGGTGCATAAAAAAAGATTTTCGGTACCCATAAACCAGTGTCGATTTCTGATAGTGTTGAGGTCAAAGAAAAAAGCATTAACTTCTTTTAGGCAAATAATGGAGCATTGCTGATTCAAAGAGATCTTTTTCCCAAAAAAATTATATTTACAAGGAAAGAAGGTTGTAGTGTTTAGCAGGTGTCTTTCTTGGAAACGTTCGGAGTTTTCAGCGATTAGCGCGCGCTTCAGGCAAACTATCTGCAACTCGTATACACGGCAGTTGCGGTCGTAGCTTCTTATATAATATATCGTTTGCTGGCAAGACAGATTAAACATTTTCAATCCGCCCACAACTTGCCCACGTATACTGGATTGACGATACTCAGAATTGCAAAGTGGTTAACAGGCGGGTTGCTTTTGGCGACTGTTCTCTTCATTTGGAACATATCTTTTATTGTTGTAGCTCACGCCCTAGCTCTATACGGCGGTGCAGTAACCGGTTTTGCAGCTATAAACACGATAGGTAACGCGTTTGCAGGCTTGATTGTGATGGTGAGCAAACCAAGCAAACCATTCAAAGTAGGTGACCGTATTTTCTTCAATGGCGAGTTTGCGGACGTTACCGCCGTCGAGTTGATCTATACAAAGATGTTGACGTTGGACAACGTCTCGGTTTCGGTTCCGAACCAAGAGATGCTGAAGGGTCAAATAGCTAACTACGGGAAGGCGCGTGTTATTCGAAGACACTATACCATAACACCTGGGTTCCAAGTAAATTTTCAGCAGGTAGAAACCGCGCTGCTGGAGGCTGCGAACTTGGATGGATTTCTAAAAGAGCCTAAGCCTTACGTTTGGATGACAGCAATATCCAACTATTCACCTGAATATACACTCTATGTTTTCTTGAACGACGTGAAACAACTTCCACGATTAGATGCGGCTATGTGGCGCAGAGTTTTTGACACATGTGAAAAACACGGCATCAGTCTCCCCACACCCACGTTAATTCGTTCCATTTGAGCCGCGTAAAGGTTAAAAAAAGAAAGGCGATCCAAATTCTTGCCTTTCAAAGAGTAACTGGGGGCTCGGCAGCAACTGAAGCCAAAAGCTTCCCTGCAGCTTCTTCTTGAGCTTTCGTTCCGCTGACGGCAAGCCAGCAACTGCCTTCTGCCCCGCAGACGCCACCAGCCGCTATGATTTCAGCTGTGGCTCCAGTTAAGAGCTTTATAGCTTCAATTTCAGTTAATACTTGGCCTGGAGTTGGAAGTAAGCGATAGCCTTTTGCGCCCGGCATGTTCACTTTCTCCGCCAAGCAGCACAAGTCTCCGCAAACGCGCTTCTCCAATCCCGCTGCTATTATCAGTCTCACTCTTCGTCCTAAAACCGCCTGTAGCGCTACGCCTATTGTTTCGGCTTTGGGGTGCCCTATGAGAAGAGCCGCCTGTTTCCGTTGCAAATCCAAGGCGTTTGCGCCTTTTATGATGACATCTCCCTCTTTGAGGTCGTATACCACATCGAATATTGTTTTGCCTTTTTGCCACACGTTCTGCGTTATTATCACGTCACTAGGGAACTCGCTTTCGTCAGATAATCGCCCTTCAGACGTAACGGCTTTGCTAGGCGGCAGTGTGATGCCGCGGAAAAAGTGTTTTCTGGAAAAGCTGTCGGAAGCCTTGATTGCTTTAAGGATTTCTTCAGCTACGTACCCATTTGTGGTGCCGGCGACTATAACGACTGTTCCCAGCTTTAACGCGTTTAACACGGTCTCGTCCGACGCTAACGCCTTGGCGATTAAGCGTTTACCCGCAGACGTGGTAACAACAAACTGTTTCAACGATTCTAAACTCTCCTTTCCAATAGTTACAGTGTGTGCGCGCGCGATTGTTAACAGGCATTCAACTAATAAAAAAGCTATGTACAATACAGGCGCAGAATTTTGAGTTTAAACCCTCTATGGGTGAAGCCTGAAGTCGAAATCCATATTAATTGCCCTTCTTTCAATGTTATAGGAGATGACTTTTTTTGAAGAAAATCGGAGAATTAGTTCAAGAAGCAGATTGGAAGATGGAGAAACATGTTCCCGTCATCGAATGTGCGGGCGCGGTCACGGCTGACGAACTTTTTGAAGTCAAAGTTACCATAGGCAAAGAAGTTGCACACCCGAACACCACCGAGCACCACATAAGTTGGATGTCGCTGTTTTTCCTTCCTGAAGGAGAAAAATTTCCCTATCAGATAGGACGCTACGAGTTCAACGCGCACGGTGCTTCAGTGCAGGGTCCAAACACGAGTTTCGTGTACACTCACCACGCAGCGGCAATTTGGATGAAAACGGCTAAGTCAGGAACTCTCATCGCAGTCTCAATGTGCAACATCCACGGACTATGGCAGTCTTCCAAAGACATAAAAATCAAGTAAACCAGCTTACACCGTAATTTTCCTCTTCTTTTTGTTTTCAGCTACTTTGATATTGGAAATTATGCGGAGCCTCCTAGGCAAGCAGTTTACAAAAAAGGTTTATTTAAACGCAATAACCCTCGTTCGTTTCAGAGGAAACGCACTTGCTGGATTGGATTGCTTGGGGCGCGTTAATTTTCGGTGCCGCTTTCCTTTTGGCGTACATTATTCGTTCTTTTTACAAGAAACCAGAATGCCCAGTTTGCGGGTCACGAGAGGTCGAGAAAATTCCCAAAGAATGGGTTACCTCACCAACTTCGTATCGCGGCGGTCCCACAACTGTGACGAGCCATTACACGTATCGCTGTCGAAAATGTCAAAACAAATGGGAAGACTACTAGCCGCGTTACATCATTTTTTCTATAGGGGGCTATATAGATTATGAAGAATACACCTAAAAGAAACCGTGTGTCTATATACTCTGAAAACATAGAGGTGAAAAGAAAAAGATGCTATCACGAGATTGTGATGGTTGCTCCCAAATGAAAGTTTGCAGCACCCGCTACCGCAAAGTCGGCAAGGGCGGAAAAGTCTACTGTCCAGATGGCACAGCCCATCTAGTAGATGAAGAAACTGAATGTTACGCTGCAGTGCTCTACGAGCGTTTCATAGAGGCATAGGTCTTTCGAACCAGCCCTAACTCATTTTTCTATTTACTTACGCCGCAACAGTCAAGCTGGCTTTCACTTGCGCCTTATTTCTTGATTCCTACGAATAACTCTCTTCCAAGCATCAAGCCGTTCTTGAGATACTTCGACTTTAAATCCGCAGTCTTCATGATTCTAAGCGTGTTGTTGATTCCGAAAAGGCCCAGTTCATGCTTATCTACGAAGTATTTGGCGTCTTTTCCTCTTTCAGTAATCAGAATGTGCATGTTCAGAACCGCTGTAGCCTGTCTGAGGTTCGTGTAGTTTATTCTCGCGATTTTGGCGTCTTTCCCGTCGTAAGTAGTAACGCGTGGTTCGCCACTTACATAGAGCGATTTTGCATGTGACGGCTCGATCAGTGCCAAGCCGCCTTTCTTGAGGTGCTTAGAAAAGTTCTGAATGGTTTTCTCTAGGCTTGCAGCTGTTTTTACATAGCCGATTGAGCTGAGCAAACACATGACCACGTCGAATTGTTTCCCAAGCCGCAGCGTTTTCATGTCTGCCTCTTTGAAGGTAACACCCTTCGCGTTCTTTCTCGCAATTTTGAGCATGCTCTTGCTGACGTCAACGCCGGTGCATGAAAAGTCATCTTTCAAATGTTTAAGATGAAGCCCTGTGCCGCAAGCGACATCGAGAAGGGTGTTTCCTCCCGACTCCGAATATTTTATGATTAGATTCTGTAATCGAACAGCCTCATCTAAATAATCCTTGAAAGAATAAACCCTATCATAATATTTTGCTAGCTTGTTGTGCAACAGTTGTTTCGTCATATAAAGCATTATGGAGTTTAACACCTAAAAGTTCTGCGCCGAAAATTGCTTCACAGCCAGCGTTCACGACAAAAAAAGAGAGAGTTTGCGCTATCCTGCTTTCCACACAGACATTAGAAAGGGACGCAAAGGGTAAGTGGGGTTTGAATGACCTTTTTTCTGGGGAAAGTTCAGGGCTCGCAAACTCCACACTGCATTCATCTGAAACGCTTAAACAATCAGCGAAGAAACTACCAACCCACGCTGCACAGAGTGCAGTTAAAGTGAAAAGATATCGGGGGGAGGGGAGGCGGAGGAGTCCTGCTCCAATTAAAGGAGAAAGGGAGAAGGGGAGAGAATCAAATCGGAACGGAATTCTTTGAGCAGGATTCTCCAGCGCCCACACTTACTCCTTTTTAGCGGATAATAAATAAAAAACATATGAATCCAGAATACACATTTTTTCTGAGTTAAGCGCGAAATCAAATTGTTTCAGAACAAAAACATGATTGGTGGGGCTGGCCGGATTTGAACCGACGACCTTTACCCGGAAACAGCGCTTGTCTGTCCCTACGGGTTTCTCTAAGACCGCTCCAGAACTTCGTCATCCCTTGCGGTCAGCAAACCCGTGCTTGCTTTCTGGAGCCCGTCGTCATACCTGTCTAGACTACAGCCCCACCCTAGATATGAGGCATAAAGTTAACTGCCGACAATAAAAATATATGCGTTGTCATCGCCCAGCATTAACCGTTGAAACACCATCGAAAACATTGAAACCCAACCCGTAAACGCACATTAAAAGCGAAAGGTTAATGAAGGAACAGTTATGTGTATTGCTGGGTTTGCCGGCCAAAGGGCGCGGGT
>CAZJQR010000117.1:0-6335 GCA_964548345.1 uncultured Candidatus Bathyarchaeia archaeon | reverse complement strand
CTCTATGTCGCGTGCGCTTAACTAAACACTTTTCTAATGAAAAAAGGGGGATTGTACGGGTGCAGACCCGAAATTAAGTTGGTTTTGTGCATAAATTGATATACCACACAAAACAAAATGGAGTGTGGTGTAATTGGAAATGTCAGTTCAAGAGTTCTTGAACTCAATAAGCAACCCGAGAACAAGAAAAGGCTACCGTTTCGGCCTAAACAAGTTTGTAGAATGGTTCGGCAAACCCGCAGAAGAAATCCTTGCGATGAGACAGCACGACCTAACTCAAAAGCCAGGAGAAAACTTTGTTGAATACAGGAACAGGGCTGCAAGATTTGAGAAAGAAATAGAGAAATTCCACAGCCATCTGATTGAAATAGGCTATAGCATAAACTCGGCTAGGAACATGACGCTCGGCATTCGCCAACTGTTCAGATACTACCAAATGCCAGTCACAATGCGGTCAGGTAGCAAAGTCTCTCAGACGGTTAAAACAACCAAAAACTTTCCCCTGACGATTGAACATATAAGGAAAATGTTTGAAGTAGCAAACTTGAAAGAACGCATGGTCTTGTCTTTGGCTGTTGACACTGGACTGAGAATCTCTGATTTCCTATCAATAAAAAAAGCTGATTTGCCACCTTTAGACAAAGACCCCCCGATAGCGTTTACACTGCTAACACACAAAGAGAAAATCCCAGCTCACTGCTTTCTCAGCCAAGAAACCGTAAACCAACTACAAACATACCTGCCCACCCTAAAAAAGAAAAATAACGATTACTTGTTCGCAAGCAACGGGAAGAGCCATATTTCAGATGAAGCAGTAAGCAAGATGCTAAAACGCTTGGCGCAGAAAGCGCAAATCGATTTGAACGGGAAGAGTTTGACTTTTCATTGTTTTCGCAAAATGTTTCTCAGCGCCTCAATAGATTCAGGTATCGGATTGACTGCAGGCAAAAAGTTGTGTGGGAAAGCTATTGCTCGAAGTGACGACACATACTTAACAACGGTTAAGCTTAGGGAGAAGTTTATTCAGTTGAAAAAGTTCCTTGTGATAAATCAATCTCCGGAAATTGAGGGTCAGCAGATAGAGAAGTTGAGTTCTGCGGTGGCGAAGCTTGCTGAGGAGTTGGAGCAGCAAAAGGTTATGTCGCAGGCGGTTACCAGCGAGAACTTGAAGATTAGAAGGGAATTCAAACAGCGGGTGGTTGAGTTAAATGAGAAATTAGCTTCTGCTCAGCTTATTGAAGAGCAAGTTGTGAAGATTGGTGAGAGCGTGAAGATGTGGCAGGAAGAGAAGGGCAAGTTGGAGGCTAAGATTGCGGGTGTTGAGAACTTTCAGAAGCTGATTTTGGATCAGCCAGATGAAGTCGTTCTTGAATTTATCAAAGATGTTAGGCGGCAACTTAAGGATAAAGGTGGCTGAATGAATAGGTGGTAGGTAAGGCAGTTCTTTTCTATTTGCTCTGGTTGTTTCTCTGGATTGAAAATAACTGCTGTTCCGTATGCGTTTCTAGATTTCTGGAAAACGGACCCATTATTATCATATAATATACTAATAGTCACACACACAAACAGAAAACACTTCCAAAACCTATAGAAAAAACAGAAGAGAAACAATTTCAGTCTTAATTAGCAGTCGATGAAGTCATCAAGTAACTGAAACTCACTCAGGAACCTCACTCACTTGTAGACATACCATTGATGCACTAAAAGCCTCAGAACCTTTTCAGAGATTCCTAATTCATTTTATCTTACAACGCAGTGAAGAGATTAGTCGTTTAGTTGTTTCTGAGACTTGTATTGACACGTTTTGTGGAAGAGTTCCCGAGTCTGTGTTAGCTAGGTATTATACTGATTTTTCTCCGAGAAGCTGAAAGAAAGCTACAATAAAGCAAATCTATACGTTTTCAATTGACAAGAGGTTTTTCCGCGGCATTAACTTGTCAGACATTTGAAATTCTTTAATATAGAATTGGGCAATAATATGAAAAGGGGCATTCTTGAATACAAAGGCAATTGCGTTAACAATAGCTTTTGCAGCCGTAACGGTTGTTTTGAACCCTAGGTTCTCAGGAATAGCTATTCCTTCTTTTGTGCCGACTTTATGGTTTCAACTTTGGGAAATAGCAGTTGTTGCTGCTTTCTTTTTATTGGGCATAAAATCAGCTGTTGTCGTGGCCATCCTAAATACACTTGTTTTACTAACTATTTCACCTGGCAATGCCTTCAACGAACCCCTTGCTAATCTAGTAGCAATATTGAGCACTCTGATAGGCGTCTATGCAGCTTACAAGTTCTTAGACAAAAAAAATTCCGGAGCAAAGCCAATTTCCCGACGCAAAATAGTTTTTTCTTCCACAGCATTAGGAATAATCTCTAGATTGGCAATAATGCTACCTTACCTCTACATCGTAGCATCATTGTTAATCCAGTATGCCGTGATAATAACAATACTTCCATTAATTGCGTTATATGACCTAATAGTAGCCCTCTACACTATTCCTCTCGGATACATAATCGCTAGCGCAGTAAACAGATATGTCAAACTCACCAGCAAAATATAGCCTCTTCTCCAATTCTTTGCTTTTGAATAAGGCAAAAAATCGTTGACTTTCGCTCAATGATTAGGAACCTGACCTGTGGTCAGGAATTTTTCAAGAACCCTGTTGAATTTGTCCGGCTTTGTTACGGATACAAGAGAAGCGTCTTTGAATACGTATAATTTTGAGCCAACGATGCTTTTGTTCATATATTCAACGTCCTCCATGGACATTAGATCATTCTCTCCATGAAGAATCAAAGTTGGAATTCTTACATTTTCCAAGAAAGCCCGAACATCTGTTTCAGCGAGTATTTTCCAAGTTATCAATATAATTTCTGGGGGCACTCTACTCGCAGACCTTATTCCCAAACGTGACCTAACATCCACATAAAGATGTGGCACGCGCGCCAACACCCTATCGTAAAAATTACGCAGTCCCCAAGAAGGTGATTGAAGAGCCAACGCCCAAAATTCTTCAAACCATTTTTTACCTTCATTGCTTTCGCACGCACGCGCATTCGTAGCCAGCAACGCTAATTTAGCAATCCTTCCTGGATTTTCAGCTACATATCTAATGGCCAGAGTACCTCCAAAACCTGTGCCCACAAGATAAATTTTTGAGGCCTTCAGGTCTTCAACTATCGCTTTAAGATTTTCTGTAAACATCTTCACGGTATATTCCGTCGGTAAATCTTCGGAAACAAATAAGTCTTCCAAAGCCATAATCGCGACTTTATGTTTCTGAGAAAAATAGTGAATTTGTGGCATGAAATGAATTGAAAACCACACTAAAATAATGGCTGGTTCTCCTTCGCCATAAACAAAGTATGGTATCTTCTTGCCGTTTTTTATGATCACTCTTTTTCTTCGAATTTTCCTCCTCATCCTTTCTGCTACAGCAACATCGTCTGCAATACCCATCCCTTCAGTATAAAACTCGTTAGCCGTTTCATGATCACTCATTGACGCGCAAAGATCTCCATAATTTTCAATAGCTATTGTTCTTTCCTCTCTCCACGCCTTGTCTTCCCCCATCATTTCAAGTGCTCGAGAATAATTCTCCAAAGCGTCTGAGAACTCAAACTGCCTTCGACATTGTTCTCCTGCTTTCAACAAGTAAGGAATAGCTTTTGGAGCATTTTTGGAATGGTAATAATGGTGCGCTAACTCGCTTGCATAATCCATCAAATGGTCTTTGTTTGTTTCTTCAAGACTTTTGGCAACTAGAGAATGATATACCATTCTTAGCCTAGGTTTAATCTCGTTGTATAAGGCTTCTCTGATATTTGGATTATCGAACCTATAATTATCTCCTTTAGCTTGAACCAGCTGATGCTCACTTTCGATATTAACCAGCATCTTGAGTATTCGAAGTTTATTAGAACCGGTTACTTTTTCAATTATGTCTGGCGAAAATTCTTCGCCAACAACCGAGGCTACATCCAACAAATCTCTCTCTTCTTCCTTCAGGAGACGAATCTTAGATACAGAGGCAAATCCAAACTCCCCTTCTTCACTAACCGTTTTTGAAGGGGCATAACCCTCCACTGGCTCTAATTTTTCTTTGGTTGTTTGGTTCTGAAGATGTTGACGTAATTCAGGTAGTTTTCCCGTTTCTAATTCTCGAATCTTTGCCTCTATGTCTAGTGAAGTATGCCATAAATTCTGAAAAATTCCATTAAAGGTCTCAACAAGGGATGTGCAATTTGTATAAATGCATACGTCACCTTGTCTTCTTGTCCCTTCTTCAGGCCTAATGAAAAACAGAACTTCTTCTCTGTCTTTTGTTACCATTCGGGGCAGAAGCGTTATTTCCGTTATTGAACTTCTTGCTCTAAGGTCGAAGTCAGTTTTCAATTTTGGCTTAAATAATTTGAAAGCCTCTAAATTCTCCGCGTTCACATCTGTTATAAACTGGAATTTTAACCTGGTCTTTAATGGATGATTGTTAAATGCATCAAAGACTCCGAATTGTTCAGCGCGGGCTAAACCTGAAATCGTAAGCGTTCCTGAGAAGTGTTTCTTGGCATCTTTTAGCATCTGGAGCATTTTCAGGTGGATTTTCTTGTTTCCTTCAATAATTACGAAACGTTCATACTCAACGGCGGGTTCTGTTTTGCTAATGGTTTTCCAATCTGCAAGTAAATCTTGTTTTTCTCTCTCTACTTTGAGCGCTTCTTGCTTTTTGGTCTTTATAATTAGATCTAGCGTTTTGTCAAAAGGAACTGCCACGAACCGTGTTGGAGACTCCAGAGTGGGCTCGACTAAACCTTTAGTTTGAAGGTTTTTTAAAATACGGTAAACTAGTGATCTGGCTATTTTTGTTCGTTTTGAGATTTCTCCTCCTGTTAGAATCACGTTTTTGGCTAAGAAAATGTAGATGTCTGCTTCTTTGTTTGTTAATCCATAATCCAGTAAGACATTTTTGGCTTTCTTCTGCGCCACTTTCGGTTCAGCCCGTTGAGTTGTTACTTACTTTTGTCACAAACACATTCTTAATTCTACAAAGAACAATAACTATTTTTCGATAGCACATTCGAGATTTCTAAGAATGAAGGGAGGTGAATGAACTGAATAAAAAAGTCTTGCTGACAGCAATTGTACTTTTGACTGTGATTATGCTGGCAACTCCTCTTGTCAGCGCACAAGTTTGGAATAATGACAAAAATAATGACAAGTTTGAAAGTTATTACGTCGAACATGAGAATTTGCCTATCACAGATCTTGAAATGGACTTTAAACCCAACGCAGCGAACCCAAATGTGATAGTATACAGCTGGGGGGATAACGAAGGAGACTATGAGATTGTGATTGGCGGTGATAAGCACTATTTGCGAGGTGTTGATTTTGCATACGACCAAGATTGCGTATGGATTGCCATTGGCGCTCCATTCATCGGTCTTTTTGGGTCTAAGTCAAACATTTGGAGAATCGAATATGAGTTTGACTTTTCAGCTTTTGAAGGCGGAATTGACGGTACGTTAGAGATGCTGTTTGTGTACAATAACGGCATACTCTCTATACGTAGTTTGAGAGGAACAGAAGATCTTCAGAACGTTCAAATATTGGCTACGGCGGTTTTAGGATTTCACAGTGGCATAGTGATAGGATGGCCAAACATACCAGGGGCAACAGATTAGTTGAACATCAAAACTTGTAAACAAATTCCCATATTTCTTATTTTTACATCAAAGGAAGCGAAAATGGTTGAGTTTAGACCGAGTATTAAAAGCCCTTATCGACTTGGGTCTTTCACAAACCGACGCAGAAGTATACGTTCACCTAGCTACTGCAGGTCCAGCAACTGCGAAAAGCATCACCAGTAATCTCACAATTAACAAAAGGCAGATATACCGTAGTTTAAAAGCTCTCCAACAAAAAGGCATAGCCTCTGGAAACGATGAATATCCTGCAGAGTTTTATGCAGTTTCCTTTGAGAAAGCCTTAGACTTGCTACTAGATGTGAAAAAAGAACAAGCAAAGTCCCTAGATGCCAGCAAAGCAGAACTTATCGCGGATTTCCAAACTGAAAAGAAAAAAATCCAAAGATAGCAACTAACTGAAAACTAGAAACTAATGATGATCCTTTTTGTGGAAGAGTATCGAAGTCTGTTGGCAAGATATTACACTGCTTTTTCGCCTGAAAAGTTGAATGAAGAGAAATATTTTCAAAATGTTTAAAGTGCGCAAGTAGACTCACGGCCAGTTTGTAACTGACCTTTGTCACATACACAAACTTAACTGCAAAACCAACAAAACAATCAAAGAGAAAAAACTTGTCAACTTCTCGAATTGACAA
>CAZJQR010000116.1:0-6379 GCA_964548345.1 uncultured Candidatus Bathyarchaeia archaeon | reverse complement strand
GTACTTAGCTTATTTTATATATGATTTGTTCGAAATCGATTTAATCATAGATTTGAATTTTGAGCAAGCTAATTTGGAGTTTTAAACGAGTGTTTCGTATTCAACTGTTTGTGTTAATGTTGTTGGAAGAAAGAGTTGAGGAAAAAATGTGGCAATTTATAGGCTTTTTTGGTGAATTGGGTCTCTATTTATTGGGTCTTGTTAACGCTAAGTTTAGCGATAAGATGAAATTGGAGTATCCAACTCAGAGCGCGTATTTTCAGAAAAGAGCAGAGATAGAGAAAGAACTTATTTTAAACGGTGTAAACTGGTACAGTTATTTCGAAAACTGTGAATTTCTCAAAGAACCAACTCGAGAAGACGCGGAATTTGTTAAGACCTTAAGCAACGGAGACCTATTGGATATGCTTGTTGTTGTTGGCAAAGGTCTTCGCGGTTTTGTTGACGCATACGAAGAAGAAGATGTTCATTGCGAAATGCTTCACGATTTTTATCTTTTGCTGAAAAGGGAAATCAAATTGAGACCAAATCTGAACTATATTCCTACTGGAGATGGCTTCTTAGATTATCTTGAAAGCAGAGAAGCGCGAAAAGAAATTGAAAATAAAAAGTTGAATGCAAGAATCAAAGGAAATCTTTGTATTTTTTGCGAATCCGAGAATGTTAGAAGTAACGGCAACATGTGGAAATGTTTAGACTGCAATAGGCAATTCAGAAAATCCAAAAACCTAAAGGGGAGATAGAAAATGACGTTAACCCGCCTAGCGCGCGCAAAGAGGCCAAATTGGCGGCTGTTTTTTATTTCAAGCACGTCAATGTGCGCTTTTTGTGTTTCTACAATTATGCCAACATGATCTTCCAGTTCTTCAAGTGCGTGGCGAACTAAGATTCTGACTTTTTTGTAAGTCCAGGTGTGATTTCTTCGGTATAATCCCATTCGTGAGTTAGGTCGAGGATTGCCAGTTTTTCTCCTTGGAGGTTTTGGTATGTTTTCCAAAGCTCTTGTTCATTTTGACTTCAATTCCCCTCTGCTTGAAAAACGGAATCATTGTAGGCTTGAGTTTGTTATCGATAGCTTTGATTTTCGAGACAAACCCTAGGAGTTTCTTCGCTGTCTCTTCGTCGATTTCCTTGAGATCATTGATTGCTCTAATAATTTTGTCGTAGTCGTTATGAATCGTGTATTCTCCGTTTTCAGCCATTGACTTCCATCCGTCATGGATATTCTCACTTGTTCAGATAAGTGCTTTGTTAGAGAAAGTGAACACATAGAAAAATTTAACATTCTTGTAACTGCAGGAGGCGCGCGCTATGTGGTTCATTCCTTTGGTAATGTAAACCTGCCGTTTTCCACAGGTTCGAAATGTGCGACCTTTATGACAGCATCTATGTTTAGAGGTCCGTAGAGGTGGGGGTAAAGTTCTTCGCTTCCAGCACATTTTATCTGATTTTTGATCGGACTTTGCTCGTGACTATGCGCGCGCGCTCAGTCTGTCAGCAATTTACATTAACAAGTTTGACAGCAACATTTTTGTGGAAAACAAAAATATAATATTAATCGAAAAACAAGGAGTCTTAAAGTATGGCTCGTCTAAAATGTAATAAATGCGGGGCGGTCTTCGAATATGACTATAAGCCACTGGATTCTCTTGTACATGTTGGACCATTGAAGTGGATCAAATGCCCAGCCTGCGGCAAAAGAAGCTTCTTCAACGTCTACTCATCAGTAAGTGACCCAATCACTTATCCGCCAGATGAACAAGAAGCCAAAGAACAACAGGAAAAACAGCTAACCGAGGAAGAACTCGAGAAAAAAAGCATCGAAGAATCCAAATACGAAAAGCCCTAAAATTACTTGAAATAGTAAAGCGCCCAGTTAGCGCGCGCTTTCCACTGCTAGCCGAGTGTACCTCACCTTGGCCACAATTTGAACGCGTTTGGGCTTCCCCCTCGGTTAGAATTTTTTGTTACCGCTACCTTGACGCGTCGCTAGTTAGGCAGATCTTTTAGAGCTAAAAACAGCCGATCTTAGGAGCTAACCTGAGGGTATAAAATCGAAATGCGCGCGAGAACTTTGAAGGCGTAAAAAATTTTGAGGAAATATTGGATGCAGTAGATGGTATAATGGTGGCGAGAGGCGACCTCGGAGTTGAGATAGAACCGGAAAGAGTGCCGTTGGTGTAGAAATCCATAATTAAAAACTGCAATCAGAAGGACAAGTTGGTTGTTACCGCCACGGAAATGCTTGAGTCTATGATTCATCAGCCAGCTTCGACTAGGGCTGAAGTTAGTGATGTGGCAAACGCGATACTGGATGGGGCGGATGTGGTGATGTTTTCGGGCGAAACGGCTGTGGGGCAGTATCCTGTGGAAGCTGTTGAGATGATGACCCGAATAGCTCACGCCACGGAAAACACGGTGAAAAGTCACGTTGAAGATTACGGGGCTTTTGTGAACATTTCTGACACGATAAGCAAAGCTATTCAGCGAATCTGCCAGGACATGCCGGTTGACAAAATTATCACGATGACTATTTCGGGTTACACGGCCAGAATGATAGTCAGGTTTAAGGGTGCCCAGTCCATCATAGCGGTTACGCCGAAAAAGAGAGTGAAGAAACAGTTAGAACTGGTTTTTGGCGTGTATTCAGTGCAGATAGACTACCGAAACGAAAAGGACCGCATAGCCCCCGTAGCAAATCAGCTGCATTCGATGAAGCTTGTGGATGAGGCGGAAATTGCTTTGTTCACTTCAGGGGTCCGAACAACAGTAAAACATTCCAGCAACTCGATTGAGATACATAAAATCAAGGCGCTTCGAAAGTTCACTTCTTCATGACGTAATGTAAAAAGCGAACATAATCAGCTGAAAAATCGTAACCGCACGAATTACAAAAATCGAAGAAGTAGTTGTGATTGATAGGACACAGTCACAATATCTTATATTTTCCAATCCTCGTTTTTCTTCTGATAGAGTTTTCCGGTTTAGCGCGCGCTAACGTGAATAGAAGGTTTGAACAATGTCTGAAAAAGTTTTAGTGCTCGGCGGAAGGCTAGGCGGACTTACCGTAGCCTATACCCTGAGACGATTAGTAGGAAAAAACGCAACCATAAAAGTGATAGAGAGAAACCAAGCCACCCATTTTAGACCAAGCATACCCCACATCGCGCTCGGCGTCAGAGAGCCCGAAGACATAGCCGTGGACTTGAATAGGGCGCTAACCCGAAAGGGAATAGAGTTTGAACAGGCAAACGTAACAAAAATCTCCCCAAAAAATAACACGGTAACAGTTGAAAAAAACGGCGAAACTGCTGAAGAGAAGTACGATTGCCTCGTCATCGCTTTAGGAGCCCTTTTGGCGAAGGAACGGGTCAAAGGAAGCGAAAACGCCTTCAGCGTCTGCGAAATCGCCGATGCCCTCAAACTCCGAGAAAAGCTGGCAAACTTCAAGGGCGGAGACATAACCATTGGCTCAGGCATATTCTACCAAGGCTCAACGCCCAAGCCGAAGATGCCTGAAAACTACTTCCCCAAAGCAGACTCCGCCTGTGAGGGACCCATATTCGAGATGTCGCTGATGCTGCACGGCTTGCTAAAGGAAAACGGCGTGCTGAACAAAACCAAGATAACCATTTTCGCGCCTGGCGAATTCCTTTCCGACCTCTCGGTGGCGAACAGGAAAATCGTAAAAACCCTGTATGGGCAACTTGGATATGGCTTGGTCGAAAAATTCGTTTTGAAGGAGTACACAGAGAACTCTGTCATCTCCGACGGCGGCAAATCCCTGAAGTCTGACTTGTCGATCTATAAGCCGCCTTACGCTGGAAATCCAGTGCTGAAGCAAGCAGCGGGCGACCTTGCCGACGACGGCGGGTTCGTGCCTACCGATATGAACATGGTGAGCATAAAATACGATAACGTTTATGCGGTGGGAGACGCCAACGCGGGAGCCGTACCGAAACTGGGTTTCTTAGCGGTGAGGATGGGAGCGATAGCCGCACAGCACTTAGCTAATCGGCTGGGCGCTGATGTTCCTGTGGAGAAGTTTTATCCCACTATCGTGTGCATCGCGGACAACCCGTTTGAAGGCTATGGTGTCGCCGTTACTGATGACACCCTGTTCGGCGGTTCCGTCACAAAGGCTGTGCCGGCACCAGTCAACCACTTCAAGAAGGAATTGCTGACTAAGTATTACATGTGGACTTCTGGAGACATGGTTTTGGAAAAGTATTTCGGCAGCTGGTAGGCGTCAGCAATGGCAACAGAAACACGTTTAAAGCTGAGAAAACGCGGACAGGAGCAAATGGACACCGCCGATTTTCCTTCGCCGAGGATGCTTGAACTTCTCGTGGCTCTTGAAAAACGGGGATTGCTCGAAGCGGCAACTGGAGCGCTGAATGATGAAGCGACTTTCTCTGAGTTGATGGCGGTTTTCTCCAGCGACGAAGCCCTAAGCATAATCCAAAACGCCAAGCCCGTCATCAAGCTGCTTTCCACAATCGATTATAATGCCCTCAACGAGTTGGCTCAGGTACTGACAGCGGAGAAGCAAGCGCTTAACGGCGCCAAGTCGCTTATACGGCTAATGAGTGCTCTTGAATCCCGTGGACTCGTAGAGCCAATTGTTGGCTTGCTTAACGATGAAAAAGCCTTCGCAAGCCTTGCCAAACTGCTCAGCAGCGACTCCATGCTGACAATAATCGACAACTTTCCAAAACTTACAAAACTGGCAAATGCGTTTGATCCCGAATTTCTGGAAGCATTAGGTAAAATTGCTGGCTCGCTGAAAACCGAGGTCAAGCCGGTTAAGGGCGTAATAGCGGTTACGCGTCAACTCGGCGACTCAGCCGTTGCAGCGGGCATGGGTAAAGTGTTTAAAATTCTAAGAGTGTTGGGTGAGGGGACGTCAAAAACAACATGAAAATTGGAGCGACACCATGAACAGAAACGCGTGTGCCTTTTCGTTGCTGGCAATACTAGCTTTGATTAGCTTTCTTCCCGCGTCTCCCGCTGAGGTGGCTTCAGCTGCGGGTGCCGTTAGGGATTTTTACGTTGCCACCGAGTACGATTTGGGCGGGTCAGGATACCACGTGTTTTATCCTCAGACGCTTGTTGTGGAGCAGGGCGACCAAGTTAACATGACCGTCCGGAACGTTGGAACTGAAAGCTTCACGCTGAACATTGATGGTCAAAGCAGCGTTACCATTCAGGCTGGAAGCCAAAACTCGAGCGGAATTCAGCCAGTTGACACTGATGTTCCCGTTTTCACGGCGTCGAACGCTGGAATATTTGGTTTTAGTGCGGACAAGTTTCCTGAGATGAACGGGCAAATTGTGGTGCTTCCCACTGACGCTGCTAGTTATAATCCGTCTACGCAGACGAGGAGCTTTACTCAGTTGGTGTTGCCGGATTTTGCGGGTGACGGTCACGATAAGTTCTTTTCTGGTGTTATGGTTGTAAATCAGGGTGACACTGTTAACGTGAGCGTAAGGAACACGGATGATATGTCTCATGGTTTTGCTATTGCAGCTTACGATTTGAATGTGGCTATTAATCCGGGGCAGGATCAGACGAATGGTTCAATAACGCCATATACAACCTCGGTGCAGCCGTTTAATGCGTCGAAGCCGGGTGTGTTTAGTTGGTTCTGCACTACGCCGTGTGGTCCAGGTCACTTTGAGATGGTTGGTCAGCTTGTGGTTTTGCCTACTCAGGGCACCGTGTATGATCCTGATGTTAATACGGTGTATAGTTACTTGACGATTAAGCCTGATTTTGCGGGTGACAACTACAGCAGGTATGTGCCAGATGTGATATTTGCGAACCAGAACGATTTTGTTTACATGCAGGTTAGGAACACTGACGTGAATGCTTATAGTTTCTCCATGGCTGGTTACAGCGTAAGCAACGTGGCTATATCAGCTGGTAACTATTCGGATCCGTCTATAACGTATATTCCAGCCTCAAGTTTGTACGCGAATACTGCTGGCGTGTTCGAGTTTGCATGTGGTTCTAACTGCACTGCGGCGTCCCGCCAGATGAACGGGTACCTTGTTGTTCTTCCGACGCAGAACGCTACAGCGACTTCGCCTCCGCCGCAAACCACTTCTGGTGCCATTCCGCTTTCGTTGCTTGCACTTTTAAGCGCCGCGTTGTTGATTGTTGGGGTTCTGATAGGGGCAATTGCAGCGACAAGGTTTAATCGAGAAAAATGAGCCGCCTGAATTTTCAGGTGGCTGGTGTAATCTAGTAGTTTTTGTACTATTGAAAAAGCAAATTGATTGCTTTCAGTTATTTTTAGTGATTTTTTCGTTATTAACGTTATGCGAGTTGAAGATGCGCCAGCGTGAAGTTGGCTGCTTGGTATAGCCATGCAGCT
>CAZJQR010000115.1:0-6379 GCA_964548345.1 uncultured Candidatus Bathyarchaeia archaeon | reverse complement strand
TATAGCTTAAGGTAGCGCTATTTACCTGAACGGTGAAAAAAGGTGTTCAAAAGCGTCGGATTAGTGGCTCGCTATGACAAGAAACAAGCACTGAAACTCGCCAAGGAAATAGCAGAGTATCTAAAGAGCAAAGGGTTAGAGATTTACATTGAAGACACTCTCGCGGGAAAAGTGAACTCCCCAGCCAAAACGATTCCCCTCCAGAGAATGAAAACGGATTTCGTGATAACCATCGGCGGAGACGGAACCATTCTGAGAGCTTGTCTTGCATTACCCGAGCCTGAACCGCCAATATTAGCCGTCAACATGGGGGTTCGAGGATTCTTAACGGAAGTTGAACCAAAAAGGGCCTGCAGCGCCGTGGAAAAAATTCTTAAAGGGGAGTTCCAGATTGAAAAATGCGCCAAGCTCGCAGTATCTACGGATGGACAAATGATATCTGATGCTTTAAATGACGTGGTCATTTCTGCGGGAGAGCCATCAAAAATTCTCTACACGCAGATATACAAAGATGATGAGCCAATTCTAAAATGCCAAGCAGACGGGCTGATAGCGTCAACGCAAACGGGCTCCACTGGCTATTCGCTCTCTGCAGGGGGTCCAGTCTTGGACCCAGAAGTCAACGCGTTCGTCTTGACGCCTATCTGCTCTTTAACAGTTTTCCGTTCACTTATTTTTTCAGCAGATTCCACAGTTACGATTGAAGCTATTCGACCAAAGGAAATGCTTGTTCTAGTAGATGGAAACTATCGCCAACTTGTAAAATCAAAAAACCCAAGGTTGACTATTACACGTTCCAAATACGCAACCTCTTTCATCAGATTCAAAGACGATTTCTACCATCGATTACGGAGCAGGCTGCTGTTCAAGGGAATGGGATGAAAAATCCAGAGAAAACACTCATTCGACCGAGTCATGGTACTCGACACTTCTGCCTTTTTAGCGGGATTCGACCCTTTTTCCGTAAACGAAGACCAAGCCACCGTGCCCAAGGTAGAAGAGGAAATCAAAGGGAACTCTATGACGTGGGTGCGGTTCAAAACAGCGGTGGAAAACGGTAGAGTGCAGATCAAGGCGCCTTCAGAAGACTTCTGGAACAGGGTGAAAGCATCCGCGAACAGGGTTGGTGACTCGTTTTTCTTGTCAGAAACCGACCTGCAGATCTTGGCTTTAGCTTTAGAACTTAAGGCACAAGGCTGCACGCCTCAAATAGTCACAGATGACTATTCAATACAGAACGTTGCCACCCAGATAGGGATAGAGTTTGTATCTCTTGCGACCTTTGGCATTCGCCGTCTTCTTGAGTGGGTCAGATACTGCCCCGCTTGCCACAGAGAATACCCCGCTGATTACAATTCCACGCATTGCCCCGTTTGTGGGACGCCCCTGAAAAGGAAGCCTCGAAGAACCGCTAAAAAACTAAAAGGCGGCAAGTAAGAAAGGCTTGATGTCGATCGATGAAGACGGGGTTGCCGTAGCGGGCATTGGAAGAAACACGAACACAGTCTTACGAATTAAACCTGCTAATGTTTCACCTTTACGTAGAAAACGGCGCGTAAAAGGGTTTGCTTAGACTACAAAAACGCCAAAAGTAAGATTAAGATCAAACCTTCAGACACAAAAATCGGGGCAACCGTTTGCTTCGCCCATCGAAGAGCTTTATCAACGAGCAGTGACAGTGATTCCAGCCGAGCTTCTCCAATGACTCTAACTTTAGGCACCACCAGACGCAAGCACCCAGCGTTACAGGTTTCCAAGTTTGCCGCAGCCGCTTTTGCCGCTTTCTGAATGTAACCGATCAACGTCGCATGATCCATGACCTCTCCTACAGGATGGTAGCCACGGCGCCCCAGAATTAAGGCGCTTACCGCGTGCGTATCAGTTGTGAAAACTTCGCACTCGTGAAAACCTGCAGACCTAAGATCTGAAAGTATTTCCTCACGAAACCCAGAAACCATGTTATTTCCGTCGATGACTACATATGCGGTTTTCTGCTCAGCAACCTTAACCACCACCACAGTGATTCCGCCTTGACCCATGCCATCCTTCAGACCGAATTCCTTGGGAAAAACGGTAGAAGCCCCAACCTCAAACGCGTAAGAAGGCAGAGAAACAGCTTTTTTGAGGCATTTGGAAGCCACCTCACTCAACGTGCTTAAAGAAGCCTCTACATCAACCGTGTCGTTAATGCTGTTATGGGCGTTGACTACTATGTTACATTCAAGTCCGAGCTTTTCTGCTTCCTCATTAACAACGCGACCCAATTCCTGCGGCAAGTCTTCAGTGGTTTTTGGAGCAAGCGTAAACGAGAGAAAAGCAGTTTTTCCAAAAACTTGACATGAAACAGTGACGAACCCATCAGCGACTTTAACAAAGGGCGTTGCCCTATAAGCGGAAGCAGCGAATTTCGCAGACTTAAGCACCTCAGCTATGATTTTTTGATTCTGGGCTTGTGAAGCTAAATCAAGCTCGTGACCGAGGATTCCTAAGGGAACACAGGTGTCACAGCCAAACTCTTTTTCAAAGTCACGTTTCAACATGGATGGCAGAAGACTGCTGCCGATGTTCTTGAAGGGACCTGGGTGAACAAGAGGAACGATAATCGCGGCTTTAGGTTTGTAAGAATCAAACTTTAGAAGTGTAACTTCAACATCTTCATCTTCACCCAGTTTTTCTAGAAACCCTTCAAAAGGCGCGTTTAAAGCGGCGACCCAGTTGAGCATAAATGCTTTGAAAAGGGGCATAGAGGGGATGCCATAGGCGCGTCGGCCCATGCGATCCAAGAGGGAAATAAACAAGAAAGCGAAAGCGCAACTGACAACGGGTGAAATAACCAAAAAAGGCAGAAACCGAAGAGGGTCAGCAATAGCGAAGAACTCCCAGAAAACCACAAACGGTGCTATACAAAGGAAAGGGGAAAACAAAGAAGAGAAAAGACGCTGAAGGACTCCTGCTGGGGAAGTTGACATGAACACTACCGCGCGAAAAGTAAGCACTGCTGCAAAGCCCAAAAGGCAAAAGTCAACCCACAACCACAAACCGAAAATGGTTCCGAATAGAACCCCGAGGATGACGAAAAACAGCCAGAGAACCCAACCGAAGAGGGAAAGTGCCACTGCTCTTCTCAAAACATAAATCGGGTCGCTTCTAAGAACTGTTTTATTCATTATGTAGTCAGCGAGGAGGACCGCGGCGAAAATGGAAACTCCAAGAAACAAACTACTGATCAATCCCTCAACCAAAGATAAACTGGCAAGTTGCAATGTAAGGACAAAAGTAGAAGGCCCCACCCCACCTATGCAAATTAAAGCTACAACGGCGATTGCCTTTCGAAATGGTGGAAGAAAAAACATGGAAGAGTAATGCTTTAAGGCACTATTCATTGAATGATTAAGGGAATCATCAGTCGCCACGTCTACCATCTCAAGTTGGGTTCCTAATGGAATGAATATCCCTATTAAAGTCTACCTAAGTCAAGGAAACATTTCCACTTACCATTAACACATTTTTTTTTATAATCTGATCGAAAACGCGTAATGTTTTAACATAAAACAATGAAAACCAAAGCAAAGCAGATTTCAGTGTTAACACCCGTGCCATAAAGTTAAAAAGATTTTAAAGGAGCAACTGTTTTATCTTTAAACCACCAACTTTACTGACCCTGCGAAGTCATGTCTATGCCAGAGCAAGAATTGCCCCTCTCAATATTCCACATGCTGGAAAGAAATGTGGGCAAGAAAATTAGGGTGATTCTGGACCCCGCCTACGGTTTTGAAGGCACTTTAGCAGCTGTGACTCATGAACCCTCTGGAATCTGGCTTTCAGACGCTGAAGCGGTGGTTTTAAGATCAACAATTGCTCAGCCTATACCTCAAGTCGCCAGCCGAGAGGAAAGAAGCGAGTTATTCCTCCATCTCAACTCAGTTCAAAGAATAGAAGTCTTGCATTCTCCGCGACGCGAAAAGCCCTAAAACCGCTTAAACTGGGAAAAACGCTTTTGCTAGAACAGAGATGACTATAAGAGCTACGGCAAACACCACAAGAAGCTCTGGCCTAATCTTAATGCCTTCGGTTTCTTCCTCGAAAAACCTCAGCAACCCTGCGCTCGCCGCCGGCATCGGACCAGTTTCTTTCTTTTTCTTACTCATGACGTTTACCTGCTTGTTAAAGTGCGATACAATCGTATGATTCTTCTGCATTATTAATGTTGCGCATTCTTTGATTAATCACGTAACAACAGTCCCCTATGAAAAATATCAGTCACGAAATCGCGTCAAGGTTTAAACTCTGAAAAGACATAAACACATAGAATCGGGGTGAGCAGTATGCACATACGTGAGTTTCAAGAAATGATGAGGCGCTTGTATTTTCACAGGGACGCGGAACGCGGAGTAAAAGGAACATACAATTGGCTTGCCGACGAACTTGGAGAATTAGGAGAAGCCCTCAAAGGAGAGGACAAAGAAGCGACGGAGGAAGAGTTTGCAGATGTAATTGCGTGGCTTGCGTCACTTGCCAACATAACAGGAATCGATCTTGAAAAAGCAGCCATTAAAAAGTACAGCAACAAATGCCCAAAATGCCAAAAGTCGTCATGCCAATGCACGTTTTAGCGGATTAAGCGTTTCTGCCCTAACCCTGTTAGCAACCAAAAATACGGGCGCTTTCTTTTGCGGTTAACTGTTCCCTCATTTTCTAGCAGGCGCAAATGATGCATCACAACGCGATATGAAAGAGATTTTTCCTTTGCTATGAACACTGCTGAAGAGGATCGCCTTTCCAGAGCGTTCAGTATCCTAGTTCTGGCTTTAAGTCCACTTTTCACGTTTTTTACGTGCTGCAAGTAAGCGTTTGGGTGAAAAGCTTCTTTGATATCGTTTCACCAAGAATAGATTGTGGTTTGTACTGAAAAGCTTTAGTCTTAGGCGAAGTCTACAAGGCTGACCTGTTTTGGTTTTTTGTTATCGAACATTGATTCAATTTCGTCTTTTATCAAGGAAATCCGCTGAGCATAATAAAGCGGTAAATCATACTTTTCAATCAGCCTTTGAGCCGCATCCAGATACTTTTCTATGCCACCGCGATAAACCGTCAGAGTTAAGGCTCCCCCACAGAAGCGGCACTTGCCACGGAGAGGCAAACGGCGAAAGCGCTTGTTACACGATTTACACCTAAAAGCTTGGGTTGAGAAAGCACGCAAGTTGCCCGCGATGTCTCGAATGAAATGAGTTGTCAACACCTTTAAGGCAACATGCCTCACATCCACAGCATCGATTTTTTCGCCTAACTCTAGCTGCATGTTTAATTTTTCAATCATCGATTTAAACTGCTTATACGCACTATTTGAATTGCCCAGGTTAATGTTTGAAACAGGTGTGGTAAATTTGAACCCTTCAAACTGCGCCTCCGTTCCAAGCCTATGGCTGACAAGATCAATCATAGAACTGACTTGTTTAGCCTCGACTTTTTCCAAAGTCTTCTCGTAAAATTCAAGACAATAAACACCATCAACGTCAAAATCATGAGCCTGCCGCTGCACCTCCTTAGTGTTCACAAAAGGAATCAACAACAAAGGAGCATCCATAATCCCACCTATCTGCGCGGGCAAGTACCTCCGAGAAAAGTTCAGAAGAATATCCAACGCCAGCATAACAGCATCTTCATCACCGTCGCAGTCTCGCCGCTTAGCTGAGTGCCAAATTGGATGGGCATAGCAGACGTTAAGTTCGGTGAATCCGACGATGCGGCCTAGGATGCCGACGCAGGTGTGGGGAGCTAAGCCCATAATCAAATGCCCAACAAGATCGCTAGGGCTTTTAATGTTGTAGTAGCTTGGAAGTTTGTAAACTCTCACTAGGAGTTCGTCTATGAAGCTAGCTGCCTGCACGAAGTACTCTCCTGCCTTCTGCGGGATGACAACGTCTTGAATTTTAAGTTCACATATCTGGTTAGGATCAGCCAAAGCCTCTCCATGCGCGTCATGGGAGTAACCAAGTTGCCTAAGCTTTTCAACATCCACTCCGACTTCAGCGGGCTTAAAATGTGTCAAGGGCGCATTAGTGGCGTCAAATCGAATCGTGCCGTCCTTGTAAACCGACAAGTCGTGCTTTGCCCGCAAAACACCCTTCTCGATAATTTCAGGAGTCTTATCCGCATTCGTTAATCCTTTAACTCCCTTCAAAATCTTTGGGAGAGAAACGCCTAGCGAGTTACAAGCGCCTTCAAGAAGCTCCCTAAAGTTAAAAGCCTGCCTCTGATACCGCACGGCATGAGCCTTACAGGTTGGACAAGTTTCGTCTTTTAAAGATCTGCCACAACGTGGACAACTCTTTTCAGCGATGGTTTCGCATCCACAATCAGCGCACTTCACCTTGAAAGT
>CAZJQR010000114.1:0-6539 GCA_964548345.1 uncultured Candidatus Bathyarchaeia archaeon | reverse complement strand
TTCTGGAAAAGCGATTTTAAGCTAAAATGACGGAACAATATAAAATAAACTATAAAATAAGCACTTGTAACCCTAAAATTATCCTATTACCCTAATTCTATGGAAACCACAATGGAAACCAAGCACCTTTTTTTATACTTTTTGGTTTCAGCCGTTTTTCAGTTAAATAGGTGAAAGGGGAGAATAACAGAGCTTATTCGGAGATTCCCTCTTGAAACCAAGCTATTTCAACGTAGAAAGTGCTATTAACCCAATAGTCTATAATGAACGGCGAGGGATACCAGCGAGGCAAGTAAGCTTTAGATTGAACCTTGATTCAAAGGAGAAACACCGAGCCGATTTTGAGCACTGCGAAGTGCCGAGTGACAAAGACAAAAAAATCTAATATTTTACAAAAAAGTCACCCAAAATTGAGAAACTAACGCTGACCTTGCTTACTAAAAAGTTACTCGTTAAATGTTTGAGGGGGGAGAAACCGCATTGGAATCCGAGAATAACAGAGTTAACGTAGGTGGTTCTTATGCGGATAAGAATCCCTCCCAAGAAAATACGGGAGAATTCCTCATTATTTACGAGCTTGAAGGATGCCAGAAAGCCGTGAATTTCCTTTCGGAATACTATGGAGTAAAAAGAATGAAAATTATTCTTAACGGCAGGAAGGTAGGTAAAGGATATGAAGCCTATTATTTTGAAGGCAAGGCATATTTTACAAAGAGAGGTTTAAAGAAAAGGAATGTTCTGCACGAATTTTATCACTTTTTAGCAGATTCAAAGGGCTTGGATATATCTGAAAGGGTAGAAGAGAGGGACGCAAATCATTACTCGCGAGCATTCCTGGAATAATATGCGTTAAAAGGAAATTTTTCATTTTTTTTATGTTAAGTCAGTATTTATCGGTTAGTTTTCGCAAGAGCAGACATTACTTCCTTTACTGCTTCCAATAAGAATGTTATGGATAAGGTAGCAAAAACACCAACCAGAAATATGTTTAATTCTCTATGTGATTGCCCAGATGGATTCTCAAAATTGCACACCAAAGTTTGTGCATATTGCCCATCAAGAAAATCCAAAGAAAACATTATCCATCGGCTTTCGTTTCTTACAAAATACTCTATGGGAGATGGCTGACTACTTGAAAAATAGTAAGAAAATGGCAATGCTATCTGGACTACAAATGGTCTCCAAAGGGTTTGCTGACTCATAGGTGTTCTAAAAGCACCCATTTCATCAGTCCAATTGATATTACCGCCAAAAAAAGTGTAGATAACGGATTCTCTTACAGCCTGTGGGTCATAAATGGCAAGCATAGTATCATTGATTTGAATATGAGCACCAACCGTTATTTGGGTGTCAGGAAAAATATTAACAGTTGGTCGGATTGACGCATTAATGACCGCTAATCCTTCTGGGGTATTCATAAAATGGCTATTAAAAGTACCTATTTCTTCCCAATAGTCTGGATTAACGCTCATTTTTGCTAAATACCATCTTTCGGGGTAATTACTATCAGCGCGCGCGGTAGGATACTTTGGCGTAATTACTTTACCTAACCTAATTCCCTCTCACGATAACGTCCGACTAACTCCTCAATTTCCTTGGCGAGTTCATAATCACGCTTCCGAAGTTTCATAAGTGTTCCAATGAGTTCTTCTTTCGTTTTTTCGGTCATTTTGCTCGCCACAAATCATTTTTAATCATTGCTCGCTTATTAATTTTATTAAACCATTCTTTTTAACATCCATCTACTACCATCCATACACAAAGGGACGGACTATAATCTTTCGTTTTTGGTCTTTTTTTAAATTGGTGGGGACGGTGCAATTACCTTGTTAGTTTCCATTCCATTTCAGAAATAATTGCCTTCTTTCCTTCATTTCCGCTACCTATTCTGCTGATTAAACGTACCTTCATAAATCCTTGACCATCAAGTTGATGAATAATAGAGGACACATCAATAGTCGTCCATCCTGTAACGGATGAGCTACCATCAACATAATACCCGGCATTGATATTGTTCGCATCAGCTTGATATACAAAGACCCGCCACCCATAAGGCGTAACCTCGAAAGTTTCAAAATAAACTCTGACTTCCATTTTAAAGTAATCGCTAGATTCGGAGTCTAATCTGTACCAATGAGCATAATCTTTGCTGGCCTCTGCATAGTGGAAAATTTCCTTTCCGCTGCCCAAATCATCATCAATAACCAGATCCAGAATATCTTCCCAGTCAGCCGCACTACTGTCGGCACCAGATTCCGCAGTAACATTTTTCAACATTCTAGCGGAATCAGGATCTACGCTTGTTATGACATGTTGCATTGGAGTTATCACAACTGTTGCAGTATATGTAATTAATGAATTTGCAGTAGGAACTATCATTAGAAAAAGAAGAGACAAGACAACTATCAGATTTCCAAGGCTTCCGTTCTTACTACTGAGCAACAAATTCCAGCTCCTCTCCTGTCTCTAAGAAAAAGTCGCGTGGATCAGTTTAGGTTCCATTGAACAGTATTTCCCAAAATCCTTAGCCAATTGCCATTCGGTCCTAGCGTTAATCCCCAGTATAGCGACTACTCTATTGTTTTTGTTCATTCTTACATCTTTTTAAGACTCTGATTTTGAATATTTATCTGTTTTATGAAGTTGGAATTCATATTTGGGCTAGCTATGCAGTTTCAACAGTTGAAGAAGCTAAGCTTTGATAGAGGTAGGCTTTGAATACGTCACTGAGATAGACGATAAGAAACTGTTTAGGAAGCGAAAATGGTGACAAGAAACCATAGAGTTGAAGAAAAGAACATTAAAGTTATTAATTTCAAAGATAGTGGCGATGTCTCCCGTGCAAAATCCCTTTTTTTATTGTAGTGCCTCAGATTCTGAATTTATGTGTGAGTTTTTAGAAAAACATTCATTAATGAAGTTGTATTATATTCATAAGTATTAAATCATAAGATTCAATAGTAAGTTGGAATGATTGAAAGATTTGATTAGGACATTCAAACGGCAGAAGGCAGTATCCCCAGTTTTTTCCGTTTTGTTAATGGTTATCATAGTTTTTGTTGCAGGCATTCTTCTTTACAGCTTTGTTTCAGGGATGATCGAAAACATGACAGATTCCTCTTCTAACCAACTTTTCAGTTTGCGTGTTGAGAATGTGGCTTTAAACAACACTTGCATGACGATACATGTGGGAAATTCGCTTAACGATGATGTTGGCGTCACTAGAGTGTACGTTAACAATGAGCCGCATGGTCTGCTCTTCTGCACCGACAACGGCGTGATAATTCCAAAAGGTTGTTCAGGACCAGTTTATGTCTTGGGCTCCTATGCCACTGGGGGAATGTACGACATAAAAATTGTCTTCACCTCAGGACAAAGTCTCATAACCGTAGTAAGATACTGAAAAAGCCTACCACACTGTTATTTTTCACTTTACTAAAACTATCAAAATATACTGTTTTTACCAAAAAACTTCTTCCACCCCTGCACGCCTTTTTAGAGCACCAAATAATACTTGGAAATAACCTTTTTTAGCTCATGCGCGACTCAGAAAAAGTATCCAACTTGAGGATAAAAGAACGAAAGCAGACCGCCTCATGGACCTGTTGATGAAAGACGATGAAGTTAGGAGCCTTCTCTCACGGAAGGTTCATGAACTGTATCCTCCCTCTCAGCCTCCTTCTTCATCGCAAGCAGCTCCCTAGTCCAAAAAGGCAAGAGTTCATGAATTTTCTTCTCTTCCTTTTCTTCTGAATTTTGATCAGTGGACAATTTAATCTCCAAAAGAGAAATGTGTAATTTAGATTTGTGCCTAAATCACCGAAATAAGACCAAATAACTGGGGGAGTAGACCAAAGCTTAGCTCTAAACTCGTTTCCAAACTCGAAAAAAACAATTGACAATTTCCTGTTAATCTGGTGTTAATCTGACTTTTTATGATTGTGTTTCTTGAAGTATACCAGTAAAGCCACGCTGATAGCCGCCACTCCGGAAGCAATCACAATAAGGATTGTTGTTAGCGGCTGGGTGTCTATTACCGTTTGGTTTTCATCTCCATAAAACTCTGGAACCAATATGGGGGTCATTAGTGGATAGTGATCTGTGTAGTTTAAGTCAAAAAGATGGGGCGTATCATGCCGTCTCCGTTGGCGTCTGTGCCGTTGTAGTCGCTCCAGAGGTGCTGTTAATTTATCGTTTTATCGGCAGGCCGTTAAGATTTCGTTTGATCGCATTCTCTTTCTCGAAAAACAGGGAGCCAGTAATCGTTGATTGATCCAACCGATTTCTCGCAAGCTTCAGCCAAAGTTCAAACAAGACTTTCAGACTTTGGAATGACGCAATGGTCTGAACCCCTGATTGATCTGAAAAAGCTACTAGAACCGTTCAGATGCGGTTCTGAGCTTCCCTTAAGTTATTACGAAGATAGGTGTTTGAGATGCGGGCGCCGGTTAGATGGATTTGGAATACGACGGAACAATAATGAAAACAGGAAGAAGAAATATTGTCCTAGGTGTGAAAAGTTTACCACAATGGGATTTAACCGTGGCGCTCATGTTCCCCCTTGGATCTATAATCGCGTTCTTTTTTCAACGGCATTAAGTTACAAAAATGTTGACATTCAAAAGGAAGTGAAATTAGCCAGCAAGGACAAAGGACAACCGAACAGGATCAGCGTTCCTACGATAAACCGGATTCGCAACGCAAGTCTTGATATCTTAAACAACTTCGAACCCCTGCTTCTTCGATATCTCTCAACAAAATCCGTCGGAGGAACTTGGTGTATGGACGATCGCTACCATGATTTGCCTTTCGATCAATCTCTATTTCCCGAAAGAGTGTTGGATCAGATTTTTTAAATTTAATGGCTTAACATTAAATTTGATGATATTTTTTCATGTTATACTTTAATGGTAATTGCTATCGACGAATTTTCCACCGAATTTTGAAGGCGGTTTCGCAATTCTGGATAGTAAAAGTCATAGTCAAAGATGAAGATTTTTAAAGCTTTTTAAAGCAACTCGGTTAATTTTATGCCACTACTTGCCTCCAAAGATGCCCTTAATACTTTTTGGGGATTGAATTGAGCAAGTTTCAAACAATGCAGGATCTGGGAAAATATAACCATCAAAAAAAAGTGAGCGGGTCAGTGGGTTTTGACCCCAAAAGGTGGTGGGGCTGCCCGGATTTGAACCGTGGTCTATAGAGCCCAAGTCTACAAGACTATACCAAACTTTTACTTTTGTCTGCTGTTCAACTTCAAGAAACGCAAACACTAAACATGACGCTCTCTTTTTCATTGTCAAAAAGCATAGGTATTATACTTTAATTCATACTCTACAGACAAGTAAACATAAAACGGGCTTGTCAAAAAACCTTGACTAAGGTTTGGGCTTGGTTGGTCAAGAAATCTTGACAAGAACAGTTTTTAACATGTTAAACTTAAGATTTCAATGGAGTTGACATGAAGAGAACAGTTATTGCACTGTCACTAATCTTAACCTTAATGTTATTGGTAGCTGGGGCTCTATTCGCAAATCTTTCATCTGCGAATTTCTTTCCAGACCCTGGTCCAGACCTCCCTCGAATCTACATAAGAAACGATGGGAGTGTTGAACCAGCGGCGGCGCCAATCGAGAGAGCAGGCAGCCTTTACAAATTGACGGGCAACATAGTTCTTTACACGATTGAAATTCAATGCGACAATATTGTTCTGGATGGCGCAGGCTACACGATTCAGGGAAATGGAAGCCGAATCAAGGGCTATGATGATGGAAACAACGGCGTAATCTTGGCGGGACGAAGCAATGTGGTCATTAAACGCTTGAATTTTGAACAGGGCGAAACTGGCATCAGAATCTCAGGATCCTCAAACATATCCGTCATTGATAACTCGTTCAGCAACGGCATCTGCACGGGCATAGAAGTTCAAGACTCCATGTTTGTCCTAATTGAAGACAACACCTTTACAGACCTCCATACTGACCTTAATGTTCCCGCAGTCATGTTGAATGGTTCAAACAACACATTCAGAAACAACATATTAACCGGCAGTACCTATGGGATCACAATCGAAGGCTCATCCACTGTAGTCTCAGACAACAAAATTGCATCGGTTCTTCCAGTAATACTGGATAATGCGGTCTCCAACACAATTGCAAATAACAACATTACTGGACCAACGCCATCTTCTCTTGTTCCGAATCAGATTCATACTGGCAACGAAGGCATAGCTCTTTTCGTAAACTGCTCAAATAATATAATCAGTGGAAACACCCTAACGGGATTCGTCAACCAGGCTATTCGAATAGCTTTTGGCGGCTCAAATAATACATTCTATGGTAACTATTTTGCAAATAACCAATTCGCTGTAGCTATAGGAGGTTGGGGCGACTTCGTGCCAGTAAACAACATATTTTATGGCAATGCCTTCGCGGAAGACTCCTGTAACATTCAAGTCAGTGACAGAGACCTTAACTTCTGGGATAACGGAACCTTAGGCAACTACTGGGAAGACTATAATGGAACAGACAGCAACGGAG
>CAZJQR010000113.1:0-6696 GCA_964548345.1 uncultured Candidatus Bathyarchaeia archaeon | reverse complement strand
TTATCATGCTAAGCGAGAAAGAGGATAAGCTTGGAACCTTGGCGGTTGCCGTTCC
Organism: uncultured Candidatus Bathyarchaeia archaeon; assembly: GCA_964548345.1. Classification (GTDB taxonomy): domain Archaea; phylum Thermoproteota; class Bathyarchaeia; order Bathyarchaeales; family Bathycorpusculaceae; genus SG8-32-3. Next base: position 6,641 of record CAZJQR010000113.1, on the reverse strand, counting down.
CAAACCCAAGGATTTGCTTGGTCCAGCCTCTTCGTCAGTGCTCTTAGGCGACAAAAGTGCAGTTTCAGCGCGCATGTTCGCCGAATACGTTGCCGCCAAAAAAGGAAAAATCGCCATGGTTTCCGTCTATTTGGAAAGGCTGAGTGAAATGCAGGCGCAAGCGTTTTTCATGCACCTGATAGAGAAGATTCTTCGGGCGGAAAGCGAAAAAGAAGCCGCAACAACATAATTCCGGCACGCCTCTCTGTCTTCTAGGTGGATGGAACAAATGATACGTAAGCTGCAAACCACCGACCTCAAACTCATTCTGCACGTTGTGAACGACGCTGCTGAAGCATACAGAGACGTAATTCCCGAGGACAGATGGGAAGAGCCATACATGTCAACCGAAGAACTCAGAGAAGAAATCGATAGCGGAGTAGAATTCTACGGTTGGATAGAAAACGACGTTTTGGTGGCGGTTATGGGAATCCAACCCGTCAACGATGTTACCCTAATCAGACATGCTTATGTGCTAACAAGTCACCAAAGAAGAGGCATCGGCGAGAAACTGCTTAGGCGTTTGCTAAACATGGCTCGAACTTCCGAGGTGCTTGTGGGAACTTGGGAAGCAGTCCACTGGGCTATTCGCTTCTACGAGAAACACGGCTTCAAATTAGTGACCAAAAAAGAAAAGAACCATCTTCTCAGGAAATATTGGAACATCCCTGAGCGGCAAATCGAAACTTCAGTCGTGCTTAAACTCGAAAGAAAAAACTAACCGCAACTAGCCGTTCTGTCACATTTTATATACCTGATTTAAGAGCTTAGAAATAGGTGCACTCATGACCGAAGAAAAAACAAACGACTACAACCTCACGCTGAAAGTGGTGGATGTGATGACCACAGAAATTATCACCATAGATGAGAATGCCTCAGTTAAAGAAGCCGCTGAAATCATGAACCTGAACGAGATAAGCTGCCTAATCGCGGCAAGAAAAGGAAAAGCCGTAGGAATAATCACCGAAAGAGACCTCCTAAAACGTGTAATCGTTGAAGCAAAAAACGCCAGAAAAACAAAGGTCTCCGAAATCATGTCAACCCCGCTGGAAGTCATCTCACCCAACCCGAACTTGGAAGATGCTGTAAGAGTGATGTTCGAGAAGAAAATAAAGAAGCTGCCTGTCTTTGAAAAGAACCACATAATAGGCTTAGTCAGCCTCACAGACATAGCACGCTGCCAACCAGCTATAATGAAGATTTTAAAAAGCTTCGCCGTAATGCAAAACACGCCGAAAAGCATGAAAAAAATTCTGGACAAATACATCGTCTAACAAACACATGAGAAACTTTCAAAGCGACCTAAACCAGTTTCACATTTAAGAACATGCCCACGTATTAAAACAAGGCATCCACGATGAAACGAACCCTCATGTTAAAGGTAAACCCGGAAAAACCAGAAACCGAAAAAGTGCAAGCCGCGGCAGAAATCATCAAACAAGGCGGATTAGTCGCGTTTCCCACGGAGACCGTTTACGGCCTAGGCGCAGACGCACTGAACCCCCACGCAGTTTTGACGCTGTTTGACGCGAAAAAACGTCCTCTGGATAACCCACCCATCGTTCACGTGGAAAACATAAGCGACGTTTATAGGTTAGCCAAGCAAGTACCGCCGAAAGCTGATAAACTGATGAGAACATTTTGGCCTGGACCATTAACCTTGGTTTTTAAACGTTCAAAAACCGTTCCAGATGTGACCGTAGCAGGCTTGGACACCATAGCCGTCAGGATGCCACAACACGCTGTGGCTTTAGCGTTAATCAGAGAAAGCCAGCGACCCATCGCAGCTCCAAGCGCAAACCTCGCAGGTAAACCCAGCCCAACATCCGTCCAACACGTCTTTGACGACCTTAACGGTCGAATCGACGCGATTTTGGATGGTGGTCCAACACGCATAGGCGTGGAATCCACCGTGCTAGACTTAAGCGTTGACCCTGCACAGGTTCTTCGTCCCGGCGGAACACCGCTCGAAGCCTTGAAGAGGGTTCTTGGCGACGTGAAGCTTCACCCTTTCGTGGCTGCAGAGAAAGAGGTGCCTGTGGGTAAAGCACGTTCGCCTGGAATGCGGCATAAGCATTACGCTCCGAACGCTCAGGTGATTGTTGTGGAAGGCGCGATTCCAGCTGTCCTCGCCAAGGTCAAAGAGTTAGCAGAGTCGTATAGGCCTAAGGGCTTTAAGGTGGGTGTTTTGGCTACTGACGAAACTAAAGCGGCGTACCGAGCGGATGTGGTGAAGTCTCTTGGCAGCCGCTTCAACTTGGCGGTTGTTGCCCAAAACCTTTTCCGTTTGTTGCGTGAACTTGACGCTGAAGGCGTGGATGTGATAATTGCTGAGGGTGTGCCTTCTGAGGGGTTAGGCTTGGCGGTTATGAACAGGCTTCGGAAAGCATCAGGCTACAATATCGTCAAGGCAGGATAATGCTGGGAAAAATTTATATCGTAGGGTTAATTGTTCCGTTTAGAATTCAACATATTGTGTAAATGAGAAAATTGGTGAGAAAATGTCTACAGGTGGAGGAAATATTCCAGTTATAGTGTTAAAGGAAGGCACAGGAAGAACAACTGGACGCGAAGCGCAAAAAAACAACATAATGGCCGCGAAAATAGTGGCTGAAGCCGTGAAAACCACGCTGGGTCCATGCGGCATGGACAAGATGCTGGTTACCAGCTTCGGCGACGTTGCAATCACAAATGACGGCGCAACTATAATGAAGGAGCTTGACGTGCAGCATCCAGCCGCAAAGATGCTTGTGGAAGTAGCTAAGGCTCAGGACAACGAGGTTGGCGACGGAACCACAACTGCGGTGGTTTTAGCTGGGGAATTGCTTGCCAAGGCGGAAAGGTTGCTGGATCAAAATGTGCATCCAACAGTCATTATTGAAGGCTACAAGAAAGCCAGTGACAAAGCTCAAGAAGTTTTGGATAAAATCGCCATACCCGTGTCAATTAACGATGACAAAACCCTGCGGGAAGTAGCTATCACTTCATTGTCTAGCAAGGGCATCAACGTTGCTGAGGACCACTTCTCCAAACTGATTGTTGACGCAGTTAAGCAAGTTGCTGAGAAAATTGACGGCAAGTACACGGCGGATATAGACTTGATTAAGATTGTTAAGAAGCACGGCAAAAGCTTGGATGAAACGGAACTCGTGAAGGGCATGGTCATCGACAAGGAGGTTGCCAGCTCGCAGATGCCGAAACTAATCGAAAACGCCAAGATTGCATTGCTGAATGAGAAGCTGGAGATTGAGAAAACGGAGTTTGACGCGAAAATCAACATTGAAAGCCCAGATCAGATGCAGATGTTCTTGGATGAAGAGGAGCGTATGCTTAAAGAAATGGTTGACGCGGTCACCAAAGCGGGTGCTAACGTGGTTTTCTGCGAGAAAGGCATAGACGACATGGCACTGCACTTCCTTGCGAAAGCAGGCGTATTCGTGGTTAAAAGCGTAAGCAGCAGCGACATGGAAAAGTTAGCCAGAGCCACAGGCGGCGAAATATTAGCCAGCGTTAAAGATTTGACTGCCAGCGCTCTTGGAAAAGCCAAGAAAGTTGAAGAGGTCAAAATCGGCGACGACAAGCTCATTTACGTGCGCGAATGCAAGAACCCCAAGGCTGTAACGGTAGTCATCAGAGGTGCCTCTTCACACGTGATCGATGAGGCTGAACGCTCGTTGCATGACGGTTTATGCGTGGTTAGAAACGCGGTTGAAGACGGAAAGATTGTGGCTGGCGGCGGTGCACCAGAAGCAGAATTGGCTAAGAACCTGAGAAACTACGCAGTCAAAGTCGGTGGACGCGAGCAGTTAGCTGTTGAGGCTTTCGCAGAAGCTGTTGAGGCTATACCGTTAACACTGGCTGAAAACGCCGGATTAGACCCAATCGACATCATGGTGGCGCTGAGGGCGGAACACGAAAAAGCAAACAGCAAATATTTCGGCATCGAAGTCACCACAGGAAAAATCAAGAACATGCTTGACCTGCTTGTTCTCGAACCTCTGCGCGTGAAGCAACAAGTCATCAAATCAGCCACAGAAGCAGCCAACATGATCCTGAAAATCGACGACCTCATCAGCGTCAAAGGCGGCGGAAAAATGCCCCCGATGCCACCAGGAGGAATGCCTGGAGGAATGGGTGGTATGGGTATGGGCGGAATGCCCTACTAAATGCCCTAACTTTTTCTTTTTTTTGGTTTTTCAGAAATTGTTATTCGGTTGATTCTTGCGTTTAGTCGCTCTCGGAGACTATAGCCTCCGTTGTATAAAGACTGAATTAAGCGTGAAATTCTGCTATACTCCAGCGCTTTGTGTTTCAGCTTTTTGGATAAAGATCTGAGCGAGGACGTATTTTGTTGATTGTTGGGAAAGGAAGGTTTAAATAAATTATGCCTCACTTCCTTTTTAGCTTCAAGCTTGAACGGATGAAAATTAGGCATGTCACAGGAATACCGTCATATACTTCGTGTAATGGGTACAGATGTAGCGGGTACCCTAAAGACAATTTATGCAGTAACGAAAGTCAAAGGCGTAAGCCTAAGCCTCGCGAACGCCATACTCAAAAAGGCAGGCATAAACCCCGACCTGCGCGTAGGCTTCCTAACAGAAACAGAAGTCAACAAAATAGAAGAGATAATAAAAGAACCAGCAAAATACAACTTGCCAAACTGGCTTTTTAATAGGCGCAAGGATGCTGAAACAGGAAAAAACATCCATCTCATACGCGCCGACCTTGTGTTAAGGACAAAAATGGACATCGACCAAGCCAAAGAAATCAGGTCTTGGCGCGGATACCGCCACGCCTACGGTTTGAAAGTGCGAGGTCAGAGAACAAAAACCACTGGAAGAGCAGGAAAATCCTTAGGGGTCAAAAAGAAGACGTTTCAGCAGAAGCCTAGAAGCTAAGCAGGTAGATTATCATGGGTGACCCTAAGAAACAACGTAAAAAATTCGAAACTCCGCGTTTTCGCTGGCGCACAGACATCCTGCAAGAGGAACTCAAACTCATAGGGCAGTACGGCTTAAGAAACAAGCACGAACTGTGGCGCCACAAAACCATGCTGTCCAAGACCAGAGGCATAGCCCGCTCACTCATAGGCAAACCACCCGAAGAACGCGGGAAGATGGAGAATGAACTCTTAACTCGCCTTAAAAAACTCGGCATATTAGCAGAAACCTCAGTCCTAGACAACGTTTTAGACTTATCCATAGAAGACCTGCTGGAACGCAGGCTCCAAACAATTGTCTTCCGAAAGGGCTTAGCACGGACAATTTTCCAATCCCGCCAGCTGATAACGCATGGGCACGTAAACATAGGGAACCGACGCGTAACAGTGCCCAGCTATATTGTTTCAAGAGAGGATGAGGGACAAGTAATGTACTCGCCCCAAAGCGCCGTTACGAACGAAGCCCATCCTTTACGCCAAGCGCTATCAATCGTGGCTAAGGAGCCAGAAATAAGACCGCCCCCTAGAGGCAGAAGAGGAAGAGGAGGGCGCAGACGCTGAGCAGCAGGAGAAACGAGAAGTGGGGCGTCGTCCACATCTTTAGCAGCTATAACAACACGGTAATCCACATAACCGACATCTCAGGCGCAGAAACAATCGCCCGCACATCTGGTGGAATGTTCGTCAAAGCAGACCGCATGGAATCTTCGCCTTACGCGGCTATGCGCGCCGCAACGGCAGCCGCAGAAATGGCGCGAGACAAAGGAATAACTGCCATACACATCAAAGTCCGCGCGCCGGGAGGGTCAGGTCCAAGAACGCCCGGTCCAGGCGCCCAAGCTGCCATACGTGCGCTCGCGAGATTCGGCTTCCGCATTGAACGCATCGAAGAAGTCACGCCGATTCCACATGATGGCACAAGAAGGCCAGGCGGCAGAAGAGGAAGACGCGTATAACTTTCCACTTTTCCCCGTTTATTAACAGAAATATTGAAATAATGCACCGTTACTTTTATTGAACCGCACAGTCATTGTTCATAACCCCTTGTGGAGTGTCCTTGTCAAGTGAAAATAGAAGTGCTTGAAAAAGATGAAACAAACATTCGCCTAGCCATAAAAGAAGTAGATGTGCAGTTAATGAACGCCTTGCGGCGGATAGCACTTGCTCAAGTTCCCAGCATGGCTATAGACGAAGTCGTTATGATCGAAAACTCCTCCATTCTACAGGACGAAGTAATAGCCCACAGACTCGGGCTCACCCCGCTGAAAACCGACCTGGACAGCTACAACCTTCCTGAAGAGTGCGAGTGCCAAAGCGAGTTCGGCTGCCCTCTCTGCCGCGTAACACTCACCATGGACGCGGAATCAACTGAAGGAACCCGCACAGTCTATTCAGGAGAACTTGTCTCCGAAAACCCGGACATAATCCCCGTCTCTGATAAAGTGCCTATCATAAAACTGGCTAAAGGACAAAAGCTGAAGCTTGAAGCCTACGCCAGACTTGGAAAAGGGAAAAACCACGCAAAATGGCAGCCGGTTGCCGTGTGCGCTTACAAGTACTATCCGAAAATAGAGGTTCCAAGCAAAGAATGCAAAGATTGCTCAGAATGCGTGGACATATGCCCGAAAAAAGTGTACACGATGAAGGAGAACAAGGTGGA
>CAZJQR010000112.1:0-6796 GCA_964548345.1 uncultured Candidatus Bathyarchaeia archaeon | reverse complement strand
CTTGGGGGCATCTCGGCTGTTCCTATGGCTATCTTGGTCACTTTCAAGTCTTTCACGAATCGGTTCCTGGTTATTTCCGCTACGTCAACTGCTGTAGTTATTGCTTGACCACGGGCTTTCAGCGTTATTTCCTTCATGTTTCCTGAGGAGAGACTTGTTATGATAGCCAGCACATAGCTCATTGGAGGTTTGTTTCCGACGAAGACAACATCCGCGTTCTCAGTCATTTTCTTCACTCCTTTTGTTGTTCTTTTGTGTAACGTTGCCGTCTACGCGTTTTTTGTCCGCGACAGAACGTTACTGCCTCTAATAATCTAACATCTTCCTTATAAGTTCGCTGACAGAACACGATCCAAGTAACACAAAATCTAAAAAATCAACCTTGTTTCCCTTATTTTTGCGTAGATTTGTATCCATAAAAACACTGCTTACGCCCCACTTTTATCATAGCACACATGCAGCGTTGTTAAAACCAAGCCTTTCTATGGTTCTGCTTAAATAATGAACGTTAACATACCAATAACGAACTGAAATTGTTGACGGAACTAAAGAAAAAAGTTCAAAACATGCTGACTTTAGAAGCTAAAGCTGCGCACAGCATAGGATTAACCCCAAACATTGTAACCCTCATAGGTTTAGCGTTAGCTCTGCTTTCAGCTTCTGCTTATGCCGTAGCACAAGGTCAACCTCTATGGATTCTTTTGGCAACGATTCTGCTTCTGGCATCGGGATTCTGTGACGCGCTAGACGGCGTAATAGCTAGAATCTATCAACAGACAAGCATGTTCGGCGGATTTCTGGACTCCCTCATGGATAGGTACGCTGATGCTGCCGTTTATGCAGGCGTAATAGTCGGCGGACTATGCGACCCTTTATGGGGATTAGCGGCTTTAGCAGGTTCCATGATGGTAAGCTACAGTCGAGCAAGGGCCGAAGCGGCAGAAATAAAAATGGAGTCTGTAGGCTTAGCCGAAAGAGCCGAACGCATGTTAATTCTATCGATCGCAAGCCTTGCCGCGATTTTCTGGCTTTCAGCCTTAAACATCGGCATAATACTGCTCGCAGTACTATCCAACTTCACGGTTTTGCAAAGGGGATTGCATGTTTACAATTCGCTGAAGAAAAAAAGCGGTGATCTGGAAAGCTAGCGTCTTCTTCTATAACGTGAGCGTCTCTCGTTTTCGGCTCTAACTTTTACGATTCCTCGATGTACTGCACATGAAATACAATAGTATTTTGTATCTACCCACGAGGTCATGTACGTGCCTTTCTGCCGTAGCTCCTTAGCCAATTGAGGCTCGACAAAGGACACTCGACGCGTAGACTTCTTTGCTTTGTCCCGCGGCACCATCTGTCCGCAACTGACGCATTGTACGAGACCACTGCTTCCTTTACTTCCTTTCGATCTTCCTCGACTCTTTCGTTTAAACGGCAATTACTTTGACCTCTCTTGCAAACAAAATAGTAAAATTACTACTTTATATATCTGCTCGTAACTTTAAGAAATAAGCAATGTTGGCTTTCGCATCAATTTTAGGTATTATTTTCCCTGACGGTGATGTCATTAGGCTTGTGACTCCAGGTCCATGACCTGCCGTGACACAGTTTGTGTGCACAATTATGCCGACGGAAATGGCTCCTTGACGGTAAATTCTGCCGAAAGAATGGTCAGCGTCAATTATAGCCACCAAATCTCCAAGCTTCAAATCATCAAGCCCGTACTGCTCTCTAACGTTTTCATCAAAAAGCTGGATGTCGTAATCTCCTGAGTTTGTCTGGTTTGCACCTAACCCGGAACCCATGATGGCTGCAGGAATCATATGAGACACAGGAACTTCGAGTTTCTCCCCGTTTAGTTTTAGGTCTAAAGCCTCCAAAAAACGTGGGTCCATATTCATCACTTTTACACCAGCAAAGTCAATAAGCTTCAAGCCCAATCCAAAGGCTTTCACAAGAATCTTGTCGCCTATCATGAGTTTCTCCAAGTTTTCTGGTTGAAAATCAACGAGCACATGTTCTATTCCGCCGTGCTTGCCTGTGACAACGCCTTTGCTCCCTTTCGCGTCACCGGTAACAACGGTTGCTTCGTTTCCGATGCATGAGAGCACGTTGAATGCTGTGTTGGCTATTTGTCCATGCCGTGGGTCGTTCTCCTTGTTTTCTGCACTAACGCATGGCTCTACGTGGTCAGCCTCCCAGCCGCACGCTGGGTCACCAACTCTCAGATTATATGTAATTCCGCCTACTCTAGGCAAAATGGACGGCATTCCTATGGCTGAAATATTGTAAACTGACCTGCTAACGAAGGGGCTAGCCACTTTACCAACAACGGAAATTTTCCCAAGTTTGTCAGCGTTTGTCCTCAACATTACCAATCCCTCACTCTTGAATAATGCTGTTTATCCTCACACACTAATAAAACTTGCAAAGCCTCTCCTTTAGAGGAGTGTTTTTACACCATCGGAGTTAGCAACTCTTAAATGTGCGATTACTACTTTGACAAGTGAAAGCCGTAACTTGGCAAAAACTGATGGGAGTAGTCTAAGTGGATGTCTGACATCGGATTAAGAACAAGAATGATCGTCAAGGACATAATGAGTAGTCCAGTGGTGACGTTAGGTGAGGTCGCAACTTCAAACAAAATTGCTAACATCATGGATGAAAACGATTTAGGCTGCGTCATAGTCACAAACCAGACTGGAAAACCTGTGGGTATAATAACGGAACGAGACTTGGTGATAAGAGTTCTAGCCAAAAATCTTGTGCCGGACGCCGTAAAAGCGAAGGATATTATGACGTCTCCTTTAGTCACTATTGAACCAGAAGCAACAATAAGCGAAGCTGCAAGGAGAATGAGTCGGCTGGAGATTAGACGACTTGGAGTGGTCTACAAGGGCAATCTTGTGGGGTTAATTTCAAGCCGAGACATTTTGGCCGTCATGCCTGAGCTTATAGAGATAATTCAGGAAAGAACACGCCTTGAGGGTGCCGCCGAGGCGGAGGAAAACGTGGAACCCGAAGAAATGCCTCTCTCGGGATATTGCGACCGCTGTGAAGTGTTCTCAGAAAACCTGAAAGACGTTAACGGGCAAAACCTGTGTGAAGACTGCCGCATAGAATTAGAAACCGAAAAATAGTTACCGCGCTTCTTTCACATTGCAGCAGCCCAGTCGTTTTCAAACAAAATAAACTTTAATTAGCTTTCCCGCTCGTTATTCACCATAAGAGCGCGTTAAACTTGATAGTTGATTCTGTATTAACAAACGCAAAGGCGTACCTGAACAAGGAAATCGTTGACTGTAGCATAGCTATTGAAAACGGTACAATCTTCAAGATAGGCAAAGAGTCGCAGATGCCAAATTCTGACGAGAAAACCAACCTCAGAAACATGCTGGTTCTCCCCGGCTTGATCGACGTTCATGTACACCTTCGTGATGAAGGAAAAGCGTACAAAGAGGATTTTTACACTGGAACCGCCGCAGCAGCAGCTGGCGGAATGACCACGGTTTTGGATATGCCTAACAACGACCCAGTGACCATGAGCACTGAGACCTTGAAGAATCGCATGCGAATCGCAGAAAGCAAAGTTCTCGTTAACGTTGGATTTTATTCCGAATTTCCAACTCACTTAGGCGAGGTCGCTGGCATCGTAGCCCAAGGCGCCGTGGGTTTTAAACTCTTTATGGCTCGCCAAGTTGGCGGATTGAACATTGATGACGATAAAGCCTTGCAAGAGGCATTTACGAAAGCCGGCGAAACAGGTGTTCCCGTTGCGGTGCATGCGGAAGACAAGGCGTGGTTGATGGAAAACGAAGAAAGCCTTAAGCGAGCCAAACGTCATGATGTCGCTGCTTTCCTTAAAGCGCACTCGGAGCGTGTTGAGTTCAAAGCGGTTGAACGCCTGTTGGATGTAAGCGAGAAAACTAGTGTTCGATTGCATTTCTGTCACATGACGACCGAAGAGGGATTAAACGCCGTTGTTGAGGCGAAAAAGTCTGGCAGGAACGTGACCTGTGAAGTGACTCCCCAGCATCTTTTCTTGTCCAACATTGATTTTGGCCGCTCTGCCTTCATGTTAACGATGATGCCTCCTCTCCGCGGAGAAAGGCATAGAGAAGCGCTTTGGAAAGGCCTTGTCGACGGTTGGGTTGATGCTTTAGGTTCAGACCACGCCCCTCATGCTCTAAGTGAAAAGTCTGCTGGCAGCGTCTGGGACGTCAAAGTTGGCGTGCCTGGTCTCGAAACTACTCTTCCGCTCATGTTGACGATGGTTAGAAAAAACAGGATACAATTGGTGCGTGTGGTTCAACTGCTCTCAGAAAAACCCGCGGAAATTTTCAACTTAAGAGACCGCGGTGGCCTGGCGCAAGGGAACAAAGCGGATTTAGTGGTTGTAGATTTTAAACAGAAATTCAGGATTGACGCCTCCAAATTCCATTCTAAAGCGAGGTATTCGCCCTTTGACGGCTGGGAAGTACAGGGCAAACCCACGAAAACCTTTGTTAACGGCGTATTAGTTATGGATGAACAAGAAATCGTGGCGAAAGCAGGAAGCGGCGAAGTAATTCGGGGAGACCACGCGTGAAGTTTATTGTTGATGGGATGCTTGGAAAACTGACCAGATGGCTTCGCATGCTGGGGCAAGATGTTCAGTACTCCACTCAACTTGACGACGCTGAACTGGTTGCGATGGCTGAAAAGGAGCAGCGGATTCTCCTCACAAGAGACACAGAACTTTATAAACGCGCCTCAGCCAAGGGCATTGACGCTTTCTACGTCGCAGGAAAAACAGAAGCTGAAAAGCTGGCGGAGCTTGCTGAACGATTCGATTTTTCTTTGAAAATAGACCTGAACCATTCTCGTTGCCCGAGATGCAACGCCAAAATTTTGTTAACGCACAAAGAAAAGATTGCAGGCAAAGTGGAGAAGAACACTTTCAGCTTTTACAGCGAATTTTGGGAATGCCCAAACTGTGGTCATGTATATTGGCAAGGGGCTCACTGGAAGGGAATCCGTGCCACTCTTGAAGAGGCAAAGAAAATTCGAGGTTCGTAGCTTAACTTTGAAGAAGCCACTTCAAAGGAATATCCTGAAAAGTTCCGTCGGGCAGCGTTCTTCTGATTGTGATTGGCAGGATGCCGCCTTCGAGTTCTTTCAAAGCGATGTCAATCGGGTTTGAATAAGTTTCGTTAGCCTCTACAAGTATCGGTGCACCCATAGAAATCTGGAGAGCCCTCGCTCCCACTATCCTTGCTTTCTCGAACCGCGTGATTTTCGGAGGACCTACCGAAATTATTTCTTTTTTAGACGTGTTCTAATACTCCCCAGCGCCTGGATACATTCCGCCAGGAGATCCTCCTCTTGGTGGCATCGGAGGCGCCTTCATTTTGCCAGCAGCAATCACATCATCAATCTTAAGAATCATTGAAGCCGCTTCTGTTGCCGATTTTATTATCTGTTTTTTAACTGTGATCGGCTCGAAAACGCCCTTTTTTGACATGTCTTGAACCTTTCCTTCCAAGACTTCTATGCCAGCCCATTTTTCTCCTTTTTCATGTCTCGACCTTAACTCTGAAAGTATGTCGATTGGGTCTAACCCAGCGTTTTCAGTAAGCGTTATGGCAACAGCCTCTAGGGCGTCCGCAAAGATTTTGACCGCGAGCTGTTCTCTTCCTGGCAAAGTTTCTGCGTAATTCTTCAAGGTTCGTGCCATTTCGAGTTCTGGAGCGCTGCCTCCTGCTACCACTTTTGGTTCTTCAAGTATGTCTCTGATTACGCATAGCGCATCGTGGACTGAGCGTTCAGCCTCTGCTGTTATGCGGTTTGTTCCGCCCCGTATCAAAAGTGTAACTGCCCGCGGGTGCTTGCAGCCTTCGATAAAGGTCATTTTGTCGTCTCCGATTCTGCGTTCTTCAACAAGTGCTGCAAATCCAAGGTCTGCTGGGCTGATGTCGTCCAGCTTGGTTACTATTTTTCCACCCGTAGCTTTTGCGAGTTTTTCCATGTCTGACTTCTTCGCTCTTCGAATGGCTACGATTCCTCTTCTAGCAAGGAAGTGCTGGACCATGTCATCGATGCCTTTTTGGCATATGATAACGTTTGCGCCTACGGCTATGATTTTTTCGCTCATGCCCTTGAGCATGGCTTCTTCTTGGTCGAGGAACGCTTCAATCTGATCGGGGGTCTCAATGTTTATTTTCGCGTCGAACTCTGTCTTCTTAATTTCTAAAGAAGCGTCCAGTAATGCGATTTTGGCCTTTTCCACTCGCTTAGGCATTCCCGAGTGCACGATTTCTTTGTCCAAAACTATGCCGTTTATAAGGCTTGTGTCGCTAAGGGATTCGCCTGTTTTCTTTTCAATCTTGACGTCTTCCACGTCCGCCTTGTATGTGTCGCCTTCTTTTTCTGCGACTTGCAGCATTGCTTTGACCGCTATATCCGCCAAGTATTCCTTGTATGCAGCCACGATCTTGCTTGCCATGGAAGTTATGGCGGCTTTCTTTAGGTAATCCTGCTTTTTCAGGTCCACTGGTATGGCTATTTTCTCGAGGGTTTCAAGCGCTTTTTCTGCGGCTAGTTTGTATCCATCAATTATTATGGTTGGGTGGATGTTTTTGTCTATTAGCTCTTCAGCCTTGTTTAGAAGCTCGCCTGCTATTACGACGGCGGATGTGGTTCCGTCGCCTGCTTCATTGTCCTGTGTTTTGGCGACTTCGACCAGCATCTTGGCTGCTGGATGTTGAATGTCCATTTCATCCAAGATGGTGCGGCCATCGCTTGTTATTGTCACGTCGCC
>CAZJQR010000111.1:0-6803 GCA_964548345.1 uncultured Candidatus Bathyarchaeia archaeon | reverse complement strand
TCTTCAAATTTTGTTCCGTAATCTAACGCAACCTTACAGTCCTCAGTTTGGACTCCTATGCAAGAGCCGCCTATTTCCCTGGCGCCTCCATGTATCGTAATTTTCAAATATTCATCTCCTTTTGTGATTCAAAACGTTAATCTTCAAAAATGGGGTGAAACACTCCAACTTTAAGATGCCACACCTAAAAACAGTGTTAGCTCCACGTTTTAATAGCGCACAACACTGTAACGCGAAATATTAAGGTATTGATAGTTTTATCCAACAATCATGTTGTTACTTAAGGCAAATTGAATTTTGGAAACAAAACAGAGAAGCTACGCCGACAAACAACCAAATCAACACTTCAAATGTGAATACCAAACCCGATGCCAGAACATAATCCAATGAAATAAAGACACAAGCCACAAGATTTCTAGGAGTGCGTGTGCTAAACGATTTGCAACAAGTCACTAATGGCGTTTAGCGCGCGCGAATTAACCGCCTCGCTGTCGGAGTGTGGGCGGACACAGGAGAAGTACGGCGGATAAGAACGTTAAGCGGATAAAACAAAACAACACTCAAGCCCCCCTTCATCACCAAAAAACGCGTTTTCTTATAAGAACCACCGCAAACTTGCACGTGAAATCGCAGCACTATGCCTGCTTGGTGTAAAATGCTTGTTAGTCGATCCTTGACAAGCAACATATTTGCAACCTATTAGGATCCTAATAGAGATTCATTGCAGAAAACGATAGGGGGGTCTATCGACAGCGCTTCTGCAGAACCTATGCAGTTTCTATATATGAGGGGGCTATAGTCTCGCAGAGCAAATTAACCCAACAACCACTCAAGCTGAAGCCGAAAGATAAAATAAGATCTAAACAAAAGGTATAGCGCTTGAGGCTGAAAGCGTGTCGTCAATCATTGAAGACCTCATCGGCAGAAAAATCTTCAACAACAGAGGAGAAGAAACCATAGAGGTTGACGTTATTACAACGTCTGGCTTCGGAAGAGCTTCTGCTCCGGCTGGAAAAAGCCGCGGCAAAGCCGAAGTGGCTTCTTACCCGCAAGGTGGGGTAGACCAAGCGCTGAAAGCAATTGATGATTTGATAGCTCCTGAACTTGCTGGTTTGAACTCCGATTTCCAGGAAGAAATCGACAACACGCTCCACGAGATTGATGGCACCACAAACTTCAAAGTCATAGGCGGAAACACCGCTTTCGCCGTCTCATTAGCCAACGCGGAAGCAGCAGCAAACTCTCACGGTCTCCTCCTATTCCAGTTCCTAGGAGGCAACACCGCTAACACACTTCCGTACCCGCTTGGAAACACCATAAGCGGAGGACAACACACCCGCGGCAAAGCTCCAGACATACAAGAGTACCTGGCGCTTCCCCACGGTGCAGAAACATTTCTGGAAGCCGCAACGGCTAATGCTCAGATTCACAAGAAAATAGGCGAACTCCTGAAAAAGAAGGATAAACTCTTCAGCGGCGGAAAAAGCTCTGAAGGAGCATGGATTGCCAACATCGGAAACATAGACGCTTTCGAAGTTATATCCAAAGCCTGTGAAGAAGTGGGTAACGAACTGGATTTCGAATGCGGTTTCGGCATCGATGTTGCCGCATCATCCTTCTGGAAGGAAAAAGAAGAAAAATACGTTTATCAGCGTGAAGGAAAAAAGCGAGACGCTAGTGAGCAACTGGAATTTCTTTTACAGCTGATTGAGAAGTACCACATCGCCTATGTTGAAGACCCCTTTCACGAAGAAGACTTTGAAGGCTTCAAAGAGCTCACTAAAAAAGCTAAAAACTGTTTGATCTGCGGCGATTACCTTTTCACAACCAACAACGAACGACTAAACTATGGAATAAAGCTTAACGCCGCGAATGCGATCATAATAAAGGTCAACCAGATCGGCACGCTCACGGACGCTTCGGAAACAATAGAAAATGCACAAAGACATGGGTACACAACGGTGATGTCACACCGTTCTGGCGACACATGTGATTGGCACACAGCCCAATTAGCCGTGGCTTTCAAATGCCCAATAATAAAAACTGGAGTTGTTGAAGGAGCACGTGTCGCGAAAATAAACGAGTTAATAAGAATCGAGCATTTCTTAGGAAACAGAGCCAGAATGGCAGATTTAAAAATACTATAGAGGAGAAAAAAGAAATGGCAGAAGACGAATCAAAAGAAAATTCATTCGAAACCAAAGTTGAAACAAATCAGGAAACAACAATGGAGGAACTCCTGTTACCGCGAGACACCATGTTGTCAGCGGGTATACACATTGGAACAAGAATGAAAACCAGAGACATGGAACCTTTCATATACCGTGTCAGACCAGACGGATTGTTTGTTCTAGACATCCAAAAAACCGACGAGCGCATAAAAGTCGCCGCCAAATTCTTAGCGCGCTTTGAACCTGGAAAAGTAGCGGTGGCAGCAAGCAGACTATATGCTCAAGAGCCAGTTAGGAAGTTCTGCGAGTTAACAGGCGCCACGCCAATAATAGGACGCTTCATTCCAGGACTCCTAACAAACCCCTTGTACGCTAACCGCATCGACCCAGAAGTGATAGTTGTTTCTGACCCCAGAGCGGACGCTCAAGCCGTCAGAGAAGCCTCAAAAGTGGGGATACCCATCGTTGCGTTGTGCAGCACTGACAACGAGTTCGCTGGGGTAGACTTGGTCATACCGACAAACAACAAGGGCAGAAGAGCGTTGGCAGTCATCTTTTGGCTGCTCGCACGACAAGTTCTGCGAGAAAGAGGCGAACTGTCCATCGACAAGGATCCGTCAGTGCCAATCGAGGATTTTGAAGCCAAACTCTCAAGGGACGATGAAGGAGATACCTAACCGATGAAGATTCGGCGTCCTTGCGTAGCAGGAACCTTCTACGAAGGAAACGCTGAATCGCTAAAGGCTCAGATCGAAAGCTGTTTTCTACACAAACTTGGTCCCCAAAAGGTACCTGAAGTGACTGCAAGTGGTCCCAGAAAAGTAATAGGTTTAATTTGCCCGCATGCGGGTTACGCGTATTCGGGTCCAGTTGCAGCCAATGCTTATTATGAACTGGCTTTGGATGGCAGGCCAGACACCGTGGTGATTCTTGGACCCAACCATTCGGGTTACGGTAGCGGTTTGGCTTTAATGAATGAGGGCGTTTGGCGTACGCCGTTGGGCGACGTGGAAGTTGATAGGGAAACAGCCAACCAGATAGTGCAGGAAACTCGTCTTGTTGACGTGGACGACTTGGCGCATCGTTTTGAACATTCCATCGAGGTTCAGCTACCTTTTCTGCAGTATCTCTACGGTTCCGAGTTCAAGTTTGTCTCAATATGCTTTCAGCTGCAGGATTTATCCTCTGCTGTTGAGGTTGGGAAGGCGTTGGTCGAGGTTTTAGCCAGCAAGAACGCAGTGATTATCGCTTCGTCGGACATGACCCATTATGAACCGCAGGGAAACGCTGAGGCGAAAGACTTGGCTGCTCTTAAAGCTGTGGAAGCGATGGATGAAAAACTGTTCTATTCAATCATCGAAACGCGACATGTAACGGCATGCGGCTACGGACCAATTGCCGCGGTGATAGCCGCTGCGAAAGGTTTGGGCGCAAAAGAGGCAAAACTGCTCTGCTACAAAAGCAGTGGTGATGTTACTGGTGACTATTCCAGCGTTGTCGGATACGCTGCTGTGAGCTTCAAGAAATAGTTGAGTCTTTTGTGCTGTTGGGTGACTATAGCCCCCTTATTTAAGGTCTAAATAGGCTGTTTTGAACCCGCGTTTAGTGTTTTGTGCTTGATTTTTTCTGGTTTGGTTTTCAGAATGGAATTGTGGTGGCAAGCTTGTTTGATTTTGGAATCGCAAATAATAAAAGTAGGTTGCGGTCAACCTCAAGTGCAGGGGTAGTTCATGGCTAACCGCGGGCTTTACGTTGGGCGATTTCAGCCTTTTCATTTGGGGCATCTTGAAGCCATAAAAGATGTTTTGAAGGAGATTGAAGAGTTGGTGATTGTTATCGGCAGTGCCCAGTACAGTCACAATATCCACAATCCCTTCACGGCGGGTGAAAGGCTGGTTATGATTCGGCGAGCCTTGCAAGAAGCGGGCATAGACTACTCGCGACTTTGGATAGTTCCCGTTCCCGATGTGCACTTGCACATGCTTTGGGCATCAGCTCTTGAAGGCTACACGCCACGCTTCAACGTTGTCTATTCAAATGAGCCCTTGACGCGCAGGCTTTTCATGGAAGCAGGATACAAGGTTGAAAGCATACGGTTCTTCCAAAGGAAGCTGTATACGTCGACTCTTATCCGAGAAAAAATGCTTAAAGGAGAAAGCTGGACGAAGCTGGTTCCCAAGAGTGTCGCTGATTTTATAACTGAAATAGACGGAGTTAACAGGCTTCGGGACTTGGCCAGAACCGACGAAATCTAGTCGAGAGCGTGGGTTTGGAGCTATACGATTACCGTTTCTGAGGTTCGACGATAAAGGCGCCACGCCAAAAGATAAGCTGTTACCAAAATGGCTATTTCAGGTATGACCGAAATATAGGTGCCGAGCAGCGCAAACAAGTTATTCCCTAGATGAAGCGAAACAGCGATTAGGTAAAACGGCACTGGTTTTTTCTTAGTTATTCCATAGCCGGTTATGCCTGCGCTAGAGGCGTGAAAAATTACGCCGGGCAATCTGGAAATTAAAGACGCGTCTAAGGTGAAAACGTACAGTATTAGCTCGGTGACGCCGAAGCCCAATCCTATCAGAATCGCCAAGGTCATAATAGACCGTTCAGTTTCTCCGTGACGATAAAACAACGGGAAAACTTTGGCGAACTCTTCTATGAATGGCGCAAAAATGACTACCGAGCAAACTTGACCGAAAAACACAGGCAAAACGTTGCAAAGAGAGTCTGTGAAATCGGAGAGGAACAGAGTGAAAGGTACACTCACTAGTAAGCCAGAGAGGAAAAAGAAGATTTTTTCCTTGATGTCTGGTTTATGAACGTGAATTACGGCTTTTTGCTCGGTTACCATCTAAAAGTCCTTCTGCAAGTATAAACTGATTCTCTGATTTATCAGCGTTACCGCACTTGTTCTGCAAGACTAAAAGCCAGCCGTTATCGGGTCGCTCGGCTTCATTATCTCCCTCAGAAACACTGTCGCGTATGAGCCACGCAGCAGCATGAAACTCAAGTCAGCCTGATGCGCGTTCTGATCGACGGCGCAAGCTGAAGCGCCAATTAACTTGAAATTCCTGACGGGAGCAACAACTGCGCGCAATCCTCCTTTTCTGCTCATTTCACGTACTGCACCAACTTTGAAATTTCCAGTTTCGACGCTTTCTTCCTCAAGAACCTGCTTTTCTATTTGTCCCATAACGCCTTGGGAAAGGCTTTGCTTTATCCCAACAAGCGGCAAGGCAACCCGCATCCTGCCAGCCTTGACCAGCGCGTTAATTTTCGACAGGTTTTCTGCGCCTGCCACTTTAGCCACGTTAACCATTGGCAAGCCTGAACGCTCCACGTTCACCACGAAATCTCCCACTTCAGCCCTGTTCAAAGAAAAGCCGTTTTCCACTCTCGCACTTAAGAAACGATTAAACAGGTAAGACTGATACGCCTGAACAAAAAGCGCCTGCAGCTTAATGGGCAAGCGCCTGAAAGCGTCAACGAAATCATCGGGTTTCTCAGCCAAATGCCTAAGCATAAACCGCTCATAACGGAGCTGTTTGGGAAAGGTTTGCAGCGCAAGCTTGAAGTCCCGTGTTGACTGCAGTTCTGCGCGGGCGCTTCTGGATGAGGGATGCTCGTGGACGCTTGGCTTAGCCAAGAAAAGCGTTGCGGCTTCTTTAAAGTCTCCTTCAACAATGGCTTTCCCCACCAAATGCGTTATTGGGCGTGTTGTTCCGAAGCGCTGGTGCCCAAAGTAGTTCGGAATCCCCCCAATTTTGTCAAGCGCTACGACGGTTTCAGCTATTCGCTTTGCAATGGTTGATTCTGAATGGTTAATGGCTTTGATGCTTATGGTGAAGCTGTTGCCTAGCAGATAATACGTTGATAGCTCTTCACGAACATATCCTACAGGGCGGATTTCGATGTCCTTAACGTTAACTTTTAAGACGTCTTCCATAGAACAGTTTTCAACCGTGATATGCTGACCTGTAACAGCCTTAGCGTCTTTTATGCCCGCAATATGAATTTCCCTTTGGCTTACGCCTAACTGCTTCGCAATGTTTTTGAGAGCTATAAACGTGTCCCAGTTGCGCTTAACCAAAACACAAAGCAAATACCGCTGCTTGGCGTCGGAAGCACCTAACACTCGGGTCTCCGCAGCTTTTTTTATGCTGGCTTTGGAGCCGTCGACCAGAACCTCTTCAACCACAAAATCATCTACATACTTGCGGATAACCCCGCCGACGCCCGCGGTTTCGGTGGCGTGAACATCAATGCCGAGTAACTTGTCGATTTTCGGAACAGGCAAGTTCCATGCGCCTTTTCTTACAATAAGGGAAGCTTGCCAGTTAACCTGTCAACCATCGCTTCGGGAGCGGGACCAATTCCCAAACACGTAACCGTGCCCGGAGGAATTTCCGTGAGTCCCCTGTCAACAATCAGCGCGTTAGGCAAACCCAAATCGTTAGCCTGCTCCTCCAGCTCTAAAAGCTCTTTTTCATCCTTCACTTTAACCGCCACCTTGCGTTGCCCTTCGAAGAGCCACGCGTCCCACCAGCCTCTGTGGCGGTTGTGAGCTTCCTGCGCCGCGGAAACCGCTGCGTGCCCAGCCTGAGCCGCAATTTTTCCTTTACTAAGCTTCAA
>CAZJQR010000110.1:0-6866 GCA_964548345.1 uncultured Candidatus Bathyarchaeia archaeon | reverse complement strand
ACACTTTGCTTTCAATGATAATTTTAAGGCTTTTTCGGGACCCCGCAAGATAAGCTACACCAACCTTTTCAAAAGCACTCACCTAACAGCCTCCTGAACTTGCAAGCAAAAATGTGATTTACTAAATACATTGAATGTACGTAGTACACTTGAATTACACTTGGTGTGCGATAACTTACTTGCTACTTTATAAGGGAATTTCAACACATCAAACAAATCAATCCTAAGGAAAGAAAAAGGGGGTTTAGAAAAGAGTAAAATTCCCTTCCAGACGGATTTAACAACAAGGTATACAAAATATATCGCATGTTCACAGGTTGATGACCCCATGGCTTGGAGCATTAACACTAACAAGTGCCTCCGATGCGGCGGCTGCGTCTCCGTTTGCCCAACCGCGGCTTTAGAATTAAGAGACAACGTCATTTACGATGAGAAACTATGCACGCTATGTGGCGTGTGCGAAAAAGCTTGCCCAGTAGAGGCCATAAAGGTGACAAAACAATGAACGACGTCATAGTAATCGGCGCTGGACCAGCAGGAACTGCTTGCGCGAAGAAGCTGGCTGAGAACGGTTTCTCGGTTAAAGTGTTTGACAAGAGAGCTGAGATTGGGTCTCCGAAGCGCTGCGGAGAGGGCTTAAGTGAAGCATCTCAGCAGTTTGTTGGAAAGATTCCAGACAGATGCATTGCACAGAAAATTAAGGGCGCAAGGTTGTACGCGCCTGACGGCAGGTATTTAGATGCGATATTATCCGAAGGAGGTTTCGTTCTTGAACGGAAGGTGTTTGACAAGTGGCTTGCCGAAGAAGCCGTTAAAGCGGGAGCAGCGGTGCAAGCTAACACGTTCATTTCTGACATAGTCAAAGATGCAAGGGGCTATTTCGTCGGTGTCAAAGGCGAGTTCTTAGGCAACGAGTTTGAAGAAAAAGCCAAAGTTGTTGTCTGCGCTACTGGCGCGGAGTCGCCTTTGAGGAATAAGTCTTTGGGCGTATTCTCGAAGGTGAACTTGATTGATTCGTGCATACAGTATGAAATGACGAATGTTGATGTGGTCCCTGACCTCATTCATATTTACTTGTCAGGCGTACTGGCGCCTAGAGGGTACGTGTGGGTGTTTCCGAAAGGCGCGCACAGGGCAAACGTGGGACTCGGCATTGTCCCGCAGGACAAGAAGCCAGGAGCATATATGGATGAGTTTCTGAAGTTACATCCAGAGATAAGCAAAGGCTCGATTTTGGAAGTAAACGCTGGCTGTGTTCCCGTAGGCGGAATGGTGAAGGATATGGTTGCTAACGGTTTCGTGCTTTGCGGTGAAGCGGCGAATCACGTTAACCCTATTCATGGCGGAGGCATCAAAGAAGCAGTCATGTCTGGCCAAATGGCGGCTGACACTATAGCTGAGTGCCTAAAGAAGAATGATGTTTCAAAGAAGGCGCTGTCGAAGTTTAATGATGTTTGGTGGAAGGAAAGAGGTAACCACCTGAAAAGAGTCGAAAAACTAAGGGAGACACTGGAAAAATTATCTGACTCTGACCTGAATGACCTTGTTGACGCACTTAAGCCAGAAGACATCATTGAGTTTGCTCGCGGCGCAAAACTTTCCGTTCTAGCCAAGGTCTTGATGAGAAAACCACGACTAGTAGGCATAGCAAGACACCTCCTGTAAACTGATCAGCCTTTATAAAACAAAGCTGGTTCACTTTCGCGCGTAGAACAACAAACGTGGAAGGCGGCATATTTGGAGCATATTAGGATCCTAATAGAGATTCGATGCAGAAACTATTGAGGGGTAGGGTCTGCCAAAAAAGACGGGGAGAAGGTCCGTATTGGCGCAAAAACAGCCCAATAGCATGTAGAAAAATCTGCACTTCTCGCAGAATCGTATGCAGTTTCTTTAAATAAGGGAGTATAAAGTGTTCCGAGCGACAGGGCAGCCATATCTTAAGCGTCAAATGCGGGTTTATGTGTTGTCAGAGTTTCTTTAGTATTGATAAGGCTGCGACGACGAGAAATACTATTCCAGCCCAGAATAGGCTGCCTGTGAAGAACCACACCACAAGCGCAAGGAGCACTGCTGGGATGAGCATTATCAGCAGGCGGATGAGCATTATGATTATTATGCCGATAATAACTAGGACGACAAGGGCAATGATGTCAATTTGGGGAATGGAATCAAAAATGCCCATAACCGCGAAGATTACCGCCATTAGTTCGTCCACAACAAAGCCTCCCAACATAAACATACGCTAGACGGTAATATGTTTTTCCAGAAAAAGCGGCATGTGATTCTTCAGGAGTTTGCCTTCGCTTTTATTTTCGGTAAGATATCCTTCTGCATCTGAGCAACGCCATAAGTTGCAACTCTGAATTTCTCATCAGCGAGCTTTGCTACCATATCGCTTTTTACGAGCTCACCTAAACGGGTGCTGGTTATTTTGCCGCTTTTGCCAAGCTTTGCCTGCAACTCCTCTTTTGAGAGCGCATCACTCTCCATCTTGCCCAGCTTATGCCCCAAATAACTTGCCAAAAGCCAAAGCAGCAGAGTCTCGTTATCCGTCAGCTTGCTCTTTGGCACCAGCAGGTTTGCACCCTCCTCCGAGAAGGCAATTAAGCCTTCACAATCTTCAGCAAGCTTCTGCAGGTCAACGCTGAGTAAAAGCTTGTTTGCAATTTCAAATGAAGGGAGAAACTCTCTGAAAAACTTGCTTAACAAAAGCCAAGTAGCTTCAGGGGTTCCAGAAAACGTTTTTTCAACATCATTATATTTAACGTGGACTTCGACTTTCTCCAGTTTTTCCGTCAACTCATTTTGCCTCTGAGCTTCGATATAACCTCTTCTTCAACCCATTTTTCGCCTTGAATTGTCAGCTTAAACTCCGTCTTGCTCGGATCAGGCTTAAACACCTGTCCACGTTTTGTCATTTCATTCAATCGAGCGGGAACCATGCTTTTTATTCCGCTGGACTCCAAAAGCCGGGATATTTGCGAAGCAGTGTTAGTTTTGTCTTCTGACGCGTAGAGAACCAGACCAACTGCCTCGTAATGTGTGAGTTTCTCACGCGTCACGATTACTGGACCCTCAGTTGTTAGCTCCACGATGCCCTTCAACTGTACTCCAGAAGGCATCAACCTGTCAGAAACAAAGTCGGAAAGCTTCTCGACGAAGTTCTCTGGCATTGTTTCCAGCATGCTAAGAATTTCTTTGGGAGACTCTCCTTCGATGACGACTTCGCCGAAAGGAGTCTTTATGCGCGCTTCAATTCTTTTCAAGACGCCTTTCCTCCAGAGCTTGAGGGCTTTTCTTCAGCCAGTATGTAAACAAAACCTGTGTTCGTGTTCCAGCGCCGCACCATTCCCTTGTCCGCAAGCTTGTTGAGCGTTCCCGTTAAAGTGCGCTTAGTATACTTGACCTTATTTGATTTCATAGCGTCCTTTAGCTCTTCCATTGTTCTCGGTCGCCATTTCCCCCAGTCACTTTCTAAAAGTCCAAGAACCGCGTCTTCGCAATTAGCCACTGAAGCTAGTTTTGGATATGTTTGCGCAGGCGTTTTGGGCGCTGCTTTGGTTTTGGCTGGTGGTTCTGTCTTCACAGTCAGCGTTGCGATGGTTTTAGGTTTCACGTTTTCGAAAGCCTTGTGAACGTTGTTGACCAGATTAGGAAGATCCTCAAGGGTTTTGGTAACCTCATTGTGAGTTCCTTTTATTTCAACTTCGTATTCGCCGATTTTGATACGAAAAGTAAAGCTTTCAGGTTTCTTTTCACTTCTTTCCTCTTTGACCGTTTCCTTTGGCATGTTATCCCCCGTTATACACGTATTTTATGCTTTTTAGGATTTGCGTCTTTTAGAATATTTCGGAGTTGGAATAAACTATTATATAGCAAGACATGCTATTCAGTACATCCGCAAACAACAGCAAGGAGCACTACACTTGAGAAAAAAAGGCATAGCAATCTGGCTCTTCACCACGCTAACCTTCATAGCTCTCATACACCTAATCGACGCAGCAGCAGCATTAATTTTCAACAATCCAGCACAACTTCTCCAACTCTACCCCATCATAAACCAACAACTACAACAAATACCCACAGACATCTACCTCTACCTAACAGCCGCTTCAACCGCCATCCTATGGGCAATAACCTGTCTAATAGCAGTCGACAACCCCGTGGAAGAATTCCTAAACAAAATCCTCTCAGACGCAAAAACCCAAACCACCACAGAAGCAAAAATCCTAGAAAGCAAAAGCGAAATCTTCGACCTGATGTACGAAACCATAGAATCAGACAGCGAAAACCTCGCACAAGTCAAAGACCTCATATGCAACATGCGAGCTGAAGTCAAAGACATACAACCAATAAAAGAAAAAATGGAAAAAACACGCACAGAACTAACCGGCCTAAAACGACAAATAAAAACGCTCGAAGAAAAACTCCTCTTTACAGCAGTCTGCCCAGCCTGCGGAAAAATGCTGCGCCCAGACTTCAAACTCTGCCCCTACTGCGGCGAAAACATAACCTTTGAAGAAAAAATGGGAATGGTTAAAGACTACAAGCAGCCCAACCACTAACCCAACCGTTCCCTCAAAAGCGAGCTGACAACTGCGGGATCAGCCTTTCCCCTAACCTCTTTCATTACAACACCCATAAGCATTCCAAAAGCCTTCTTCCCCAACCGTTCAACCGACTCCTTATTCTCCGCAACCACCCGGTCAACAAGCTTCTCCAACTCCGCTTTCGAAAACATTTTCAACCCAAGAAACCCAACCGCATCTTGAAGGCTTTTACCTTCATTCTCAGAAAGCCAAACAAAAACATCTGCCACAGCCTCCTTCACTATTTCACCCGAACCCACACCCTTGAAAACCGCCATCACCTGATCCGCTGTAACTTTCTCAACCGCAACACCCTCACGTCTCAGCGCCTTCAAAGTTTCAGTCAGAAACACCGCAACCGTCGTGGCTATCACACCGCTCTCCTTAACAACTGACTCAAACAACCCGCCATATTCTGAATCAACAATCTGCTTGGCTAACTTCTCATTCAAGCCATACTCCGCCATCAAACGCTCAAGCTTCTTCTCCGCAGTTTCAGGCAAATTCAAACGGATTCGCTCCACAAAAGCGCTCGCTATCACCGAAGGCGGAATGTCCGTCTCAGGATACATCCGTGCAGCTCCAGGCCTAGGCCGCATATAACGCGTTGTACCATCAGCGTTTGCTGCCCTAGTCTCCGCAGGCACGCCAGTTATGGCTTCTTGAGCACGTTCAACAACTGCCTTCAAAGCGTCCGTCACATTCTCCGGAGCATCAGCCACAAACGCCACTGCGTCCTCCTCGCCAGCGCCAACAGCTCTTCGTAGCGCTTCAACCTCTTCAGCGGTCACGCCGTAAGCAGGTAACTCGTCAGTGTGAAAGATTCCGCCGACTCTTCCCCAAAACTTCGCTCGGTCAGCCAGCTCTGTTCCAAGCCGGAAATTCGGCATAAGCTCCCGTTTCAGCAAGCCCCTGAACTCAGGCAGTTTCACTGCTTTAACAGTCTGACCGTTTTTCAGCGCTTTCAGGATTACTTTACACTTTGTTTGCTGGAATACGTTGGTAACGTCCACAAAATCCTCGGTTATGCTTTCCGCTTCAACTCCTTTCGTTTTCAGCTCCTCGTTTATTTTCACAAGGTTTAGTTGACGTTGAACCTCGTACTCCACAACTCGCGAGATAAGCTCAAGCTCCTGAACACCTTTAATCTCTACCAAATCGCCGTTCGGAATCGATACGTTCAGGTCTTGCCGTATTGTTCCCAAACCGCGCATTGCCTTGCCTGTGTCTCTCAAAATCCTCCCGATCGCAAAGGCTACTTCCTGCGCTTCCGCTGGCGAATGAATAACAGGCGCAGTCGCCACCTCTATAAGCGGTATCCCCAACCTGTCAATACGATAACGTATCACGTTCCCTTTCTCCTCCTCACCCGTTTTCCGCGCGGCATCCTCCTCCAAACTCGCGTGCTGAATCGGCACAACTTTCTCGCCGACCTTAATCCAGCCATCCATAGCAATCACGCAGGTCCGCTGAAAACCCGTAGTGTTAGACCCGTCAATCACGGTTTTACGCATAACATGAACTTCGTCCACAGGTTTCGCGTTCATCATCAGCGCTACAGTCAACACCACTTCCAAGGCTTCCATGTTCAAAGGGTGTGGTGGTTCCTCATCCATCTCCACAAGACAGGACGTAGCGCTGTTTGCTTCGTACCGAATCTTGATGCCCTTCTGAAACTCGAAAAAAGCAGCAGGGTCCACTTGTCCCAACTCGCTCTGTGTGGGTCTCAGCCGCCGCAGAAAAGTGATTTCAGGTTCTTCCTTGAAAAGCTCTGGTGTACAGCCGCAGAACAGCTTCGTTGGAGTGTTAAGCTGCTGGTGGATTTCCAAGCCTACCTTTAACCCCACTTTGGCGTAATCAATTTCCATCTGTTTCTTCTCCTTTAACGTCGATTTCTGCTGGTAGAGTCCGCGGTGAAAACTCGCCAGCAACATTTGTCTTCAGAAGCTTTTTCGCTTCCTCCACATCGCCGGTTTGACCCAAAACCCACATCAGCTTAACCAACGCGGTTTCGGGAAACATGTCCTCAAGGGGAATCACGCCTAAAGTTAGCAGGTCGCGGCCTGTGTCATACACGTTCATGTTCACGCGTCCCCAGATGCACTGGGAAGCCAACGCAACCACCAGGCCCTGCTTAACTGCGTTGCGGATGGCGTCAAAGCAGTATTTGCTCACGTGACCCAAGCCGCTACCTTCAAGAAGTATGCCCTTGCAACCCCTTTCAACGTACCAGTCAATTATTGCAGGGTCAAGTCCTGGATAAAACTTCACCAA
>CAZJQR010000109.1:0-6872 GCA_964548345.1 uncultured Candidatus Bathyarchaeia archaeon | reverse complement strand
CCTAATAACAGATCTGCAAATAAACTACGCGGAACAAATGAAATAGGCTCTCAAAGCACATTTTCGCGCTCCGGGGAAGGCGACTGAAACCAGAAACAAGAAGCGGCCGCATTCTAACTTTAAACCTTCATGGTAGTTACAAAAATCAGCTATTTTTATTCTTACGAAAAAAGTGAATTGGTTGTGGGAGACATCTCCACTGCTATGCGAGTGTACCTCACTCCAGCTATGCTTTGGCTACCAAGTCAAACTTACATTATTATTTCTTTAATTAACTAAAATACCGAAAAAGAGATAATCTTTGTGGAGAAGCATATTTAATCCAAAAACAATTAAACAGACTACAAATAACCTTAGATGTGAAGTCGATGGGTGCCTCCAGAAACTTTTTACCTGCACAAGCTTCAGTTATGCTACTTCGCCCATACGTGAAAGTTCTTCCCTTAGGCTTCCCAAAGTCTGTTTCAGCTTCGTCCTTTGATCGGTGTACTCGTCGCCAGTTATCTTATCCGCCTTGAAGTCCTCGTCCAGTTGGAGCAGGTGGGCGTTTATTTCGTCCATCCGTGCCTTAAGCTGGTCCGAGTAGGAGCCTGCTTTTTCTTCAATCACGACTTCGGATGGTGCCAACGCTATTTTTATCACACCGTCTTCGATGCGGAGAATCCGGTGGGCGACTCGGGCTACTCTCGGGTCATGCGTCACCATGATTATGGTCTTGCCGAGTTCCTTGTTTACTTTCACAAGGTAGTCCACCACGCACTTGGCGGTGACGGTGTCCAATTCGCCTGTAGGCTCATCCGCCAACAGCACAGGCGCGTCGTTCGCCAGGGCCGCGGCTATGGCTATACGCTGCTGCTCGCCGCCGCTTAGCTCTTCAGGTTTATGGTGGGCGCGCTCCGTTAAGCCAACTGTTTCCAGAAGCTCTTTTACTCGGGCTTTTCTTTTTCCTCTGGGGACGCCTGCGGCGACCATGGAGAATTCGATGTTCTCCTCAGCAGTTAATGTTGGAATGAGGTTTAGGTTTTGGAATATGTGTCCCACCATTTTCCTTCGGAAGTCCACAAGCTGTGACACTGATAAGGAAGTTACAGTTTGGTCTCCAACCCGGACGAAGCCTGCGGTGGCTTTATCCAATCCGCCAACGATGTTAAGCAGCGTGGTTTTTCCGCTTCCGCTGGGACCTATAATGGCGATTAATTCGCCCGCGTTAATGTCAGCGTTTAACCCTCGTAGGGCTTGCACTTCAATCTTGCCTGTGTGATGCACTTTCACTAGGTCTCTTACTTTCACGTCTAAGCCTTTCATCTTAATCTAATCATCCTCTCAAGTTTAGTTACATACTGTCTCGACATGACAAAGATAGGAAGGATCGTGGAAACGAATACAAGCGAAATGTAAGAACCTATGGTAATCAAAGACGCGTCTGGAAAAACAACACGTCTCTTAACAAGCGTTGAAACAGCCGCACTGGCTGAAAGCACGTTTCCATAAACAATTATCACCCCGACAATCAGACCCAACACCACCGAGAAGGTCACAACGGCAAGGTTCTCGCTGAGAAACATCCACACAAGTTGCCTGTAAGAAAGCCCTTTAACGCTCATGAGCGTGGCTTCTCGGCCTCTTTCTTTCATGCTGACAATGCTTATCAGCGCCGTTCCAACTGAGGCAGCGATTACAATGAAAAGAAGTCCCAGCCTTTGCATATCCAGAACCTGCAGATTATTGTACGTGTACGGATCTGTCGTTGCCTTCGTCCGCGCTAATTCCTCGTCAAAAGATTGCACGCCGTAAATTTCAAGGCCAAGGTTTCGAATGGCCTCAGCAACCCGTGTCCCGTTCGCGCCGTCATTCAGTTTCAGCAGCAATTTGGTTTCGAAGGATTCAAGCTGGAAAGCGTCACTGTAGGGGCTGCTCATGTTGAAGAGGTCTCTGGGAACATATGACCATGTCTGTGGTGCAAAAAACTGAGACCCAAACGGGCTTCCTATTTCAGTCGGTTCTGGACCGAAGAAGCCAACTATTTTCAGTTTTCTTGCACCTGACGGAAAATCAATGCCTATCTCATCATACAAATTCATATTGTATTGGTTGGCAACTCTTCGCTCTAAAATGATAGTCATGTTGTTTGCTCGAAACTCATTTAATGCTTCCTCCAGGCTGGCTCCGCTGAACCAATCATTCTCATAAAAGGCTACGTCCATCCACGAGTCTGGATCAATTGTTCGCATTTTGGTATTCGCCGAATTCTGACTAAGCGTACACTCTATGGTCGCGTCCTTAATTTGAGAAACATTTCCCACAACATCATCAAGTATCATCTGAGCCTTGCTTCCATTAATCACACTAACCGTTACATCCGCGCCGACCCTGTACAACACCTGTCTATCAATGTAGTCTTGCTCACTCGCCATTTGCCCAGTAGCCTGAACACTGTAGCCTATGATCAAAGCTATGAGGAAAGCGATGGCAGCAGACCTCGCCGGGTTTCTCCGAACGTTCTTGGCTGCTAAAGCCCCCAAATCACCGGTTATCCTATATGCCTTTGAGGTGAGCTGCTGGAATTTCAGTGAGTTTTGGATTAGTATTTTTGTGAAACCCCAGAAGAACAGTAAAGGCCCAATGTAGCTTAGGATTGCGTCAATTAGTAGCCAAATCGATACTGCAATTAAGATGATAAAGTTGCCCCCAGCAAACTGGGCTCGACTAAGTAGCAAGGGCACGTTTACACCTAGAATAAAGACTGTAATTTTGTAGGCTCCAAGGATGAACGCTATCCACGGCAATTTCTTTCGGTAAGACCTGTCAGAGTCTATAGGCATATATTCTCTAAGAGCATTAACTGCTGGCAATTTAGAAGCTCTTCTAGCGGCGAAAAAGACTGAGAAAAATGATAGAAGCATGCCGAAGGCTACGGTGTAGACCATAGTGTAAGGACTCAGCAACTGCGGATTAAACAAGGTTTCCAAGTTAAAGCCGGTAAATGCCTGGTTTAGAAGCAACCCGCCGACTACCCCAATTAATCCGCCAATAAAGCCTATAAATAGCGCTTCGGCGAAAAACATCCTTTGTATCTGTCCACTTGAAAACCCCTTGGTTGATAACAACCCGATTTCACGCCTTCTCAAGTTAAACGAAACATCGGAAACCGTTGAACCCAAATACCACGCAACAAAGAAAACTGGAAGCGAGATGAGTATTAAATTTATCAGGATGGTTCCAGAAAAACTGTATTGAAAATTAGTTAAAACATTCCCGAGATTATTCTGGACACCGCCACCGTACTCGTAATTAGCAAGAATCTTGTTGTTTATATTATTAGCTATCACCTGCACGTTGGTAGCCGAAGTTTCCGCATCCCATGGGTTTAACAGCTCATCACGTTTCAAAGAAATAAGAAACCTAGTTTCAAACGTCAGGTCAGGTATTGTGCTCCAAATTTTCTCAATTGTTCCCCAGTCCACTATCAAAAGGTCAGACTGGTAAAAGAATACTTCCTGAGGAATCTCTGGGCCAAACGGGGAAATAAAGAAGGTGTTGCCCGTAGCGACCGAGTAAGCTTTATCACTAAGTTGAGCAAAACCTGCCACCGTCAGATTCAGGTAAATAGTCGTCGTGTTATCATACTTAGGCGTTGGAAAATCAAGAGTCATCATAATTGTATCGTTCACCGCGAGCATATCCGCAAGATTCGTACCCGCCAAAACCCAAGTTTCATTTTCACCAATCCCCCCAATGGGTCTGTTTCCCCAACCAGCATAGACACGCGAAGAATTAGGCAAGTAAATTATAGGTGAAAATAGCTGGCTTGTATAGTTATCACTCGACGACACCATCGTTGAATACAACCACGCAATCATCTCAACATCCTCAACACCGTCAATACTCAAGACATCTTGCTCAGCCTGAGCAAGGTTAGTAAAATTAAGTCTCGAGTTAAACTCCATATCCACAAGAACGCTGTCTAACTGCTGCTCAAGCGCCTGTTTCGCAGTTAAATTGGCTTTTACATCTATAGCCGCAAAAAACGTGGAGGCAAGAATGATGCCTATTAACAGCGCCAGGAAAAGCTTCCATGAGCGAAATACACGCCTAATCGGATAAAGTAGAGGCATCAATCTTCAACCATTTATTGCCTGTTTAACTCTTGGGGTGAATGCTTTTTAATACACTTTTCTTTATAAGTTTTAATATACGCAAGACCGGAGATACCTGCGGAGACTTATAGAGACCTTAAGACAGGTCGCTTTATCAAGAAGCCTAAATAGGGTGAAACAGGGCTTGTCAAGAAATCTTGGTTGAGTAACACAAATTTACTGTTCTGTTTGGAGAACAGAGTGTTCTCTGGGGAGAGTTAAATCCGAGTTTAGAGCAGTATACGTTGGTAATAACGTGAACAGGGCAGCATTGGCAGCAACAGTCATCTCGGTACTTGTGTTTTCCTTAATGGCTGCAATGTCTCCAGCAAGCGGTGCTGAGAATTCTTGGGCAACAAAAGCTTCCATGCACTTTTCAAGAACTGGTGCTGGAGCAGTAGCGGTCAATGGAATTGTGTATGTTATAGGCGGCAGTCAGAGATACAATACATCGGAAACTGGATTCTCCTATATGTCTATCAATTCAACTGAAGCTTACGATCCAGCCACGGACACTTGGGTCGAGAAGGTTTCCATGCCAACTTCCAGAGATGGTCTTGGCGTAGCTGTCTTCAAAGGAAAAATCTACTGTTTGGGCGGGAGAAACGTTTCAAAAGACTACTCAATCTCAATTAATGTTAACGAAGTTTATGATACAAAGACAGATTCATGGGAGACAAAAACGCCAATGCCGACAGCGAGGTCTGGGCTTCAGGCAAGCGAGGTTGATGGGAAGATTTATCTGATCGGTGGATGGGTCGAATCGGAATCATCTTCAATTGCAGAAAAAAGTGCTGAGGTCGAAATTTACGACCCTGTGACTGACACTTGGGCTACTGGCTCGCCAATTCCGACGACGGTTGCTGGATACGCTTCAGCAGTGCTGGATGGCAAAATCTACGTTATTTCAGGAGTAGCAAGTGGCTCCACTAGAACAAATTTGACTCAAATATACGACCCCAAAACAGACAGGTGGAGTTTTGGCGCACCTATTCCAATGAGTGTTAGCGGTGCAGTTGCAGGTTCAACAATAGACTTGAACGTGGCAAAGGCAATTTACGTTATCGGTGGAAGTAATGATGCTTACCCTCTTAATGGTCAATTAGCAAATCAGGTCTATTTTCCTGAAACCGATTCTTGGTTTATGGCTGCTCAAATGCCAGTGGATAGAGCGGGACTTGCAGTGGCTGTCGTTAATGACACGATATTTGTTATGGGTGGTGGTCACAACATCTTCACGATGGACTCAACGACTGTTATGCAGTACACGCCACTGGCTAATCCTATTGTTGAAAAGGAGCAGTTTCCAATAATTCCTGTCGTCATAGCTTTTATCGTAGTTATCGCTGTAGTCGCTATCTGTATTCTGGTTTACTCGAAGAAACGTAAACGCTGAGCCACTGAATATCTTTGTCTTTGCGAGTGAATGACAGACACAGACAGACAAGAATTGATGTATCCATTAGCATTTCCTCTTTTTAGTAATCTCTAAATATTGAGTTGTAAGTTTCTTACAGAATAAGCAATTCTTCTTATAGTCATAATTCTTAACCTGTATATCTGGTCTATCTATCTTATGACCTTTTAACTTTTCAAAGAGAACTAAACATTCTTCACATATGCTAATTTCTCTTTTCATTATTGACACTTCATAAGATAGTTTAGAGAGACAGGAATAGAATAAACGTATGTAGGTTCACGTTCCAACTTTGGACCAGATTGAAGATATATGTCTGTTTTTCATTTTGTGTGAGTTATTGTTTTTGCCTTTTGGAGTTTTGTGTGAGTATAGATAGAGCGAGCATAGACAGCTTAAAGAGAAGAGAAAAGAAGAAAAAACAAGATAAAACGATAGAAAAAACAGCAGGGGAAAAAGATTAAAATTTAATCCAAAAAAGAAGGAAAAAAGGTTACGTGGGACATGGGAATAATCCTAAAAACGAACCGAGAGGCCTCACCTTGACCACTTTTCGATGAAAAAAGAAAAAAGGGATCGAATTGTGGGAGCTATTTGAAAGCTAGCTAAATACCTGAACGAGAAGCGATTGCATCCATAGATTGTCTGCAGTAGAGTCCCCTCTAAATGAAATGGTTGCTGTATATGATCCGGCTGGCATAGTTGCATTAAGATGTTGAAAATTAATCATTGATTGAAAGCCTCCTAGAGTAACTGTATTATATCTCCATATTCTGACATAGGGGCGCGAATAGCGATTGCCATTGATGGTAAGGGCTATTTGAACATAGGAATCCCCAGAACTGTCATCTAAAAGCACATTTCCGCTATATGAAACATAAACTGTATCCCCCAGACCAACAGTGAAATCAATGGAAAGAGTAGAGGCGACTGACCATGCTTCTCCTGGAGCCATATAATAAATTGTATCTCTAGAAATATGATAGTTGGCTACCGTTGTTCCGGGTTCTCCTGGTTCTCCTTGCGGTCCTTGTGGTCCTGTAGCTCCTGTCGCTCCAGTAAGCCCTGTTGCTCCTCTCGGTCCAGTATCACCTGTTTCGCCTTGTTCACCCTGCGGTCCCTGTGCCCCTGTTATGCCTTGTTCACCCTGCGGTCCTTCTGGCCCCTCTGGACCAGGTACCATAATAGAAACACCAGCTGCAACAGCGCTTGAAGCCAACACTGCAATTACGATTACAGCAATTAACTGCGTCATTGAAACCATTTCACTCACTCAAAAACGCAATATTCTATCAGAATCAATAAGAGGCTTATGAATT
>CAZJQR010000108.1:0-6878 GCA_964548345.1 uncultured Candidatus Bathyarchaeia archaeon | reverse complement strand
TAATACAGGAAATAGTGAACCTCATGTACACGCAAGACCAAAGCTCAGAACCACTAACCGAAGCCATGCATATACACCCAGCCATGTCTGAAGTCGTTGCAAGAGCCTTCAGCAACCTAATGACGCCAGAGCAATACCACCACTTCTTAAAGGAACATTCAAACTTGCCACTTTAATAATTCTGCCAAAAGGAAACAATTAGGGCTCATCTAAAATAGACTATTGGCTTAATCGTTCCTTCTCCAGGCGAAAAAGCTTTCTTAAAATCTACAGCGCGCGGCAGATAGGTGCGAATTGGTAATTAGAAAGTGATATTTCCTGCTTTATCCACAGTATAAATGGGGCAGTTGAATGAAAGCGAGTAAGGGTTTCTTTCTCGTTTTCTTGATTATGTCTTTATGCATAGTTAATACTCGACCAGTTAGGGCAGCTGAGAATTTATGGGCAACTAAGGCTTCTATGCCGACAGCAAGAGCTCAGTTTGGAGTTGCCGTTGTGAATGGAAAAATATATGCAATTGGCGGCGAGAACAACAGCGCCACAGGCGGTCCAAGCGTTCTCAACGTCAACGAAGTGTATGATCCAGCCATGAACACGTGGATCACCAAGAAGACCATGCCGACGGCACGCCATAGCTTCGGAATAGCCGTTTATCAGAACAAAATATACTGTATGGGCGGCAGCGTTAACGGTCCGCACCTCACGGTGAACGAAGTCTACGACCCAGCGACAGACGCTTGGGAAACCAAAAAGTCAATGCCAACAGGGAGGGCTGCTTTAAGCGCAAACACCGTGAACGGCAAGATTTACCTGATGGGAGGAGAACCTGCCAACACCACGAATGAAGCGTATGATCCAGCCACCGACTCCTGGTCTACAAAAGCCCAAATTCCAACAAGCGCCGTTTATTCTCAGTCAGCTGTGATTGATAACAAAATCTATCTCATTGGAGGTCTTTCCAGTCGCAGTTTGAATCAGATATACGATGCTGAAACTGACATGTGGAGTTCTGGTTCGCCTATTCCAGTAGGAGTAGCTGAAGGCGCTGCAATTGCAACCATCGGAGTGAATGCGCTCGTAAGAATTTACGTTATGGGTGGCGAGACAACTTATGTCAGCAACGGCGTGACTTACGGGAACGTCACCGACCTGAATCAAGTCTATAATCCAGAAAGCAACACATGGAGCACGGGCGTTAAATTGCCAACTGAACTGCACTTCTTTGGGTTGGCAGCTGTAAACGACACTTTGTACGCTATAGGCGGCTGGCCGCGACTAATTGAGTTTCTTAACACGAACTACCAGTACACTCCCCTAGGATATGGAAAAGGAAGACAACAGCCAGCTCCCTTCTTTGGTTCACCCGCAAGCATAGTCGTCATTGCTTCAGCGATGATCGCCATAGCAGCTGTAACGACATACATTTTCTATAAACGTAAAGTTAGACAAATGGACCTTCTATTTTTGGGTTTGGGACTGAACTTTGATTCAACCCAAACGCCTATTTAGCATCGCGTGTGCCTATC
This sequence comes from uncultured Candidatus Bathyarchaeia archaeon, assembly GCA_964548345.1. Classification (GTDB taxonomy): domain Archaea; phylum Thermoproteota; class Bathyarchaeia; order Bathyarchaeales; family Bathycorpusculaceae; genus SG8-32-3. The sequence continues at coordinate 5,352 of CAZJQR010000108.1, read as the reverse complement.
TTAATGGGTAGGGAGATTGGTGATTATGGATAATGTTCAGTCATCTGAAGAGATACGTAATGTTGCTTTGGCTCTTGACAAGGCGTTGGAAAGCAAAGACCTGCATGCAGTAACTGAAAAGTTTGCTGATGATTGTGAAATTGAATTTCTCAGCGTGAAATTGTTTGGAAGGGACGGCGTTAGAAAATGGTTCAACTGGTTATACAGACACTCGGCCAAATTTTAGGAAAAACCATTAAAACCTACTTCTGCCTCGTTCGCTTATTTAATTCAAACCGCAATTTTGCGGTTTTCCCTAAACGAAAGCGCCGATGTTTTGCACTGTTGTCTCGAGTATTCTTTCCATGCCTCTTTGCTGTAAAAAGCTATGTGGGGGCGTGAAAACAACGTTGTCTTTGCTCAATAGAATGTGATCTTTGAAAGATTAGCCAAAACTTCGATGTTCTTTGGGTCGTACAAAAGTTGTTTTTCCTCTTTTATGAGTTCTTCACCCTCTATTACGTCAAGTCCAGCACCCGTCAAGATTTTTTGTAGAGAGCCTCAATTAATGCTTCAGTGTCTACGATGCTTCCTCGTGCAGTGTTTATTAGAATTCCGCCTTTTTTCATGACGTTAAATCTATCTCTATTCAGTAGATGATGTGTGTACTTGTTGTAAGGGACATGCAGTGTGATTATGTCTGATCTTGACAGAAGCTCTTCGAGCGAAGTGCACTTAAAACCTAATACTTCGGATAGGATTTTGTTAGGGCTGGTGTCAAAGGCTACGACTTGCATGCCAAACCCCTTTGCAATCCTGATGACGTGCAAGCCGATTTGGCCCACTTTGCTTGTTCCTAACACTTTCTCCACTTGTAGCACCCTCATCAATCATTACTTCCAGCGTGTTGTTAATGTGGCACGAATAGAGAAAGTAACAGTGCTCGACTGCCCCCATAAAAAGCGTGTTTAGCCACTTATTCATTGGTCTAATGAACCAACTTTGAGTAACGTACAATGGCGATAATCGACATAGTGCGGGTTAAGGCGCCTATTCTAATGTATTTGCGGCCTAACGCATATTTCTTCAGGATAAACAGCAAAATGAGATCCGTAAGAAAATATTATTTTTTGTGGCGGACGGTTTCCATGAAGACGGCTATGCTTGTGGCTGCGGCGATAAGGCTGAAAATGCCGATGAAGTCTCCCACGGTGAAGCTGAAGCCACCTGACTGAAAGAGAGTTTTGTCCTGGTCGAGGACGCTGTAGCGGACGTCTGGCGCCAGAAAGATCACTGCGAATACAGTGCTCACGATGACGACCAGCGTTAGCGCGAGTCTGCGGCTGCGCTTCATCTTCACTTTCTTCTTCAAAGTTCTTGCGCGCGCGCATCATCTGGGCCGCCGTCCGTTAATGTTATGGTGATGTAGGGCCAGCGCGGGCAAAGGCTATTAAAAGCGCGCGCATCTTTTATCTGCCCAAGAAACAATTGTGGACTCAGGTATTTGTGGCGAAGAAATAGCTTTATCTTAGATGCATTATTATGAGCTTGAGAGTCATGTCTTCACATGTTCGTTCTTACAGTATTGTTCCCGAGATTCCGCAGAGTTACATAGGTAACTTGTACGAGTTCATCTACCGGAGTTTTTTACTTCCTCAAAAATCGCGGTTCTCGGATATTTCAAGGTCGACATCTCCAGGTGCTCTTTCTATTAGCTATTCAGTTTTGAATTCATCTGGAAGAAAGAGGCTAAGAGTCCGAATTTCTGGAGGTGAACCTATTAGCGTAGGTGTTGAGCCTCTTGTTGATACGGTTTCTGAAGACGAGATTTTGAAGGCTAAAGAGGATGTTGACGTTGCGGTAGACATGTTTGAGACGCAGGTTAGGAAAAATAGTTTGTTCTTCGCTTGGAGAGAAGGAGAATCCGTGGTACCTGAAACTGTCTCAGATAAAGGGAATAAGTCGCTTCGCCGCATTTTTCTGGAAACCCAGATCCTGTTTATGGCTCTTTTCATGGGTGTAGGTTTGTTTCTGTTCCTTTTAATAGGTCCCTTGGTTCCGATAATTTTGCTTGCGATACAGTTTGTCTTCGTTTTTTATTCAAACAGAATAGTCGCTAGGTCTGCTGATTGGCACGTCACCGAGAAGAATCCTTACATACACATTCTGCAGTACCCGTTGTCTCCGGGAGGAGATGACCCCGTTAAAAAGATATCTAAAGAAGACTTTGTTAAGCTCAAGCAGGAAATCTACAAGGAGACGATAGCCGAGAACGGAGAGCTAGATTGCCAAAAAGCCCATGAGATATTCTCGAAGTTCGGGATTGACTGCAAACTGGAGAATTTGATTGCGCGTAAAGTTAACGTGTACGACATTGTGAAGAGAACAGCTGACAAGTTCGGTTATAAAGTTCCCGAAATCATCGTGTCTAACACGCTGCTTCCGAACGCGGCGGCTTCTGGTCCCAGCCCAAGTCGCGGAATAGTTTTGATAACGACGGGAACACTTTTGCAGCTTGACGAGGATGAAATCGTAAGTGTCTTGGGACATGAGTTCGGTCATCTGAGGGGTCGTGACCCGCTTTGGCTGTACGGCTTGTCGGCTGTTCAGTATCTTTTTTGGTTCTACGTGATTTTCGGGCTGTTTCCAACAAACTCGTTCTTCCTGTTGATAATCTATCTGTGGGCACTGACTACGCTGACATATTTTATCGCCAAGTTCTTCGAAGCCAGAGCCGATTTGACTTCGGCTATGGTTATAGGTGAGCCGAAGGTGCTGGCTGATGCGTTGGAAAAGATAGGTTTCCAGAGGCTGCTTTACGAGCGGATGCCTTCTTTTCGCGTTCAAGAATGGTTGAGCATGGACCCGCACCCGCCCATTTACTTCAGAATCGCCAGACTGCGGCAGCTTGAGCAGAATTTTCAGATAAAGCATCCCCTTATTCAATCGGCGAAGGAAGTGACAAGAGGCTTTTTCCACAGCTTAACGTGACCCATAATTTCTTGGCGCTTTTTTAAGCTTTTTTTCGGTTGAATTCAGCTGTAATGCGTTGCGTTGAAATTTTAGCCTTTTTAGCGCGTGTGTATCAACTAAAAACTGACTAACGTCCGGCTGTTCAGAGAATCTCGGGAAAATCAACCTTACGTATCTGCAAGCCTATTTTTTTCTGCGCGAAAAAACAAAAACTGCAACAATTAGGCCTATAAGCATCATCAGCTCCCTGAGTTGGGCACCTATGTACGATAACGTGGCTACGCCGATGTAGCCTGCGGCATCATACGCGCCATGTATCACAGCTGGAACAAGGAGGTTCCCGCCAGAAACATGGTATGTCGCGGCCATGGCCATCCCAAACGTTATCAGATCTACGAATTGAACTAAAGAAGCAACACCATACACGACTGCGTAGTACAGATGAGCACCTGCGAAAAAAATGGATGAGACCAGCGCCAAGAATAGCCAGTGCCGACCTTTGAAAAAGTTCAGCAGACCGCCGAAAACGAAGCCTCTGAACAGATATTCTTCGCTGGGTCCCACCACCAGAAAGGAAAAGGCAACCATGATCCAAGCAAGTTCGGGAGACACCTGCAAAACAGGATTCGGTTTATTCAAAAGATTAATCGCTGCCGGGTCGAAAAAGGTTAAAAGAAATACAATTAGAAAGCCTGCAAAAAGACCCAAAATCGTGAAGACGCCGAAGTAGCCCAAACCATATCTCAACGCAGTGTACATGTGCCTTAAAGCCTTAGAGATTATCGTCCGTCCCCAAATCAAACTTGTGACGAGAATTGGAAGCCCATAAACCAAAAGCGTCCCCGAAACCAAATTTAAACTTGGGATCGCATACTGGGAATACACCGAAGCAAGAATTACGAGTAGACCAACAACGAAGCCAGTTTTTCCAAGATGTTTTTCCACAAATCTTTTTTTCTCAGGTTCCGCTTCCTTACTCAAGAATGACATGTTCCCCTCTCTTTTTTAGTGTATAGGGATGACTCAGGCAATATGGATCCAGTCCTTCCCTTCTGAGAACGACACTGATATTGATTTAACTAACCTGTCTTCCTATATAACCTATAGTGTTCAGATTACCGATAGTGCGCTAGTTAACTGACCATAGGACCGTCATTGTTGAAACTCACAGAGTACATAGATATCTTGGAAATCCAAAACACGCGAAGACTGAACATTTTGGTGCTGATATTGTCCACGACTATTTCTTACGTTACCCATGGGAGTTTATAGCTCATGAATTCATCTTGAACATGGCTTTTCCATATGGTTTTTGTCCTTTCTTAATTACGTCATTCTGGTGTTAACTATTCTTCAAATCTTTGCGTTGACATCGTATGCTTGGCTTAGCAGAGAAAAACGTCAATCAAAGACAGCTTGATTGTAGTCATGAAGTTTTTAGGGCAAACCATAGAGCGATGGCAAACAGGATTACAGAAACTGTTTCAACTATAACCAAAATGGCTATAGCCGTGCTGTGTCTCTGCACTACAGTGTGAAAATATTCTGTTGTTTGAGTGTCATCGGCAAGATTTTGACCCAGATTTTCTAAATCTGCCTGATAACCAGTTGTTTCTTCGATAAAAAAGAACCCTATAGAGGCTAACGCTATCGCCAAGAATATTCCTGCAAAAACGAGCGCTTTTCTGTTCATCTGCACCCTCGAAGAAGTTGTCTTTTAATAGATATAAAACTGTTGCGGATGATGCTGACTGAGTTAAAAAAAATCGACCATTACACAATTTCTAACAGCCTCTTTTATACTTAGTCACCAAGCCCTCTGGTACGGCTATTGCGATAATTACCACTCCGAACTCTACATTATTGCAAGCTAATTTGCCATACCCGTACTCCCGCGCCTAACACCATAGCTTTCCTGAAGGCTTGCGATGCATACGTTGAGACGAAGCGGTCTCGAAACGTCTTGCACATAAACAGGGCTTCTGTGGATCGAGAAGAACACGCCACAGAGGGACATCATAGGGAACATCAGAGTCGATATAGCGAGCGCTAATACTGACAAATGAAACTCACGCAGCTTAGAGTTCAAAAGTCAAGGAATAAAAAACGTTTTTGAGCAATTCCAGAACAGGTATGTACGCTAAAATTGGCCGATCAAAGAGTTTTTCTACTTTTTCTGTTTCTTTCTCTTCCGATTGAGCTTGTCAACAATGTCAACTTGTTCGGTGGGAAAGTAGTATGGCACCGTACCATAGGAACTTGGAGAGACCCTCCTTGATTTCCTTTTTAGCTTTCTTTTAGCTCGCCTTATCGCAACACGTTCTTTGATTTTCGCTGTCCGTGCGTTTGAAATTAACTGGTTCAGTTTTTCCACGAGTTTCTCAGCATCTTCTTTACGTT
>CAZJQR010000107.1:0-6890 GCA_964548345.1 uncultured Candidatus Bathyarchaeia archaeon | reverse complement strand
AGCATTTGCAGGAGCAGTTGAGGGAGAAGGAGACGTATGGCATATTGCTTATTGACGCTTCTGAGGCTACGATTGCTACGCTTCAGGGCAAAAGGCTAGAAATAGTTCGAGAAATGACTTCGGGTGTGGCGGGTAAAACGCGTGCAGGTGGTCAGTCAGCTCGCAGATACGAGCGGTTGAGGGACATGCAGCTTAACGAGTATTTCACTCGTGTGGGGGGGCACGCCAACGACATTTTCTTGCCCATTGACACGTTGAAAGGCATAATACTTGCTGGACCAGGACCCACAAAATACGATTTTGAGAAGGGCGACTACCTGAATTACATGTTGAAGAACAAGATAATTGACACGATTGACACTGCGTACGTGGAGGAGCAGGGCGTGAAGGAAGTGGTGGAGAGAGCACCTGAGATTATGCGGAAAGTCAGGTACATCGAAGAAAAGAATATCATGCAGCAGTTCCTGTACGAGATTGGGCATGACACTGGGCTGATTACTTACGGTGAGGCTGAGGTGCGAAGAGCGCTGGAAGCTGGTGCCGTTCGGACGCTTTTGATTTCGGAAAAAGTGGATTTTCTACGCGTGACGGTTCAGTGCAGCGCGTGCGGCTACGAGGAAAAGCATACTGTCAAAAGCCAGAAGTTGACGGAGTTTGAGCAGGGCTTGTCAGGAAAGCCATGCCCGAAATGCCAAGCGCCGTCTTTGGCGGTGGTGGATAAGCAGGACATAATCGACGACTTAGCGCAACTGGCGGAACAGGCGAACAGTGATGTGGAGATAATTTCTACTGAGACAGAAGAAGGACAGATGCTTAAGAACGCGTTTGGCGGAATCGCCGCGATACTGCGGTTCAAAATGCAAGGTTAGCTAAAGCCTATTTTTCTATTGGAAAAGTAAATTGATAATTTTTAGCTACGACAGGTTACCAGATGTTATTTTTTATTGTTGTGTGTGCTTTTTTGTTGCCGCTTGTAAGCCGTGTTGAGAACTTTTTTTTCAAATAATTTTGTGTTTCACATAACATAATGTTGTCTAAGGATTTGCTGTGCGTAGAAGTCGTTCTACTTCACTTTTTGCCATGCCTTTCAGTAGCAGGTGTTTTTGTCTTGAAGTGGCGCCTGAAACCAGTTCGACATTTGTGTGGAAGAATTTTGAGAGGGCTTTCAATAGTTCCTTGTTGACTTTGCCTTTGAAGGGTTCTTCGGTGCATCGAACAACCACTTCATCTCCTTCGAGGAGCACTTCGAACTTTGGGGATTTGGGTTTCACGAAAACCTCAATGACTGTGCCGTCTTTCGTCTCTTTTACGTTCATGCGGTTGCGCACTCGGTTTCAGCTTCAGTCGTTTTTTCCTGTAGTGCCCAGCTGAACTTGTTTCGCAGGGTTTTGGGATAGAACTTTTCTAGGTCGAAATCCACTTTCTTAGCCCACTTCACGTAAGCTGTAGGGTCGATGTACGACTTGAGTGATGTGCCCAGATTGTACTCTTTAGTGCGTTTCGTCAGTTCTATGTCCAGCTTTTTCTTTTCGATTCTGGTTTCGAGAGACGCGGTTTTTTTGCCTTCAGCCTTTTTCTCTTCCAGCTTGGCTTCAAGCTCTTTGAGTTGGTCTTCTTTTTTGGCTAATCGTTCCTCGAATTTTGGCGAAACCTTGCGTTTGTGGTTAGCTACTTCAGCCACTTTCAAGTTAGCCATTTTCGCCTGAAACTTTTTCAGGTGAACTGGGTCTTCTTTTGTCCCGTTGCTTTTAGCTAACTCTTCTTTCACGGTTTTTGTGCATCTCCAAGTGCGGAAAACTTTGGCGGTTAATCCGGGCATTTTTTGGGAGAGGAATCTGGAGACTTTTTTGGAGTCAACGCCTTCGAAGAGGTATTCTTTGCTGTTTTCTGCGTAGTGCCTGATGTTTCTGATGACTGCTAGTGGGGCTTTAACGCTTTTTTCCCATCTGACGCAGTCTTTGCCTAAAAAGTCGAAGTGCAAGGTGTCGGCTTCGATTTTGATGTGTTCGGGTCTCAGCGTGATTGCGCCTACGGTGTCGGCTTCGTCGGGGTCTTTTTCGTCGCCAACCCTCATGTTAGGCTTGAGGATAAGCCAGCACACCGTAGCGACTTTTCTTTTCGTTTCGTCCTTGGCGTCAAGATTCTTAATGATGTGTTTTTCAATCGTCTTGATTTGCCTGCCAAGTTTCTCTGCTTTTTTGAATTTTTCTTTTTCGCGGTTTTGCTTGATAAACGCCGTGTCGCTGAACCAGACGTACTTGATTTTTCCCGTAAGCTTGTCAGTCCATTTTGCCACGTACATCTTGTCGGGTTCCCAAATGACGTCTTTCCAGTTTCCAGGTGGTCGTGGGCTGTCTGGGGAAAGGTTGAGAATTATGTCTTCCTCGCATGGACCTTCTTTCCATTTGCCGCGTCTAGGATGGTCACCACGCCCAGCGAAGAGGCAGGATGGCTCTGCGGTCCAGTTAGCTATATCCAGTTTTTTCCCGTTAACCGTGGCATAACCGTACTTTTCTTTACGCTCCAAGCGGATGGCTTTGCGTTCTGCAGCCAGCTTCTTCTTCTCGTCTTTGCTCATGTTCTCCTTCTTCTGCTTTTCCGCCGCCAAGTACGTTTCAACCTCGGAAAAATCGATTGGGAGGTCTTGCTGGGCTTTGTTCTCCACCTTTTTCAGCGCATCCAGTGACGGGTTCTCCTGTTTTAGCTGCTCCAAGAATTCTTGCATGAAGGTCCTTTCGAAAACTTCGTCTGGAGGCGAAAGGATCGATTGCTTTTTCCGTATCCACGCGATAGCCATCTGCTCGCTTTTCGGAGTCAGCTTTACGCTGTGCCCTTGAATTTGGATGCTGAAACCCTTGTAATCGTAAGATGGAACGTATATGCCGTTGTGCTTCAGGCTTTTCATCACTTGTTTCATTTGCCAATCCTCTCAGAACGCGGTGGTTTCCATTTCCATAGTTTTTTTACTTTTTCGTGTTTATACGTTGGACTTCACTTTTCAGTCTTTCTGTCATTTAAAAACTTTGACAATTAATTTCAGTTATTAGTTTATAAACAAGGCGTGGATTTTCTGGAAGACCTTGTCTGCTGCAGCTTCTTGTAGAGTTGCTCCACGATTTTACGTTCAACGTAACCTTTGTGAGGGCGGAAACCACCTGAAAAGCCGCCAGGAATGTGCAGTAGCTCGTGGATTAGGGTTTTCTCTTTTTCTTCCTCGGGCATTTTGTCGTAAATCTCCGAGATGACTTCGATTGTGTAGGAGGGCGGAATGTTCAGCACGCCTTGCCAGATTTTGCCTAAGCCGTGGATGCGGGCGATTGTACGTTTGGCTTTAGAGCCCTTGCTTCGCACGCAGAAAACGAACTGGGGCACAACATGGAAAAGGTCCAGGTCGGAAGCGATTTCATCCACTTGCTTCTTGATGTCTGGCGCAGAATAGTATTTTATAGGCATAATAGGAGAATGGGTTTTGAAGTTAAAAAGGTTAAAGCCACGATGTGACTGTTGCGCTCGGAAAAGTCTATAGCCCCCTAGTTTATAGTACAATTAGGCTGAAGAACGCCGCGGGACAGCCCTCTATAGTTTCTGCAATGAACCGTTATTAGGCTCCGAATAGGCGGCAAATATGCGGTGTCTACCTTCTTCTCCATTACCTGTGTACGTGAGATGCTGCTGTTACTGCTGCAGAATTTTTTTTAGTTCCATCCAGAAAGTCGCTGCGAAAGAGACGCCAATCACCAAAGCCCAATCAGGCAGGCTGAGGTACGTGATTTTCAAGGCATCGTGCACGACTGGAAGGCTGGTTCCCACAATCAACGTTGCTGTTGCAAGCACTGCCCATATGACCATGACTTTGTTGGAGAAGAACCCCAGTTTTACAAGTGGCTCCTTCTCAGACCTGAAGTTAAGCGCCAGCAGAATGTGCCCCAGCATCCATGTGGCGAAAGCTAATGTCTGCGCTTGTGTAAGGTTCTGGGTTAGGAGCCAGACCAAAAGAAAATTTGCCGTTACCGCGGCGAACAGGCTCAGAGCACCCATGGATATGCCATTTAGCATGCTTCGATTCATGAACTTCTCTTTCGGGTCAACAGGCGGCTTGGTCATGGTGCCGCTTTCCTCGGGTTCCGCGACGAAAGTGGCTGAAGCCGCTAAGTCCATGAAGAGTTCCAGCACTATTATTTGGATGGGCGCGAAGGGAAGGGGCACGCCGAGGGCGATGGGGAGGAGAAAGCTGGCTACCAGCGCAACCTTGCACGCCAAGTAGTAGCGGACGCCTTTTCGCAAGTTGCCGAAAATCTTGCGTCCCTCCCTGACCGCGGTTTCTATGGTGGCAAAGTTGTCGTCGGTCAGCACCATATCCGCGGTTTCTTTGGCAATGTCGGTTCCGCGAACGCCCATGGCAACGCCTATATGTGCCTCTTTGAGGGCTGGAGCATCGTTTATTCCGTCACCGGTTACGGCAACCATTTCTCCGCTTTCCCTGAAAAGCCGAACTAACCGAAGCTTATCCTCGGGCGTAACTCGGGCAAAAACAAAGGTTTTTTTTAGAGCCCGCTTCAATTCTTCGTCTTTCATTTTTGAAATTTCGTTTCCCGTGAGGACGCGGTTGCTGTTGATTCCTATTTGAGCAGCGATGGCTCGTGCGGTTTCTGGATGGTCACCTGTGATCATGACTACTTTTATTCCCGCTTCTTGGCACTTGCGGATGGCGCCTGTAACTTCCTTTCTCGGTGGGTCTATGAAGCCCACTATGCCCACGAAAACCAAGTTTTGCTCCAGATCGGTTTTCTCCAGTTTCGACGTGGCTGGCAACCTGCGATAGCCGAAAGCCAAAAGCCGCTCGCCAGACTGAGCCATATTAATTATGGTATCCGACACTTCTTGTCTCAAAGCGTCCGTAATTGCCTCTTCTTTGCCTTTCAGCAGTATTTTTGTTGATTTAGCCAAGACGTTCTCTGGGGCGCCGCTTGACATGACAACCAGCGAACTGCCGTATTGATACACGTACGAGGCGAGTTTCCGTTTGTTATCGAAGCTTAACTCGTCTTTCAGAACCCAATCTTCCCTCAGCTTTTGAACGGCAATTTCGCCTTGCCTTGTCTGTTCCAGAATCGCCTGAGCCATCGGATTCGTCAAAACCGTGTCGCCAGTCAAGTCTCTTATCGCGTCGCTTGCCAGCAAGGCGGTTTTCAAAGCTTCACGCTCGTTTTCCTTGAAGCTTTGGGTTTCCACGGTTTTACCGTCAAAAAAGAGGTGTTCGATTCTCATCTTGTTCTCGGTTATTGTTCCAGTCTTGTCCGTGGCGATTACAGTGACGCTTCCAAGAGTCTCCGCCGCCCGCAAGCGTTTCACCAAAGCGTTTTTTCTGGACAGCGAGTAGGCGCCAACGCCGAGAACCATAGTAATTATTATCGGCAACTCCTCAGGAATCACGGCGAAAGCCAACGCAAGACCTGTCAAAATCATATCCTCCAGCGGCAAGCCACGCAGAAAACCGAGAACCGGAACAAGCACACAGAAGAAAAGCGCTATCCACACCAGACTCTTCGAAAGCTGCTTCATGGACAGCTGCATCGGCGTCTTCGGCTCCTTTGCCGCTTTGGCTAAGCCCGCCACTCTACCAACCTCGGTGTTGACGCCTGTCGCCGTGATTAGGGCTTTCGCCTGTCCTCTGTTGACAACTGTTCCAGCGAAAACCATGTTCACCTGCTCCATAATCCTGGTTTCGCTGGGCAACACCGCGGCGGCATCTTTGGCTACTGGAAACGATTCACCCGCCAGCGAAGCCTCATCAACCTCAAGACCAAAAGAGCTCAGAAGCCTGGCGTCTGCGGGCACGCGCTGCCCAGTTTTCAGCAGGATAACATCACCCGGCACCAAGTAAGCGGTCTGCACTTCGCGGGGCTGTCCGTTCCTCAGCACCAACGCGGTGGGCGGCGCCAATTTCTTCAACGATACTATCGAACGCTTGGCGCGATACTCGTTCCAAACCTCCACGAGAACGAGGATTATGATTATGACAATTATGGTTAAGGCGTCGGTAATGCTGCCCAAAACGCTGTAGAGCACTCCCACGGCGATAAGCAGAAGAATCATAGGCTCGGTAATCTCTTCCCTCAGTATCGCCAAGAAACGAATCTGCGTTTCTTCCACAAGCCTGTTCCTTCCGTAAGAAGCCAGCCGCTGCGCTGCTTCTTGGTCCGTTAGACCTGTTTCAGGATTCACACCTGAAGATTGAATCAGTTCCTGCAGTTCTCGGGAATGCCACTGGCTCATAGAAGGCTACCCGTAACTTTCTAGTAGAAGCTTGGTTTTTTAGAGTTTTGATTTAGAGTATTGTAAAATTATTCTGCATTACCAATTTCGGGTTGATTATGCAAAACTTTATAACAGCGCCCAGCATTCAGCATTCGTAAAAAGGTAGAAAAACATGAAATTCGGCACATACGTATTTGAGCCAAAAAAGGCTGAAGGCTTTGACTTTCATCTGTTTCGTGTTAAACCCGAGGTCGGCAGGCGGTTACCGCCAGTGTCAGACATGTACAGCAACGTCGCAATTTTCGGAGACAACGTTACCGCTCGCAATCATCCAGACTGGATTTCGCAGTCACCTCTTGGTCCAGCGTGGAGAACAAACGACAACTTTAACGTGCGCTGGGACATCCTCTGCCACACACAACCTGAACACAGAGCAGAACAACTCGACTACATTGAAGACGTGGCAAGGCATAGCCCAGGCGTCTGGCTTAACAGCATCCACTTCGCAGACCACGGACACTGCACGTGCCCTCGTTGCCATGAACTCTGGAAGAAAAGCGGACTTAGCTGGCTTGAATGGCGCAGAAAAGAAGTCACCGACTACATGAGAGAAGTAAGCGAACGAGTACGCG
>CAZJQR010000106.1:0-7082 GCA_964548345.1 uncultured Candidatus Bathyarchaeia archaeon | reverse complement strand
AGGCTCAAAATGTATTGAATCCATAGAGTAGCAGTATCCACACCTTTTACATTTGAGTCGGTCAACTTCAATTCTATACTTAACCATCCGAGTGCCGCCTCCAAATCAACTATCACTACAATCTACAATATACTGACAAAACCCGAACTTTAAAGTATTCAGATAGTGGACGTGCTTGTTGGTTGGATTAAAACTTAATCTTTTTTTCTCTCTCTCGTGTGCGTGCGCCCACCTGCCCCCGCCCGCGTGCGTGAATAATGTCTGTCACTGTCTCCCTGTCTGTCAGTCACTGTCTCAGTCTCACAGTCGCACCCGCAACAAAAAAAAACAAACCGATAGGGCAAGCCAAAGATTCGGTCGAATCTTTCTTTCAGCATGCCTTAAATCAAGTGAAGAAGATATCTCACAACAACGACAAGAACTATTATTAATACTACTACTACAATAGCAGACCAGAGCCACCCAGCTAAACGACCTTTGTTATTATGCAAAAACCTCATTTGTCCAATCACCTCTTGTATAACTGACTTATTATCTTTCAATTCTACTTAACGATTTGTGACTGTAGAACCACAGCTACAAGCGCTCACTGTCTGTCACTCTGTCATTCTAAGTCAATAAAAACTCACACACAAACAAGCCAAACAAGGGTTACAAAACTTTAAACTCGATTTTATTCTTTTTCAATAAATCAGCTATATAGGAAGTAGGAACTACGATTGTTAATCCTGAGCTATAGAAGTATTGCTTTCCGTTGGCAACGACATTATGACCATTTTGGTCTCTTACTGGTGCTGGTTTACTAGCAACACATAAACCAATAATCGTTGAGTTCTCAATATCATAAACAGGAGCCCCGCTGTCTCCTGGGTTAACTTCTATGTCGGCAAGATAAACATCAGCAATATCGGGGATTGTGAAGTTGGATGGTGCTCCCGAAACCTGAACTTCTTTTATATCGGTTCCCCAACACGTAGCCAATCCACCTGAATTAGTGACTAGAACCATTTCTTTTAGGGGATAACCCGAAATCGCAATGAGTGCCCCGTCTCTGGGTCGGTTCAAATTCAATATCGGCACATCATAAAGCAAAGGCAGTTCTTTATCATTAATAACAAAACCAGAATGAATCTCCCCACTGAAAGGATTCTTCCTCAATTTGAGCAAAACTATGTCATGGCGGACGTCCTCATCAACAACGTCAAAGTCAACGAATACAAAATTACCCCGAATGTTTTCTGTGTTAGGCAAGGCTAACCCTACCAGAACACGTTTATTGTTAGCTTGAATTTCATCAACCATTTTGGAACCGCCTTCAATTACGTGTCTAGCAGTTACGACATACCCTTCTGAATTAATGAAGAAACCAGTCCCTAGAACATGGTCGAAAAAAGGTTTTTGGATTTTTGCTTGAAATTCGGGTGAAAGCCCTGACGCTAAAAAAGAAATTTGAACTACGCTTGGTTTCACTTTTTCTATTGCGCGCGCTAAAATTCATACGAGAGACGGTTTTGGGTTAAGTAGGCAGTTAATGAACCCGTTAAGAGACTGGAACTTTCTCAGGAATCTCATTCACTTCCGCAGAACCCATGCAGTCACTAACAGGCTTAAACGCTTTTAAGAATCACAGCATCCGTCCTCAGCAACAAGGGTGGATTAAATTTTAATACAGTTAAGTTGCAACTTAGGTGTTCATGGTAATTTTGATATAAGATTTATGCCTTAGTTTTTACTTCTTTAGATTTTTGCTTATGGGGTGTTGCTCAAGTCGTAAATAAATAAACATTTCTAACAATACGTTAGCGCGTGCCAACTATAGCCAATAGATGCAATCTTTTTGAAGTTTTAGCGAAGGTATTTTATTCAGATAGGATATCGTTAGAATCTGGTTCCTATGCAGCGTCCTAAATGGCTAAGTGGTTGGGGAAAGGGAAAAAACCTCTTTGAAGGGTCGCTTATAATAGACACTCCAGACATTAAAGTTGTCGAAGCGCACTTGGATAATAGACTTGTTTTGGTTGCTGTAGGGACTTCACAACCCCGGGTAACAGCAGAATCTGCGGTAAGAAAAGTCGAAAGAATTGCAGCAGAATCCAGATTCGACATGGAATGGAAAATATTCTATGATTCAACCGCTCTAACCGATTTCATACCTTTTAACAAGGCAAAGGATTTCATGGCTGGGGCGGTTGCAGTGTCATCTGGAAGCGGTTCTGTCTACAATATTAATACAGTATACATCGCAAGCAACGGCAGATCTTCCAAAGGTAATTCACCACTTCTCTTAGATTATGAAGTGGCAAAGAAGATAGAAAGAGCGAGAAAGAAAAAATAGATTGAACCTAGCGCCCACGCTTCGACTTCGCAAGAGCGAGTAGTACTGAAAGTACTATGAAAACGACAGTGATTAAAAGATCAAAGTCAATGTCAAATGAGTCAATCGAAATTGGCTCAGACGACTCAGGTTGAGCTTCAGGAACGAATTGCAAATCACCTATGGGGTATGCGGTCCATCCGCCGTCTTCAAAGTCTGGCGGAGTCCACCCTAGCGGGTTGGATTCACCTGTGGCTTCGACCCATATCCAACCTGCTTCTCTGTCATCACGCGGAACGTCCCAGTATTTGTCTGCGTTTGAGAACTCTGGAAGCCAAATCACTAGGGCAACGTGTTCGGTTGCATCGACGATGGCAGCGTCGAAACCTGCACCCAAGTAGATTGTTCCGCAGAGAAAGGCCATGTCCTCACAGTCGCCGATCGCTGTGACGCCGGTGACTTCGTTGAAAGCGTTTGCCATTTCATCGGCATTCCATGCCCACTCAGGTTGGGAATAGCCTTTCACGACGACGTTGTCTTCGTCGTAGCCGTATTCTGTCCACCTTTGAACATACTTCAATATAGCAACTGCTCTTTCGGTCTTGCTTGGGTAATTTTCTTGAAAACTTACACCTAATTCGTATGCCGCGCCCTTGTACTGACCAAGCGTTTCAGCGGCAAGGTTAGGCAGAAAACCGTGAGTCCCTGCGTAGTAGGTTCTGTATATTCCCCAGTCGTCGTACCAAGAGTACGGATCCTTTCCTTCTTGAGTGAACTCTGAAGACTCAATGGCACTAGCAGTCTGGCATCCTGCAAGGAGTGGAAGGCAGATAAGTGAGAAAAGGAGGATGTGTCGCATGCAAAACATTTGTTGTCCTCAGCTAGGCTATAGGGAGGGTTAAGCTTGCTAACACTATGAGTCCCAAGAATACTTCATAGCAGAAAAGGAAGACGCCGATAGCTAAAGGTTGCTTGTTGACGTCGTCCAAGTCCACGCCGAAGGGTTCCAGTTTGGCAAAAATGAAGTAGAATAACGCGCCGAAGAATAGACTTACGAAGAAGCTTATGATTACTACGAGGAGTCTCTGTAGGTTGAAGTAGGCACCTATTGTCACTGATTGCGAAAGGAAGAACGGGTTAACCATCGAACCGTAGACGACCAAGCCGGCATAAATGAAAAAGCCGCCCACAAAGAGGGCAGTCGCGAGAGAGTTCCCCTTTATGCTTTCGAACTCTTTAATCTTGGTCGTTATCAGTGTGATGCTTCTAATACCGATATACCCAATCAGTAGACATATCAGGCTTGAAATGAAAGCACGGATAAACCACAAGCCTAAAGATAGAAGGAATTCTGAACTTGCCATACCTATTTCCTCATTGGAGAATACTCTGCTGTAGTAAATATAACTCTTTTACCCGTGTAGTTCGAAGTGTTTTGCAGTACTTGAAAAACTAGGGTGCCAGAAGTGTACCCTTCAATAGAAGGTTGAATCCTATCCCTACCACAGTGTATGCATTTCTGAGGTTGGGTTATATTTTAATCCAACCAACCAACCCTACTTACTGGAAAAGTATCTCCTTTTAGATCATCCGAGTATGTAATTAGCCATTTCTTAGAAATCGGATAACGTTGCGCGGGGGATAAAGGAGTGAATAATTAACCTCTCTAATTTTAGAAAGCGCTTTCACCATTTTCTTGCTTATTCGTATAAATTCTATCCAATTTTGATTTTGTTTCCAAGGCAAATATTCAAGTGGAGGTTCTAATTTTTTGTCAACGGGTCTTTTATCTGGCGTCATATGCCTGATTACCCTTTCATTATCAAAATACATGAAAATACTGACGCTATTCTTCTTTTTTGAATAGAACTCCCAAGTTATCGCAACCAATGGTCCACCCAAATCAAAAGGTCGAACTGAAAGATATTTGATGAGCCTCTTAAAACCTTGTATTCACAATTATTAGAACAATTCTAAAACATTACTTTTATATTCTGTCTGCCATACTCACATAAACAGAATTAGCCAATTTTAACATATTAAGCAACTTTAATGTTAGAGGGATTTTTCGTATTCCATTTACTCTAATTTTACCTGTTGAAAGAGCAAACAAAAGGTTTGCTTTACAAAAGATTATTTTGACAAACAATTTAGGAGATATAATGATTCGAATTACATTCTTTTCAGAAGCAAAATCATTTTCATTTACTCGAACATTGTCAGGCGTTATTTTTATGTTAATAATCTCATCGCCGATATGAAAAATTATTGCTTTTCCACTAAATGATTTTTGTAACTCATTTTTACAAAAAACTGAACGAAATAGAGAGACAAAAGAGACTGCTTTTGCGATCATTGTTCCTGTTCCTGTTTGAATTCTAGTCCATTCTTTGAGGATGGAACATTTTGGTAATGATGGAGAAGGAACGACTATTAATCTATCTACATCGTTGTCTATACAGTATTGCTCTGCTGTTTGAACAAGAGCAATCATAGATAAAGAATCCTTAGCCTGAAACTCGATAACGGTTCCTAGCTTGGTATATTCATTTGATATAGAGAGGATAGCAAAACCCGTGATTTCATTATTTGTTATCGCAACAAAGATACTGTTTTCATTTACATCGGGATGTTGCATCATATACTTTAAGAAATCTTGATTCCGAAGGAAATGGACACTTCCAGTTAATGTGTGATCATATAATCTAAGGATACCAGGTAAATGTTCAGGACGATAGTGTTGTATGACTACATTAGAGTGCTCCAATTACTTGTACTCCTTTTTTGATTGCGCTCAAGAGTGTTTTAAAAGAACTAAACTTGATTTTTAATCTCTTAAATAAAAACAACGGGAGTACGGTACTAACTATTTGTATTTTACTCATATTTCGAAAACTAGCTATTTTAGTTTGGCTTTTTTTGTCTAAAAAAACTTGAACATATTTTTTGTTTTCTGAATGATCAGTTCGAGGTTCACTAACTAGATTAGTGACGTTAATGGTGGATTGTTCAAAACAAAACTGCAAGTCAAAGCCGAGGTTAATTACAATTTTTCTTAGTTCTTGGTTCTTGCGTAATAGGTCAATCAAACCTAATTGGAATATCTTGTCAGGTCTTACTATTTTCATATAGACAGCAGATTGTCTTATTTCAACAAATCCAAATTTAGTATCACTTTTATACGCGTCAGAACCTTTTTGTGTCCAACCAAAAGCTAAGCTAACTCCATTTGATTTTGCTAGTTGCAATCTTTGGTTAAGTAATCTGGAATGAAGGCCTATTCTTCTGTAATTGGGATGCACAGCACCAGCACCAAATATAACTGCTGAGAGTTTACAGTTCTGTGAAATCACTAACTCTCGAGAATGCATACCCCCATGACCTACAATTTTGCCATTATGCTCGGCAATAAGGATATTAGTAGAATCAAATGATGGAAAGTAGGGATAGAGATATCGCCACATTCTAAGATCTCCCCATTTTTCATAACAAAAATTAAGAAAACGTACTATTCCAGTTTCATCACCACCCTTGTAATTTCTGAAAATTATTTCTTTTAACTTTCGCTTCATTTATAACCCAACAATTGTATCAATCACTAATGAGGAAAATCTTTCTCTCAACGGTCTATTTCTTAAAAGACAACTACGTGTCTGGTAAGAATTTAGAACATTATATATTTTATTAATTCTTTCCTTTTTTAGGTCATCAAATTTTGTTATCTCTAAGTTGTGGGCAAAATCGTTTCTAATTTGGTTTGTAACTTTAGCACCGTCAAAAAACTTTTGGGGACAAAACCTCAGCTCTTTAGCCACATCTATTTTCAAGGAAAAAGTAAAATCATTTTTCTTTGCTAGTTCAGATTTTTTGTATTTAGGCATAATCTCTGCAAGATAGTTGTCAATTATGTTTTCAACTAAAAGGTTAGCTACTAAGGCATATAACCTATCATCGTTCAGCAAAGCAAGACGTTTTAAGTAGCTTTGGTGTTCATCAATTATCTTAGAAAATTCTAGCTTTGTTATAATTTCATAAATTGGCTTGTAAAAAACGGCTTCTCCTTTTTCGCAATCGAAATCAAGAGGTTCAGGGTGTATATTGACCATTTATTTTCCCTCTTACTAATGTGTTTTTTCTATATTTATTTTGGTTGTGTGACAAAGTGAGTGACTGACAGAGAGGGTGACAGACTGACAGACATTATTCACGCACGCGAGCGGGGGCGGGGGTACGCACACGCATACGCAAGAGAGAGAAAAAGATTAAAACTTAATCCCAAACCCAAACATACTCATGTAGCGCGCGCTTCGGATCAACAGTCAAGTGCTCGCGCTCAGGGTTAGATAATCAGTTTAATTGGAAACCCGTTTTGACTATTTTCGATGTAAGCTCCACGCGCAAGTTCAGTCGGTTGAAGAAATCATAGAGCGAGCAGTGGGATAACAAGAACATTTCCTCCACTTTTTTGGAGTCTAGCGCGCCATAAACCTCAAGAAATTTTTACTCTGGCTCGGCTACCTATTTGTCTATTTCTTCGATTGTTTTCTGGAGGAGACGCAGTTGCACTTGACCAGTAAACACTGTAAACAGTACCGTTCACAACCCATTTAAACCTCTCCCGAAACGCCATAATTTTCTTCCCAAAATGTTAAATCCTGTCGTCAACCCCTATTCAATTGAGGATTATTATGCCTGAGATGGTTTTTGAAAGCATTGCTGACTGGAAAAGCGAAACTGAATGCGATTTGATTATCAAGGGGAAAAGAAT
>CAZJQR010000105.1:0-7115 GCA_964548345.1 uncultured Candidatus Bathyarchaeia archaeon | reverse complement strand
CTCTGAACCAGTCTCTGAACCAGTCTCTGAACCAGTCTCTGAACCAGTCTCTGAAGACACCCTTAAAGGCGGCGACTTAGAGACACGCCTTCGGAAACTTAAGGGTCTATTAGAAATGAATCTGATAACCAAGGAAGATTTTGAGAAGAGGAAAAGTGAGATACTCTCTGAAATCTAAAAAAGACGCATTCGCGGTCAACAAAAAAGCAAAAAAAGAGGTTGCGCTGGAAGAGGCGATGTATCCACAGCAACCGAAAATGCCTCACCTCGACCAAATTTGGTAAAAATGAACTTAAAAAGAGTGAACTTACTGGGTACGTGATGGTTCAAGTATTTTTAAACTTCCTATGGAAAGTTTTGTTGGCTCAGTAAGATAGTATTGTGAAATCGCTACGCTTTCACTTTTGCTTGTGGTTATTGTTAATTATGCCAATAAGATGAGAAGATTTTTCCAAAAATCGGTGTTGCAGAATGAGCATAGATTGGTCTATTAAGGCTAAAATGGTAGCGCGCTCGATCATAAATCATGCAAAAATAAAGAGGGGATGAAAAGGGCGTTGAACGGGAGAAGCAATGGCAGTAGCCTTCATGCGAATTGCATTTTTTTTCTCCTTTAATTTAGCTCGTTTAGAGCCTCAGCAAACCTTCAATGTCTAATTGAAAACTCCCTAACAAGTTAAGCGCTTCGTTATGTTGCGTCTTATGTGAGATTACGGCGCCTTTTTCTTATGAACATAGACGTCGATATTGCTATTACAATAACCGCTCCAACGACCACTACAATGATGTGCCCGAAAGACGTTGGAGGCATGGATGTTGTGGGAAGCGACCATATCCTAAGATCAGGATCGCAATCGCGCGAGTTTTCAATTTGCATGCATCCGACAGTTACTATTTCGACGACCCCGTCATTGTCTACATCGCCTGTGCCAACATTCCATGCGCAGACGGCTTCGCCAACGATCCAGTCTTTGCTTTGTTTCAAAGTTAAGGTATTTCCGTCCCAGCTCCAGACTCTAATTTGAGCCTGTGCCTTGTTGGCGGCGTCATGTGCAAAACTGTCATACCCGGCTGAGCTACCACTGGTCACGATTTCTATTTTGCCGTCACCATCAACATCATTAATGGATATCGATTTGAGTTCGGTAATGTCTGAGGTCATCCACTCCTGGCTTTTCTCCAAATTCAAAATTCCCCCTGTCCAATTCCAGATTCTAAGCTGCCCCTTCACCTTTTCTCCATCGTAGGTAAATCCGCCGGTGACTATTTCCAGAAAGCCATCGTCATCGACATCTCCCACCTTAACATTGTGAGCCATTGTGTTGCCCATAACGTTGCCAGCGTTGTCCACGGAGTAACCATCCACCATGCGCCATTCCGCGTTAGCCTTCAGAGACAAGTCTGTCCCGTCGAATTGCCAAACGCGCAACTGTCCACTGGAGTTTTTTGGGCTGTTAACATAACCGGCAGTTACTATCTCGATCACATTGTCTTTGTTCAAGTCAGCTGCGTACACAGAGTTTGCGCGAGCAATGTCACTCGTGGCAGACCATTCAGCGCTCGTTTTGAGAGAAAGGTTTTCTCCGTCCCACTGCCAAATACTGAGCTGCGCACTGGGTTGACTGGTGTTATAAGCTCTTCCAACAGTGAGTATTTCTGGCATGTTGTCTTTGTCAACATCACCAACGAAGATTGAACTTGCCGATATTTCGGTATAATTTCCTCTGAGAACCAGATTTTGTCCGTCCCAATTCCAAATTCTGAGCGAAGAAACGCCAGCAGTTAATATCTCGACCACACCGTCGCCATCTGCATCTCCGGCGTAGACGCATCCGATGTTGCCAGGCCAGTTCTCGCCTTTTTCAAGGGTGATATTTTGTCCGTTCCAACTCCATATTCGAAGCGGAGCTCCAAGGCTAGTCGTAGTTGCGTTTGCCCTGCTGTAGGAGAAGCCGCCCGTAACAATTTCGATTACGCCATCATTATCTATGTCCGATATGGCAAGATTATGGGTGCCTGAAATACAGGTGCCTCCCACGCCGTAGGTGTCCCAATGCTGCTCCGCCTCAAGCATAAAGTTGTCCGATTGAGACACGACTGCCTCGATGTTTAAACACAAAATTAAAATGAGAAATACCGAGAATGCAAGCAAGGAACATTGAAATTTGTTTTGGTGTTTTAGCATATACTCTATTCTCAACATCATATGTTTGACCTCAATAACAATTAAAAATTTTTGGTATTTGGAGCGCGCGCTATGCACTGCCAACGCGTGCTCAAGGGTTGAAAACGTGGGAAAGGAGAAGAGAGGGAGGCTCGTGTTTATTTGCGCCTCCTCCTCTCACCTCTTAAGCAGAAGGGACACTCTTGTTATGAAAAAGATGTTTCAGGAATTGAAACATTCTGCTTTTCACCGCCTAGAAAATAGTAACTTTTAGAAAGGGAAAATCGTTTCGCTGCCATTCAAAGGGCCAAAAAGCTTTCTTGAAAAAAGAATGTATATTAGCTAATATTCAAAGGTTTTTTAGAGCAAACATCTTTCCTTCATTGTTGTGCCTTAAGTTTGAACAGATATTTCTTCCAACCGCATGTATGGCAACAGGCTAATCTCAATTTTAAGTCAATGTCTAGTTTTCCACTACAAACAGGGCATTTCACGATTGATTTCTCCTTTCTTAAATCTAACCTAACGAGATAAAAAGCATATTCTGAAACCAAAATATTTCTTAAACATAGAAACTAATTGAGTTCTATCGCGCTTGGTGGGTTACTGGTGTCTCTTTGCGTATTTACGAAGTTTTATATTGTTTATTGATGGTATTGTTTAGCGTGCAGAATGGTGGTCGGTCTCAAGGAAGTGTATAAGACTTGGATTTCGAGAGTTTATTGAAGTATAAGACGGTGCTGATTCTGCTGTTTGTGTTTGTCCTGAACGTGGCCGTTTTTGTTTTGTTGTGGAGGCTTGACGTTTTTGTAAACAGTGATCTCTATGGTTACGGTTTGGTTTTCAGCTATAGCTGGGGCGAGAGCTACTGGTACTATAATCAATTGACATGGACTTTTCTTGCGGGAGCTGCCGCACTGACAGCTTGTTCGATCATCCCTCACTATTTGCATAGCCGAAGGCCCAGCGGCTTTTCTAAGCTATTTGGTTTCTTGCTGCCCACCTCCGCTTTGATTTATCAGGTACTAAGCCTCTTTTTTCTCAATCAAGTGAACTCTGTTGTGCGATACACACTCTATCAATACGGACTGTCCGTCAATTTCGACTGGACAGTGGCTTATGATCCCATCTACGGCGCGAGCTTTGTACTGATGGCTATATCACTGGTGCTGCTTATAATTCCTGTAGTTAGAAGCCTAGACTTGGTTAAGGTCAAATGGGAACAAGAAGCCGAGTGAAGCGCCTAGTTAACGGAAGTTTTTCTGGCTTTAGTTTGCGATAAGTTTATGGGACGGGCAATTTTATTGGTTAGAACCTAATTTTGCTACATCTGCTTTGATTTGGTCAACATTTTTAGAGCACGTGCACGTTAGTGATAGCAACTCGGAAACGCTTCCGTTGATGTGTATGTTGCTTGCTAATAACGCATCCTATATTTTTCTCGAGGTATGCCGATGTATCTTTAATGCTAATGCCGTTCTTTTCATGCTTTCGTAAGCCTACTTTTCTCGGCCTTACCGAAATACACGAAAAGACCTATGCCCGCAACAGCTAATGAGACCGCGGAAGCTGCAATAATCGATGTTGGGAAGGGCTTCTTGATGTGATCACTTCTTCTAGATTTAACTTTGTTGCTTACTTGCCGCAAGTATGTGCCAAAGCCTTCATATTCGCCTCTTCTAGCTTTGACTTCGTTACTTATCCGTTTGAGGTTAGTGTCGTCGCCTTCATATCTGCCTTGAATTGCTTTTGCGAGATCGCTATCGCCCTCTGGTTCTATGATCATAATCGCTCTCTCAACGCCTTATTGATCTGTATATTATAAAACTTTGCTAGTATCATGAAATAGCCATATGGAAGGGTAAATGAAAAACTTCGATCAATCAATCCTTCAACTTGAAGCGCGCGCGGTAAGAAATATCCAACTGAAAGAAAACCGAAAGAGTACGGCGCGTGCTCCAATTTTCTAATTTAGAAATGTTGAACGTAGGATTTGGTTTTGAAACCTTTCGCTTCGAAAGACTTTTCTTCAGAAAACTTTCGGCGTAGGAGCAAACAATAAATTGAATGTATGTGTTAAAATTGGGAGGCAACAAATGTTGGAGTTCCTACAGCTTTGAGGGGAGAACCTGAAGATGATAAGAGTTTTTAGGCTATTGCGGGTAGCTCTTCTGGTTTTTTTAACTCTAACTGTTTTTTTATCTGCTTTTAAACAAGTTAAAGCCGAAGAAACTCAAAGCCCTTCACAGCTGACAGAAGCGGATACCGCGGTTAAAAAAGCGTTTTCTGCTGTCTTGGAAGCCGAGGATGCTGGAGCTAACGTTACGAGTCTGTTGAGCCGATTGAGTGATGGGGAGAATCTCTTGGCTCAAGCAGAGATGGCTTACAAAGTTGGAGATGTCAGCAGAGCCATAGACAACGCAGCTGACGCCTCTGCGATCGCCTCCGAAGTGGAGGATAGTGCGCTTAGTGCCAGATTTGCTGCTTCGATAAGTAGCCAAACCTCGTTTTGGTCGACTGCCGCCATATTGACTGTGGCTGGAGCTGCCTTTGTTGTGTTTATGTTTCTAATTTGGATACGGTTTAAGAAGAGCTACATTGAGAGGCTGCGAAACTCCAAGCCTGAGGTGACCCGAAAATGAAGCTTGGGGATTATAAACTTGTGTTTGCCGCTGTGGGTTTAATTGGCATACTGCTCATTGCTTCACCTGTCATAGGCTCGATTTTGCCTCTTCCAAAGGGTGAGCAATTTTCCGAACTTTACCTTCTAGGGCCGGGGCATATGACTGAAGACTATCCGTCCAATATCAAGGCTGGACAGAACTATTCGGTGTATGTCGGAGTTGTAAATCATTTAGGCTCTTCTGCATACTATGTTTTGTATGTGAAGTTTCGAAATCAAACTGATTCACGTCCAGACATGGAAACTGGAACTCCAAGTTCTCTTCAATCTCTTTACGAGTACAGATTTTCCATAAAAGATGGCGAGAATTGGGAGCAACCTTTGACATTTTCAGCTTTAGACGCTTCAATTTCGGGTAACCAATCGGTTATCAGACAGTTAATGATAAATGGCGTAAAGTTTGACGTGTACAAGCCAAGCCTTTGGAGTTCGAACAGTAGTGTTTTTTTCTATCAGTTGGTTCTCGAGCTTTCGCTGTATGACGGTGACTCTGGTTTAGTTCAGTATAACAACCGGTTCGTTGATTTACGGTTGAATCTCACGAGAAGCGCTTACTGATTTTTTCTGAATATGTGAATACTTCTTTCAGGAATTATTCTTGAAAACATTTTTTCTGTTTTCGAAGATCTATAGTTGTTTTGTGCAAACAAATTCACAGATTGGAATTGAATTCGGCGACAGGGCCCCGGAATTTGTCTACAGCCAGTTTTCTACGTCCCTAACTTTAGAATCTAGGCCATGTCTGTGATGTTGCTCATCTTTAACTTTGCGTTTCTTCCAGATTAGTGCGCGTGCCCATCTCGCTCAACAATTATTGTTCGGAAATAACAAATATATCCAACAATCTTGAAGAGAAATGGTATGGGGTTTGTTAAGCTCAAGGCAGCATTCATTTCTATTAGGGATCGGAGTAATCTAATCCTAGCCTTCAAGATTATCACTCTTGTTTCGGCCACCTTGGCAATATTTTCAGAGGATTTGACTATAGTCTTTTTAGATGCGCTGCAAAGCGAAATAACAAGCCACATTCTAGCCGTCCCTTTCATCTTTGTCTACATGCTTTTCCGCAAACGAAAAACATTACGGGCCGTGCTACCTCTTGAGAACAGAGAACAGTCGAAACCATTAAGGTATTTAACGCAAGTAGTCGGAGCCCTCTTAATCTTAACCGCTATATTGCTGTATTGGCACGGCTCCTACACTTTCACGCCACTAGAATATCATCTGTTAGCCCTTCCAATCTTTGTATCAGGCTTAATCTTACTGATTTTCACCCCTCAAGCACTACGGCACTTAGCTTTTCCTGTCATATTCCTATTCTTCCTAATACCTCCGCCATCAGAGATCCTATTTGCTGCAGGCTCCTTCCTTTCAACACTAAGCTCCCAAGTTTCCAGCGCCATCGCCAGCTCAATTGGAATACCGTCCACTCTAATTAGCGAATACGGCAACCCGGTAGTCCAGATCACAAGACCCGATGGTGCACTACTGAACTTCACAGTGGACATCGCGTGCTCAGGCATCTACAGCCTCATAGCCTTCTTTATGTTCGGCACAATCATCGCTTATCTGATAAGGGACAAACTCTGGAAAAAAACTGCGCTTCTCCTAACCGGATTTCCCATAATATACCTTTTTAACACTGTACGCATTACAACTTTACTCGTCATAGGCTACCACTACGGCGAAAACCTAGCGCTCCAAGTTTTCCATTCATTCGGCGGCTGGGTGACAATATTCATAGGCACTCTCCTCCTACTTTTGATTTCAGAAAAAATATACAAAATGCGAATATTCACAAAAACAGAAACATGCAGACAATGTACAACAACTCGGAAAACACGGGATTTCTGCTATTCATGTGGAAGAATACTAAACCCCCCTCAGGCCAAAATCCGCAAAACCGACATAATTAAAATTGCAGCAGTAGCAATGACAGTAGCTGCCCTAGTAATTATTCAAGCTCCAGTTTTCGCTTTAACCCAAAGCCCAGCGGTGGTACTTACGACGCCGGCAGGCCAACAGGTATCAACAGAAATTCTTCCCACCATACCTGGCTACACTCTGCAATTCGATTATAGAGACACGGATTTTGAAAATCTCGCTGAAATCGACATGGCAATAGCATATATCTACGTTTCACAAGATCGATCGCAGAAAAACATTTGGGCTGCGATAGAAATCGGCTCTGCACGTTCATTGCTGCACAGATGGGAAACCTGCTTAGTCAATTACCCACTTCAGCAAGGCTGGACACCGCGAGTAACT
>CAZJQR010000104.1:0-7367 GCA_964548345.1 uncultured Candidatus Bathyarchaeia archaeon | reverse complement strand
CTTTTCAGGAGTAAACCGTTCAGAATGAAGCTCATACACGCCTCTTGATTTACTCCAAAGCTTTTCAGCATCAACCATGTAATCGATACTAACAACGTAAGTCAAGTAGAGCGCATGTTGCTTTGTACCCTCTTCTAGTTTTCTTGGCAAAACGTATTCTGGCATCGGTTTGTCTCTGAAGAAACCTTTTTTGCCGTAGAAATCATCGAAAAGTCTGCTAGCTATTTTGAGAGCCTTTGAATTGTCAATTTCAAATCGAGTTTCAATAGTTCTCTTCATCCATTTCCACACTTACATAATATTATTATGAAGTAGAATTATTCACATTTCAGTTTTATCCAAACAATCGAACAAACTGAAATCAAAAAACACCTGCGCTATAATCCTCCATTAAATATTCAGTCAATAAAATCAAATGCAATTAGGCAGAAAATTGCCGGAAGTCATTTACTTAAAAAAGTCAAGCGCACAACATAAACAAATAATTTATAACAGCAAGATAAGCGAAATGCCACTATGTTTTAACTCGGAAAATCGTATAAATTGAAACCAAGTATTATCATCTGGGGATTTGGTATCGAATTCTCTCATTACGGATCTGCCTTAAAGCTTCTGGAAAAATCGTCGGTTATATTCTATGGCTTAAGAAGCAAGGCTATGCTGAGACTACAATTATCGGCAGAGTTAAACTCATCAAACAGATGGCCAAAAACGCGAATCTCGACGATCCCGAGTCAATCAAAGAGATGATTGCTAAAAAGGACACTTGGAGCTTTGGACGTAAAGAACTGGCAGTCGAATGCTACAGCAACTACCTTATTTATGCGGGGGGAACATGGGATCCTCCAAAATACAGGCGCGTAGAAACGTTGCCATTCATTCCAACCGAGGGCGAAATAGACCAGCTCATAGCTGCTTGCGGGCAAAAGACCGGAACCTTTCTTCAGCTGTTGAAGGAAACAGGCGCAAGATGCGGCGAAGCTTGGCGTACAGAATGGAGCGAAATCGACACCCAAAACAACACCATAAGAATAAAACCCGAAAAACACAGCAACCCACGAATAATCAAAGTCTCCAGGAGACTCATGGAACGCCTAAACGAACTACCCAATACGTCAAAATACCTCTTCGGAGGAACCAAACTAAAAACCACAGCGAGAATCTATGAGCGCAGCAGAAAACTTGCATCCATCAAAACCAAAAACCCACGGCTACAAAAAATAACCTTTCACACGCTAAGACACTGGAAAGCCACCATGGAATACCACAAAACTAAAGACATTCTTCACGTCATGCGAATGCTTGGCCACAAAAACATCAAAAACACGTTACGATATACGCAGCTCGTAGACTTCAGTGAACAAGACTACATCTCAAAAGTCGCTTGGACAATTGAAGAAGCATGCAAGCTAATAGACGGAGGATTCCAATTCGTCTGCGACTTCGACAATGCAAGAATCTTCAGAAAACCAAAATGATCTCCACCACGGGCGTTTATCTAAAACAATGTTGAAGGCGCCGGGAGTGGGATTCGAACCCACGCGGCCCCGAGAGGCCACAAGCTGCTTGGTGTTTGCTTGTGCATACATCTCCAGGCTTGCTCCCTACCTGGCTAGGAGACCCCGGCACGGATAAACGGTGCTTGGCATGCTTCTTCAGCATGGGTTTCTGCTGTGTGTCGTTAGTAGAGTGTAAGGTCTCAGGTATTTGTGTTTTCTGCAAGCGTATGCTGAATAGTTTATTATAGTAGGTAGCTGGGTCAAAAGTGAGGAAGAAAGCGTTTTGAAGGATTCGAGAAGTGCCCGAGAGAGTTGGCAGGATAGGGCTCAAACCCGGAGGTCTGCCGCTTGGGTAGACGCTGTTCTTCCTTTTAACATCGCGTTCGGACCTGTTGGAACGTTGATTCAGCTGTTGATACTTGATCTTCACGGAACGGTCATTGATGTGGCGTTAGCCATCACGTTGTTTAACGTGGCCGGTGTGCCCGCTGCGGTGGTGTGGGGTTTTGTCACGGATCGTTTTCACAGGAGGAAGCTGATTATTTCGGCGAGCTATTTGGCTACGGCTGCGATTCTGGTTTCGTTTCTTTTCGCCAATGCGGAGTACGTTGTTTCGTTGCTGTACGCGGTGTTTTCGTTCGCCACCAGTGCTTCGACGACGCCCTTGAACCTGCTGATTATGGAGACGGAGCGGAAGCAGAAGTGGGCAACCGCGTTCGCGAGGTTCTCCATGGTCACAAGCATCGGGCAGACGGCGGGGTTGATTCTCAGCGTGGGCTGGGGGCTTTTCTTCTCTTTGAATTACCTTGTGGTTCCGTTGGCTGCGTTATCCGTTGTCTCCGCGGCTTTGTCTGTGCTGATGATTAAGGAGCCCAGCGTGGTTTTTGAGCGGCAGGCGATAGCTCTGAACAAGCCCAGCTTCTTCCACAGGATTCTCGCCGTTCCCCTCTTCTTCTTGAAGGTTCCGCGTTTGAACGATTTCAAGAGGGTTTTCAGGAACGTCAAGTACGAGTTGACGAGGCAGGTGCCCATTCTGTACTTTTCGATTTTCATGTTTTACTTGGCGTCTGGGATTTTCAACACGTCCATCGTGCCTTCTCTGCGGGCGAATAACATGTCTAACTTCCTGATTTTTCTGGTTACGACTGTGGCGATGGTGGTTCAGATAATTTCGTTCAGGTACGCGGGTCCTTACACTGAGAAGAAGTCGCCTGTGAAGGCGGCGGTTGGCGGGCTGGTGCTCCGGTCGTTAGGCTACGGGTTTTTGGGCGTGTCGCTGTACCTGATTTCAGGAGTACTGTTTTTGGCGCCTGTTTTGATTTTATACCCGTTGGCGGCTGGATTCGCCTATTCAGTTTACTACACGGCTTCTAACACTTTGGTTTTCAACACGCTTCGCGGCGGAAGACAGGGTTCATCCCTCGGAGTTTACAGCGCTCTGGTGGGCGTCGCCACGTTGCTGGGTTCGCTGGTTTCAGGGTTCACCTCGTTTTTCCTCGGGTTCTCCGCCACATTCATAATCGCCGCCGCGTTTTTAGCTGTTTCAGCATGGCTCGCCTGGCTACTTGAGCACAGTCGTTCAAGTGTTGACGCGCCCAAATGAACTGTTCAGTGCTTCTTAGCCATGAGCACGCGGTACCCGCTCTTTCTGGCGAGAACGTGGCAGCTGCCGAAAGCCTCGGTGAAAACTTGAGGCAGCGTTTTTGCCCCGATTTTGGAGCGGATAACCATCTGGAAAGACGCGTTTTCCGCCATTACCGTTGGGGCTTGGGTGATTATAGCTTTCACGGTTGCCATGCCCGCGCTTACTGGCGGGTTCGAGAGAATACAGTTAAACGTTGAATCCTTGACTGGCTCGTACAGGTAGCCGCATCGCACTTCCGTGTTGCGCACCTTGTTTTTTTGGGTGTTTTGTCGGGCGAGGCGGACAGCCCGTTCGTTCACGTCCGTCATGACCACGTGCAGCCTTGGGTTGGCGGCGGCAGCTGCTATGCCTACAGCACCGTATCCACAGCCCACATCCAGAACCGCGCCTGTTTCAGGCAGAAGCATGGCTTCGATGAGTAGTCTGGTTCCTAGGTCAACTTGTTTTTTGGAGAAGACGCTTGAGGCTGTTAGGAACTCGAATGATTTGCCTCGTAGGGTTGTGTGGAGTACGCCGAGTTTGGCGGGTGCCTTGGGGGCAGCTGCGAAGTATTGCTCAGCCGGGTGGTTTCGGTTTTCGGTCATTTCTGGTTACCGCTTTTCCAGACTTTGGGGTAGGTGCCTCTGGGCATCACGACCCGCTGAAGCGTGGCTACGGTGCCGTGGCGCAAGTCTATGATTTCATCGGTGGAGAGAAGCGCTTTGGCGAGCGCTATGGCTTCTCTTTTCAGCGTCAAAATCGCAACCATCGCGCCTTTCGCGATGCCTGTTTCAGCTGACAGGATGCCGGGGGCGGTTAGGTTGGCGCCGTGGCATAGGGCGTCTACGGCTGAGTCTCTGATCGTGATTTTGGGGACTAGTGCCAGCGCGGTTTCCATGGGCTGGATGAATTTGCGCAGGATTTTCGGGTCCTTCTGCTGCTGCCACTCTCCGAACCAGTAAGCCACGTCGTGTAGACGTACGAGGTCTTTGTTTTCGGTGAAGGGTCCTGCGCGTGTTCTGCGGAGTTCTTGCATGTGGGCGCCGACGCCGAGGGTTTCTCCGATGTCGTAGCAGAGTTTGCGTATGTAGGTTCCGCCTTCGCAGCCGACCTTGAAGAGCACGTTTCTGCCGTCCGTCTCCAAGTAGTCTATGTAGTAGATGCGTCTGGTTCGCAGTTGCCTTTTGACTGAGGCTCGCAGTGGCGGTCGCTGGTAAATCTGGTCTTGGAACTCTGCCAGAACGTTTTTCACGCGTGTTTCTTCCGCGTCGCCATGAAGCTTCATGACGCAGACGTATTCTTTGCCGCTGTGAAGAAGCGCCTGCACGATTTTCGTAGAATCCTCTAAGGTGACGGGCAGCACGCCTGTGACTTTTGGGTCTAGAGTCCCGCCGTGACCTATCCGCGTCAGGTGCATGATTTTTTTTGTCCATGCGGCGACTTCGTGGCTTGTTGGGCCTGCGGGCTTGTCCAGATTTATGACGCCGTAGCGTATGTAGTCGGCTGCGGGTCTTTCGCTGGGTTTGTGCCCGTGCGCGGGGTTTGTATTGTCCTCTGCTTTGGTGAGGAGTTCGCGTTTGGTTCCCCATGGGGGGGATGTTCTAGGCAAGTTTCATTCTCCTTGAAGTTTAGAAAAAGAAAGTTTGGAGTATTAAGAGATACCCAAGCAAAAAGTTGGAGTAACACTCTCTCAAAACCCTCAAGCCTTCCTTTTTCAGTAGTTGAATAAACAGAAACGGTTCCCCTGCTTTTATCTTTTTCAACTGCTCGCCTTGTTCTGATGCTACCGAATACATGCCTAGGTGGTCTTTTGCGGATTTACTTGTTTGGAAACCCGCCTTTTGTCAATAGAGACGTAGTCAGGTTAAACAGTAATAATTCCAGCGGTGAAATGAATTAAAATTTAATGCAAAAAAAAATTCAACGTGTTAGTGACTTGATTTTTTATTTTTGGTATGAGTAGTATGGGAGAGAAGTAGCAGGTGTGTTTTTTTGCTGAAGGCATACTCTAAGGTTTTAGTATGCGGTGAAAAGGAGGTACGGTTTATCCTATTCATCGCGCTCAAAGAGGTTGCATTGATAAAATAGGTTCCTTGGATAGTAAATCGCGTAGTGCATCGATTGTTGGTATTCCAAGAATTTGGCAGAAAACGTTATCGATAGTTTTTCTTGCTTCGTCCGAGCAAATGTTTGGAAATGACAAAAGGTCGCTATTGCTAACTTGTGCCCATAGCCCATCTAATGCTGAGGTTTGGCTTTCATTCAGACAGCGTAAATCTAAGACATGCAACTCATTGTACCAGCGCGCGCTCAGGAACTGAAAGAAGACCACTACGGGAAAGCAGTTCTGCAAGTTTAACGTTTAACACTTCTTCCCTTAGAGGCGACAAACATTCACCAATATGGAATTCACCGTTTTCCTTAATTGTTTTTCTATTACTTGGTATAAACTCCCCGAAGTTTGTTCTGTGGTAGTGGATTAAATTTTGAAATCCCAAATTTTAAAGCCTAATCCACATTAAATCTTACAGGGTTTAATCCTTGAAACTTGGGCAACTCCTTAAAGATAGAGACTTTTTCTACCTAATGCACTTGTCTTATGGAAAAAGAAACGAAGAATCAAGGAAAAAACAAGCAGACAACTCTAATCCCGAATGCAAACGGTCAAGGAAAAGATGCAAGCCTTTGTTTGAAAGTTCAATCATCATATCTGCTCTCTAAATCATCAAACCATTCCTGAACATCTCTGCCCAAAAAGAACCCCCCACCGTTAATAGGTCTCGTAATTTCCTTTTCGAGTTCTGCCCATTTTTTCAAATCTTCATCTTTGAATTTGGTGGAATTCTGCTCAAAAGTTTCAGATATTTTTTTGCAATCTATACCCATTTGCTTCATACTCACCCAAGCTCCCCCACTGCTTCGTAGGGCGACCTTCCGAGAAAAATTGGTGTTTGCTCTGACAATCATATTGTGGATTGGCGAATAGAACTCATTACTTTCCTTTTTATCCACTATTTTGTCCTTAAAACCCCACCAAAAAACTCCAAATATAGATGCAACCAGACCTCCAACTATGAGTATTAAAAATTCAACTACAGGAATCAAACCCATTACAAGTATTAACGCTATAATTAGAGAACAAAAGATAATTGTTAGGGTGGCTAAAAGTGGTCTGTATTTCATTCTTAATCGAGAAATCAATTTCAGTATAGGGAAATAAAGCATTTTCTTATGCCCAATAGTCTTCTTTTAACTGACTTCGACAGTGTAACTGACAGAGAGCATAGAGAGAGCAGAGATAGAGAGCATAGACAGCTTAAAGAGAAAAGAAGAAACAAGAAAGAAACATTAGAAAAACAACAGGGGAAAAAGATTAAATTTTAATGCACACACACCACGCGCGCGCACACACACACGTTTAAATAAGGTCGAATTCAATATCATTAGAACAAGGTTTTTTAAGCAGCAGCTTATCTGAGCTTGGAAGATTCTTGATTATTGAGTTTGAAAAGAAGGGAGAAGGCTTTGCAGGTTAAAAATGTAGTATTTGAAAACTCTTCAGCACAACTGATAGTTGCTGCATTAAACGAGGAGCACGGTATAGGACCTACCTTGACAGAGTTTCTAGATAATGTGAGCAATCCACACGTTCTTGTTGTTGACGGTCACAGTGTAGATAGAACGGTGGAAATCGCTAAGAATTTGGGTGCCGTCATCGCTTTTCAGGATGGCTTCGGCAAAGGCAACGCTATAGCAAAAGCACTACAACACCTTGACTTGAACGTGAAGTATGTGGTTCTAACAGACGCAGATTATACTTATCCGTCAGAGTACGTGCCCGAAATGATTGAGATACTTGAAAGAAACCCGCAGGTGGGTATGGTTTGCGGAAACAGATTCAGCGGAGATATCGACCCGAAGGCGGTGCGTAGTTCCTTTTACTTTGGAAACAAGCTTTTGGCATTTGCACACAATCTATTTAACGGCGTTTCTTTACGCGACCCATTGACTGGCTTACGTGTGATACGAACAAGAATACTTAGAGATTGGACTGTGAAATCGCAAGGATTCGATATTGAAGTTGAGCTGAACCGCCATGTAGAACGAAAAGGCTACACAACAGTTGAAGTGCCTATAAAGTATCGCCAAAGGATAGGCGAGAAAAAACTAAAAGCAAGGCATGGAGCAACTATTCTGAAAAGAATACTACAAGAAGCAACACGTTAAAAAAACAACAGAAAAGA
>CAZJQR010000103.1:0-7471 GCA_964548345.1 uncultured Candidatus Bathyarchaeia archaeon | reverse complement strand
CGCACCATCTTGCAGGCGCTGAGCGATGTTCGCCGCGCAAACCTGGAGTTCAGCGTCTCCGACATCGAGTTTAAGCCATTCCGCACAGGCAAGAAAATCACTGTTGACAACTTGGAGATTGAGCCGTTCCACGTTGACCATTCGGTTCCAGGCGCTTACGGTTTTGTCATTCACACTTCGAACGGCGCAGTAGTTTACACAGGCGATTTCAGAGACCACGGCGCCAAGCCCGAGATGACCCGCGACTTCGTGGAAAACGCCAAAAAAGCTGAACCCACAGCAATCGTTACTGAAGCCACAAACATGACGGGCGCAACAGTTTCTTCCGAAGCCGAGGTTGAAGGCAAGTTGAACAGCATCGTGGCGGGCGCTGATGGCATCG
Organism: uncultured Candidatus Bathyarchaeia archaeon; assembly: GCA_964548345.1. Classification (GTDB taxonomy): domain Archaea; phylum Thermoproteota; class Bathyarchaeia; order Bathyarchaeales; family Bathycorpusculaceae; genus SG8-32-3. The sequence continues at coordinate 7,089 of CAZJQR010000103.1, read as the reverse complement.
TGCTTGCCGAGTTTGCATCTTCAGATGTTGACCGCCTGAACAGTTTCTTTCACATAGCCAAGAAGAACCAGCGGTGCCTAGCTGTTTCACTGAAGCAAGCGTACCTGCTGGAAGCGCTTCGAAAGGACAAAGGCCTGACTGTTCCAGGCATAGATGATGAAGGGATATTGATTTTTCGAAAGTCGAAGAAGCGCTTTGACAAGTGGGAAAAACAGCTGATTGAACAGTACGAGGGGAAAAACAAGATTTTCGACGTGTTCGAAGTCTCGAAGCAGCAGTGCAAAATAATTTTAGCGGCGTCATTCTACGATTTTGACGAGCTTGTGCCGCTTCAGCCTGCAGCGGGCAGCTGTTATATCCTGTCCACTTCCGAGCCGTTCAACGAGGAAATGGAGATTGACTATGAAAGGCTGGTTAACTGGCTGAGGCACTACGGCTTGCCGCAATACCACGTACATGTGTCAGGGCACATCATGCCGTTACAGCTTAAAAAGGCGCTTAAAGACATAAACGCGAAGCGGATTTTCCCAGTCCACACTGAGAGCGCGGATTTGTTTGCCAGATTTATGCGTGACTTGAAAAGCAAAGTGACGCTAGTCGAAAAAAGCAAGCAGTATAAGCTGTAGCAGTCAGCGTCGTGAGGTTTTTACGAGAGTTTATATCTCTTGTTTAGAAAGATTATGTTGTGACTTGTTATGAGCGACATTCAGTATTACAAAGGCGTGCACAAAGTCAAGGTGGTAACGGAAAGCGAAGGCTACTGGATTGTTGAAGCCCTTGAAGAGTTTGAGGACTCGGTTGACGGCGAGAAAGTCACGGTAAAGGTCGGAGAGCAAAGGATTGTGCCCTCCGATTCGGTTCATAAACGGAAGTTTCTGGCGCTTCCAGTGAAAGAGCATGCTTACGAGTTGAAGATGGAGAAAAAGCTGAAACGGTTAGTGGCTAAAGAGGAAAAGCAAGGCGGAGAAAAATAGACAGGGGTTCATGTTAAATCGTTTACGGTTATTGCTGTCACAATTTTTGAAGCGAAAATCGTTAGTTTTAATTCTGTTTACTGTTTCATAAGACATAAGCTCTCTAAAATCTCAGTTACTCACGACCGCCAATGACTTTGACGCCGTCGTTCAGCCGCAGAATACGCTTCGTCTTTCACAGTTTAGGCTTAAGCTGCTTAGGCGGTGCCATATTCCTTCAAATTCTGGTGTTCGCGGACATCCTCCAGCACGGGTACTTTATGGCGGTGGAGCAGAATCCAGCCATACTCGCGTTCGAAGTGGCGCTCACTGGTTTCGCCGCAGTCTACTTTATCTACATTTATCAGCGCCTAATGCGCCAAGTTAAATAAGACATTTAACACCTCTACCATCGATTTTAGAGCATTTGTAACGAAGGAGACACGGGCGAACCTGCTTAATGCCTGCGCTTCTTGAAGTACACCCGCAGACCTAAAACGACAACTGCAACTAAAGCACCAGAAGCGGTGGCGACGAATGCTTTTGGGAAAGGCTTTTGCGTGTCTACGGTGAAAAAGACTATTTCTGATGTGCCCACGTTTCCCGCCTTATCTTTCGCGTAGACAATTATGCTGTGGGAGCCATCAGAGAGTCCTGTCAAAGTGGTGTTTCCAGCGACCCTCACGTTTGTTTCGCCATCCAGACAGTAGCCCATCCATGATGTTGGCTCATCCGTTGTGAAGTTTAATGATAAGGCGTTTTGGCTGTAGGTTTTGTTTTCAAGCGATAGGGCTGATATTACTGGAGGGTGTCCATCGTCTACAGTGAAGTAAACGGTACTGTTGTCCCATATGAACTCTGGAAAACTGGGGTTTGTGCTTGTGCGCTCGTAATTTGCGTAAACGGTTAGCTTATGCGGTCCTTCAGGCAATTCAGGCAAAGCTACATATCCAGCAATCACGTATGGGGACATTATCGATATGACCGTGGCTGTTGTGCCATTTGAATAGGTAGCTGTTGCGTATATGGGCATGAAAGTGGCTGTCAAGGGTTTGTAACGTTGTTTTCTCCATCTATGCTGTAAACCATTGAAGAACTGTATTGGCTTGGACCAAACAAAGATTTAACAGATATGTTCAGAGTCAGCGTGCTGGAACTATAGGTAACATTTGAAGGCGACGTGATGTCGATGTTTCCGAGGAGAGGACAGCCTCTTAAATCCGAAGCGTACTGCGCCTTAACAGTTTGACCTCCAACCAATAAGGAAGTTAAAAGCGCCAAGGCAAAGACTGCTAACACTAAAAGCATCCTGCCCATACAGCACGCTACACCATCAAGTAATCATAAGCTAAGTCGCTTTTAGTTCTACTCAAGGAACAAAACGTTCCAAAACTGGAACAGCCCCAACGTGGGCAAAAATCATATGCTCTGAAGAGTTTTAGCAAAATGTTTTTTTGCAGCGTTTAACCTTTAAAGTAAGGAAGCTGGTGCCTCTGGAGAGCAATCATTCGCGAAAAAACATATATGACCCTAGTTTTCTCTTTTGTCAAAAGTAGGTGATTTAGACGGTTTCATCCAACGGTGAAGAAAACGAAATGGTTGTCACGCCCTGGGAAGTTAAGGGCAAAGTAGATTATGAACGCTTAATCCGCGAGTTCGGGACCCAACCGCTGACAGACGCGCTGCTCAAAAAGATAGCTGAGCACACGGGCAAACTCCATCTTCAGCTTCAAAGACGCCTCTTCTTCTCCCACCGCGACTTAGACACGGTGCTGGAGCTCTACGAAAAAGGAACAAAATTCGTCCTGTACACGGGCAGAGGACCATCAGGACCCGTACACATAGGGCATCTGGTGCCGTGGATTTTCACGCGTCACCTGCAAGAAAAATTTGGCACTCGCCTCTATTTCCAGATGACCGACGACGAGAAATTCCTAATAGACGATGACGCCAGCCTCAAGCAAACACGGAAGTACGCTTACGAAAACGCCCTAGACCTGATTGCCTTAGGTTTCAAGCCGGAAAACACCTTCATAATATACGATGTGCAAGACATCGACTTGCTTTATGACATAACGCTTGAGGTTGCAAAGCGCATAACCTACTCAACAGCGAAAGCAACATTCGGGTTCCAAGACAGCACAAACATCGGCTGGATATTCTGGCCAGCGTTGCAAGCTGTGCCATGCTTCATCCACAAGAAACTAACTGGCGAAAACGTGCCCGCGCTTATTCCAGCAGCCATAGACCAGGACCCGTACTGGCGCGTCACGCGGGACATAGCTCAGAAACTCGGCTATTACAAGCCAGCCCAAATCCACTGCCGCTTCCTTCCAGGCTTAGGGCCAGGCGGAAAAATGAGTGCTTCCGAACCTGAAACCTCAATCTTCACTATGGACCCTCCAGAGTTGGTGAAAAGCAAAATCTGGAACGCCTTCACAGGTGGCAAACCAACAGCTGCGGAACAGCGGAAGACAGGCGCCGACCCCGCGGTCTGCTCGGTTTTCCAGTATTATGTTTACCTGTTCGAGGAAGATGACACGAAACTCATGGAACGAGAGCGCAGATGCAAGGCGGGCGAAATGCTGTGTGGCGAATGCAAAACCGATCTGGTGGCCAGACTCAACAAGTTTCTTGAAGAGCACCGTGAAAGAAGAGAAAAAGCAAAAGACGTAATAGAGAAGTTCCACATAAAACGTTAAGGTGAAATTTATCTCGGAAAAAATTAATGTTGAATTTTCCTCAGCTTATCGGCTTCTGCACCCGATGCACACCGTTCTAGTTTCCTGCGTTGGGAAAACTGGAAAACCCAATGTCTTGCCCCTGGCTTGGGCAATGCCCACTTCCCATAACCCCCCGTTGGTTGCGATAAGCATGTCACCGAACAGGTACTCGCACGCGCTTATCAAGGAGACAAACGAATTCGTCATCAACCTCCCAACAGTGGACATAGTCAAGGAAACTTTAGCTTGTGGCAGAACCAGCGGCAAAAACCACGACAAGTTCAGCGAAACAGGTTTGACGCCAGTGCCAGCCAGAAAGGTAAAAGCACCCATAGTAAAAGAGTGCATAGCCCATCTAGAATGCAAACTACACAGCCAATTCAAAACTGGCGACCACACCATTTTCGTCGGCGAAATAGTCGAAGCTTACGCAAACAAAGGCGTTTTCACAGACAAATACAATATAGACAAGGCGCAGATGCTCTTCCACCTGGGTGGAAACGTTTTTGCGACTCTTGACCCACGGCTCTACACGCCTTAACCACAAAGCCTTTCCCTCAACACACAACAACTGCGCAACGGACGTAGCCATTCACTCAGGCACAAACGCAAGGAAATCTCAATAACGATTCACAGGGAACCAATAAAGCACAACGCACACTTTCACCAAAAAATAACCGAAAGTTACTGAAAGTTATCAATTTGCTTTTTCAACGACTACAATCCACTTTCCACCAAACTTCGACACTAAAACTTAAGTTGCACCTTTAACAATCTTTTACATCAAAAATTGCCCGTTCCATGTGGAGCGAAACGTCAATGAGCCGTTATGATAAGGAAGCTTTGGAAAAATTTCGATTATCAGGAAAGATTCTCCGTGAAACCCGAGAAGAAATGAGAAAATTCGTGCGCGAAGACATGGCCATCTTGCAAATTTGCGAAAAAGCTGAAAGCCTCATACGAGAAAAAGGCGGCAAACCAGCTTTTCCCTGCAACGTCTCCATAAACGAGGTAGCCGCTCATTACACCTCACCGCCAAACGATGAACAAAGAATCCCAGAAAACTCCGTGGTGAAAGTGGATGTGGGCGTCCACGTAGATGGCTACGTGACGGACACCGCATGCACGGTCTGTTTCGACCCTGAGCACAGGAGCATGCAAATTGCGGCGGAGCACGCTTTAGCCACGGCTATCGACAGCATTCACGCAGACATGGCCACTTCAAAAATTGGAGTGATAATAGAAAGAACCATAAAAAACCGCGGTTTCAAGCCCATCTCGAACCTAACAGGGCATTCCGTTGGAAGATACTTGATTCATGCGGGAACCTCAATTCCAAACGTTATGCAAGTATCTTTCGGAAAAGTCAAAGCTGGCGAAGTCTACGCGATAGAGCCATTCGTCACCCTTCCAGACGCTGCTGGACGCGTTGAAAACAGCCCTGAGATAACGATTTTCCGTTTGGTCAAAGCCAAATCAGTTAAGAATCCATATGCAAAGCAGCTTCTGAAATACATTGAAGAGAATTTTGTAACTTTGCCTTTCGCTGAACGCTGGTTGAAAGGTGTGGTGCCCGAGAATCAGCACCGTGAAGCCTTCAAGGAGCTGCGTAAGTCCAAAGCAATCATGGGCTATCCCGTGTTCATTGAAGTGAGCAGGAAAGCCGTTACTCAGGCTGAGCACACGGTTCTCATAAAAGAAAACGGCTGTGAAGTGTTAACTTAACTTAGCTTAGACGCCGTACGTTTTCTCTTTTTCCTTAACTTCCTTGTAGATGGCTGTTATAATCATTTTGTCGTCGCATTTCTGGCAATCTTCAAGGTCCTTGAACACGAAGTCACCGCGCTGGAATTCCCTGACATTTTTAATGCCGCACTTTCTACACTCGATGGTGGTCATGACTTTTGGAGCTTCAATTTTCATGCTTGCTGCGCGTTTGCGTGATTGGAACAGCACATAAACCGACAAGCCCATAGCGATTAAACCTATTGCTAACATAAACACTGCAAACTCAAAGTCCGTATAAAAAAAGTTTGCAGCTGATATAAGCGCCACTATGGACAACGCTAAGACTATCAGCACAATCATCAGCAAATACGTTGAGATTTTGGTGGATGTAGATGATGAATTTTCACTCATTTCGCTTCTTCTCCTACTGTCCAATGCCGATGGTGTTGCCCACACCAACGATTATTACTTTGTCACCTTCCTTTGTTCTTTCCAAGATAACGTCTTTTGCGCGTTCGATAACCTTATCAACTGAATCAGCAATCTCCTTCCGCATCGGAGAAACCGCGTCACCAATGTCTTCCTTGACTATAACCGCGTTAATTGGAATTTGATGTTTCACAACAGCATCTTCAATCTTATACTGATCAACTCCTGGACCCCCAATGGCTGCGCCAATACCCTCAGCGACCTCGCCGACCATTTCCCCTTCAAGTTTCAAACCAGCATCAATCATTATCACTGAAGCGATTTTTCCGTCATTCTCATCTACAACGGCTTTCACCGCGTCGCCAGGCTTACCGACGTTTCCACCCGGACCTTCCGCTTTTATAACTAAAGCGGTTCGGCCTTCTAGGGGCACAGTAGCCACGACGCAGTCTTTGGGCACTTTGCGTGTTTCGTAGCCGTGCATAAGTTTTGCTGCCACCAACGGGCCAGCTCCGTCGCCTATGGGCTGTCCGTAGGCAAAAGCTTTAAGAGCGCTAGCGTATGCTTCGGCTTCTTTCATAACCAGAGGCAGTATCATTTGTAGCTGCATGATAATGTAGAGGCTCAGTGTTTTTTTGCCTTGAATGTAATAGTGTCGTACAACTTTGTAGATGAAATTAAGCGCCATAGCCGCTTCCAAAGTGTTCTCCAGATTATTCACTTGAACTTCGTCGCTTGCTGGCGCCATAAGTTTCACTTCATCTTTGAGACGGGTGTCTCTTACGTCAAGGATGTGGTCAAGCTTGTAAACTATGCCTGAAGGGTCCATGCTCTGAGGCTGAATTGTAAAGTACTCCAAATAGCGGTCAACTCTGGCGGAGGGGTCAGTTTGTGGTTTGCCGATTTCCTTGATGGTTTCTATGGCGGTTTTTCTTCCTTCTTCTTTTATGTATCTCAGCTTGTAAAGTGATCCTTCAACCTCACGGATCATCACGTACATCTGGATTCTTTGCCCGTAAAACAGGAAAACTATGAAAACTCCATAAAACAATACGCTTAGAATCTGCGATATACTGTCTCCTGCACCCGTTAATAGTAGTGACAGTACCGCCAACATGTTCATGTTTTCACCATGTCCCCAAAAACAATCAGCACTTAGTTATAAAGTTTGGGTAAATCTCCGCCTGATTTTCAGGGCTTGAGTAGGCTGCCAGCTTTCCCAAGTTCACGTGGCCGAAGACCACACTACAGTTGGG